>DATBDM010000093.1:0-24147 GCA_036269915.1 Solirubrobacteraceae bacterium | reverse complement strand
AAGGCGAGCCATGGCGCGCGAGCGTGCAGCAGCTCGAGCTCGCCGGCCAGCGACCCCCTGAACGTGGGGTCCTGCCGTCCGGCATGCTTCATCGCGGCGTCGAGCGGTGTACCTGGAACCAACGCTGATCGAGGAGAGAGCACATGACCGAGCGCCATGCCATCACCGGCGCCGCACGAGGCGAGACCCTGTCGTCCGGACGCGTCGGAGCCTGCGTACGACTCCCCCTCGACAGCGCCCCGACGGCGCGCTGGAGCGACGCGATGTCCGCTCGGCTCGCCGCGTCCCTCTGTGGTCACGTGCCCATCGGGCACCTGAAGCTGGATCATCTGGTGCAGGGGAGCGACATCGTCATCGAGGGCGTCGAGACCGGCGAGGCCGAGCAGCTCGGCCCCGTCCTGCGCGCGGCCATCGAAGCGGCCAACGGCGCCTGCGACTGCGATCCGATCCTCGAGCATCCGCGCAACATGCCGCAGGCGCGGGCGGACGAGCTGGCCCGAGTCGTCGAGGCGGGCGCGCGACCCGCGGGCTGAGCTCCGGCCGCTAACGGCGGCCGAGGATCGACTCGAGCGAGCCCGTGTTGACGACGTCGGCCGCCGTCGCCCAGCCCCGCCGCGCGGTCCGGACGGCGAGCTCCATGTTGCCGAGCCGCTCCCGCCCGTGCGAGTCGGTCGAGCAGACGATCCGCACGCCGGCGCGCAGCGCGTCGCGGACGTGCTCGCCGCTGAGGTCGAGGCGGTCGGGGAGGCCGTTGACCTCCACGAAGACGCCGTGCTCGACTGCGAGCTCGTAGACGCGGTCGAGGTCGACGGCGTTCTCGGGACGGCGGCCGATGAGCCGGCCCGTCGGGTGGCTGAGGCAGCTCACGTGCGGGTTGCGCAGCGCCGCCTCGACGCGCCGGGTCATCTCGGCGCGCGGCATCCGCTGGCCGCCGTGGACGCTCGCCTGCACCCAGTCGAGCTCGGTCAGCACGTCGTCGGGGAGGTCGAGCCGGCCGTCGGGGAGGATGTCGCACTCGATCCCGCGCAGGATGCAAAACGGCGCCAGCAGCTCGTTGGCCGCGGCGATCTCCTCGCCCTGGCGGCGGACGTCGTCCGGCGTGAGCCCGCGGACGGCGCCGACCGCCGGGGTGTGGTCGCAGATCGCGAGGTAGTCGTAGCCGCGGTCGTGCGCGGCGCGACCCATCTCCTCGACGCTCGCGCGCCCGTCGGACCACGTCGTGTGGCAGTGCAGGTCGCCGCGGATGTCGCCCGTCTCGACGAGCGCCGGCGGCTCGCCGCGGAAGGGCGCCTCGCGCAGCTCGGGCGGGCACCACGGGATGCCGAGCCGGGCGTAGACCGCCTCCTCGTCCGACGCGTCCGGGAGCGGCTCGAGTGCGGCGACGTAGGCATCCGAGCCGGTCGCGCGGAGCAGCACCGTCCCGAAGCGCTCCGGTTCGGCGGCGACGAGCTCGACCGGGACGCCCTCGACCGTCAGGCCGACCGCGCGCCGCTCGGCCCGCTCGATCACCGCGACGATCTGAGGCAGCTCGGCGAACTGCTCGAGCACGGCGCCGGGGTCGGCCGCGGCGGAGACGACGGCGAGCCGCTCGCAGCTGTCGCGCCACCGCCGCGTGTCGCCGGCGACCGCGCCGCCGAGGGCATCGGCGATCCCGCCCACCAGCTCCCGCGCCCGGTTGATGAGCAGTCCCTGCCGCGCATGCGGCTCCGGATCGCGGGCGAGCGCGTCGAGCAGCTGCGCCTCGATCTTCGGCCCGACGCCCGGGACGGCGCGCAGCCGCCCGTCGGCCACCGCCTCGCGGAACTCCTCCGGCGTCTGCACGCCGAGCGCCCGCGCGATCTCGACCGACCGCTTCGCGCCGAGCCCGAGGTAGCGGCCGAGGCCGATCAGTCCCGGGGCGAGCTCGCGCTCCAGCTCGGCGAGCTCGGCGATGTCCCCCGTCTCGACGAGCTCGCGCAGCTTCGCCTCGATGCTCCGGCCGATCCCGCGGAGCTGGCGTACGCGGCCGGTCGCGACCAGCTCGGCGACGGAGACCGGCGCGGCGCGGATCGTCTCCGCGGCACGACGGTAGGCCCGGATGCTGTAGCCGTTGGCGTCCGCGAGCTCGAGCAGCGACGCGAACGCGTCCAGCCGGTCGGCGATGCGTGCGTTCTCCACCCGCGCAGTGTGCCGCTTCAGCCTGCGCGGGCGGCGTCGCGCTCGCGCACCCAGTGGTCGAGCGTGCGCCACCAGGCGAACAGCCAGTCGATCCGCTCGTCGCGGCCCGGCGGGATCTCGGCGGCGGGGACCAGCCACATCCGGACGTCGACCGTCTGGTCGCCGCCCAGTCGGCGCCACAGCTCGCGGGCACCCGCGGGGATGCCCGCGTGGGCCACGAAGACGACGTCGGCGTGCGGAGCGGACTCGAGCGCCGCGAGCGCGCCGCCCGGCCGCGGCGCCGTGACGTGCGTCATCTCACGCGCCCAGGCCGCCTCCTCCCGGTGGCCCGCCTGCTCGAGCCGCTCGATGCCCCGCGCCCGGCGGGCGCTCGAGAAGTTCCCGCCCTCGGGGAAGATCAGCACCGCGTCGTGCGGTCCCGCATCCGAGGCCATCGCGGCGATCTCCACCTCGGTGTCGCCGCCGCGCGGATCGACGAAGCGGTTCGGCAGGCGTTCGCCGAGGACGTCGATGAGCGGATCGAGCCGGAGCGCCTCATGCAGCACCACCCGCGGCCGGCGCCGGTAGCGGCACAGCAGCTGGTGCAGGACGAGCAGCGAGTCGCCCTCGCCCGCATGCAGGCTCAGCACCACGACCGGTCCCGACCGCGCGGACATCGCCGCCTGCGCCGCCTCGGATCCCCCGACGCGGACCTCCACGCGCGCCATCCGGGTGATCGAGCCGTAGACGCCGCCGACGAACCAGCGCAGCACGCGGTAGTGCGCGCGTTGCACGCGCGCGGAGCCGGCCCACCGGCCGAAGGCGCTCGCGACCCACAGCGCCAGGCACGCGACCGTCGCCGCGGCGTGACGGGCCGCCGATTCCACGGTGATCGCGAAGGCCCGGAGCGCGCGCCGGCCTCCGAGCAGGCGCGCGACGAGCGCGAGCACGGGGGAGGCGAGCACCAGCGCGCTCTCGAGCAGCAGCAGGACCGGGGCGAGCAGCAGACGGCGCACGAGTCGCGGCGGGACGCGCATCATGCGTCGCTCAGCCTGCGGTCGGCGAGGTAGCGCGCCGACGCCTCGCGCGCACGCTCGATGCGCCCGCGGATGTCCGACGTGGCGCGATAGCGGAACTGCGACAGGTCGGTGAAGTGCGGCGGATCCGTCTGCCCGGTCGGCAGGACGTGCACGTCGAGGGCGTCGGGCAGGGACGCCATCTCGCCGATGAAGCGGTGCCGGCGGGCGACCTCGAACGCCACGAGCGCCACCTCCCAGGGCCAGCGCGGAGGCTCGAGCGCCCGGTCGAGCCGTCCGACGTGCATCACGAAGATCCGCGTCGCGCCCAGCTCGACCGCGCGGCTCACCGGGATGCTGTTGACGATGCCGCCGTCGATGAAGTGCTCGCCGCCGATCTCGACCGGAGGCAGCAGCCCGGGCACCGACGCCGAGGCCACCACCGCGTCGACCACGGGGCCGTCCGCGAACCAGTGCTCGGAGGCGCGCTCGATGCTCGCGGCGACGCACTGGAACGGGACCGCGAGGTCCTCGATGCGGCTGACCGGGAGCGCCTCGGCCAGCAGCGCGCGCAGCGCATCGTTGCCGTGCAGGTGCGTCCGCGTCCGGGCGAGCGTCGCCACGCGCCCGAGCACCGACCCGTCGAAGATGTCGTTGCGCTCGATCGCCGTCCACATGTCGGTCAGCCGCTCGACGGTCGCCGGCGTCGGGTCGGCCGCGACGGCGACGCCGTTGATCGCCCCGACCGAGGTGCCCAGCACGAGGTCGGGGAGGATCCCGGCGTCGAGCAGGGCGTGCAGCATGCCGACCTCGTGCGCGCCCAGCGGCCCGCCGCCGCCGCCGAGGACGAAGGCGACGCGAGGATGATCGGCGGAAGGCTCGGGCATGCGGGGGAGCCCGGGTGTACCCGAGGCTCGCGCCCGCGAAGCTCTCGCCGGCTACGGGGCGGCGAGCATGGGCGCGCCCGAGGATTCCGGGCGCGGCAGCGTGGAGAGAGCGATGCCCGCGACCACGGCCGCGGCGCCGAGGCCCTGGACCGCGCCGAAGGCGTCGTGGAAGACGACGGCGCCGGTCGCCGCCCCGATGAGCGGCTCCAGGTTCACGAAGGCGCCGGCGAGCTCGGCGGGGACGTGCGCCTGGCCGTAGGCGAACAGGGCGAAGGGCAGCAGCGTTCCGGCGAGCGCGAGCGCGACGACGGCGACGACCGGTCCGAGGGCATGCGGCGCGGGCGGCGCTCCCTCGGCGAGGACCGCGGCGGGCAGGCCGGCGAGCGCACCGGCACCCAGCTGCACCGCGGTGACGCCCATCGGGTCGCGTCCCGCGAGCAGCCGGGGCTGGATCACGATGAAGCTCGCCGACAGGAGCACGGATCCGAGGACCAGCCCGTCGCCCGCGAGCGAGGTGCCGCTCCCGCCGCCTCCCGCCACGAGCGCGACGCCGGCCAGCGCGATGCCATATCCGCCCCAGGCGGCCGGCCCACTGGCGCCGGTCCGGGCGGCCGCCGCGAGGACGGCCACGAGCGCGGGGACGGCGCCGACGATCAGCGCGGCGTGCGAGACGCTGGTGTGGGCGATGCCCGCGTTCTGGAGCAGGATCACGACGCCGTAGCCGATCGCGCCCGAGACCGCGATGCCCGGCGTCAGCGCGCCACGGAGCCCGCGCCGGGCGGCGATGGCGAGCAGCGGCGCGGCCAGGGCGAAGCGCGCGACGGTCAGCCAGCCCGCGCCCAGCCATTCGAGCGAGAGCTTGGAGAGCGGCACGGTCAGACCCCAGAGCGCACCGGCGGCAGCCAGGGCGAGGAGAGCGCGTTTGCGATTCAACAGCACAAGAGCATTGTCGGACGAATTGCGCTCTGAACCAGCAAACCGTTGACGGATCGGGCTCAAGACGAAACGATGTTCGGCGAGATGGCCGTTTCGCTCGATTCCGTTGACATCCAGATCCTGCAGGAGCTCCAGGTCGATGCGGACCGCTCGAACGTCGACCTGGCCAAGACGATCGGCCTCTCGCCGGCGGCGACCCTCAACCGCGTCCGCCGCCTCAAGGAGTCGGGGATCATCCGCTCGATCGCCGCGCGGCTCGACTCGACGATCGCCGGCTTCCCGCTGCAGGTCTACGTCGAGGTCGCCCTCGCCCGCCACGACGACGCGGCCCACCGCCGCTTCGCCGACGCGGTGCGCGGGATGCAGGAGGTGATCTCGGCGGACTGGGTGACGGGGGAGACCGACGCGATGCTCCTGGTCGTCGCGCGCGAGGTCGGCGAGCTGCAGCGCGTGCTCGTCCGGCTGTCCACGCGCGGCGGTGCGTCGCGGGTGACGACGCTGCTGCGGCTCGAGGAGCTCAAGCCCGCCTCGCCGCTCCCGCTGGGGGTCCGGCGTTAGTGGCGGCGACGGGTCACGGAGCCACGCGCACGATCCTTCCCGCCCCGGCGGGGAAGCCGAAGCCCTGGTCGGAGACGTAGAACGCGCCGTCGCGACCGACGGCCATGCCGGTCGGGAACGTCAGGCCGCCGACGATCGTCGTGGGCGGGCCGTGGCGGTTGATCCGGACGATCGCGCCCGTACCCGGCGTGGGGCCGCCGGCCGAGGTCGACATCTCGAGCGCGTACAGCGATCCGCGCCGGAACGCGAGGCCGAGGACCTTCTCCAGCCCGGTGCCCTCCACCGAGAAGCGACCGCTCGGCGAGAGCGAGTAGAGGTGCTCGTCGCCAGCGAGATCCTCCGGCTCGAACAGCCCGAGATTGGAGATGAAGAACGAGCCGCGGTGGACGATCGCCGTCGGCACGACGTGGCCGACGAGCGACGAGATGTCGAGCACGCGGCTGATCCTGCCGCTGCGGCTCACGCGGTCGAGCTCCCCGTGGTTGGAGTCCATCGGGTACAGCGCACCCTTGGCGGCGACCATGCTGTACCAGGTGCCGTCCGGCTCGAAGTCCTCCGGGTCAGGCACCGCCACCGGATTGGCGGCCTGGAAGGCGCTGAGGTCGGCGATCAGCGACCAGGTGCCGTTCCGGTTCACGCGGATGACCCCGTTCGGGACGGTCGGAACGCCATGCGAGCAGCCGGCGCCCCCGAGCAGCGCGTAGAGCTTGTGGCCGAGGAAGGCGACGCTCGAGACGCCGCTGACCAGGCTGCCGATCGCGGGAGCGGTCTGGCTCGACGGGAGCGCGTTCACGACGGTGGTGACCGTGCCGGACGGGCTGACGCGAGAGATGCGCCCGCCGCGCACCGGATCGTTCGTGCTGCCCGTGTACGGCGACGCCGCGCCGGCGGCCTGCGGGCACTGCCCGACCGTGGAGTCCGTCCCGCCGAGTCCGCCCTCGGCGACGTAGAGATCTCCACGGGGACCGAAGGTGAGGCCGCGCGGGTTGTTGAGGCCCGTCGCGAAGACCGACACTTCTGGCGCGGCCTGCCGCGGTTGCTGCCGAGCGGAAGCCGTGGCGCTCCCGCACAGACCGACGAGTGCGACAGCGAGCAAGGCCGTCAGGAACCGACTCATCGTGCCCCCTTTCGGGAGGGATCGGGACTCGCCGAGTCTCTTGCAGGCGCGCGCCCGGATCAAGGTCAACTTCATCTGCGGCGATCGTGGGAGACTCGCCCCATGACGACGCTCGGTCCCGCCAACGGCTCGCTCCGCGTCAAGACCTATCGCGAGGGGGTCGCGGCGAAGGTCGGCCACGACCTCGTGATGGAGGTCTCCTCGTGGGAGGCGACGGTGGACGACGAGGCGATCGAGCTGCGGGCCGACTCGACGTCCCTGCGCGTGCTGAGCGGCGAGCGGGGCGTCAAGCCGCTCAGCGATCGCGACCGCGACGAGATCCGCAAGAACATCGACGAGAAGATCCTGCGCCGGCAGCCGATCGAGTTCCGCTCGACGGCCGTCCGCCGGTCGGGGGAGCAGCTCGCCGTCGAGGGGGAGCTGACGCTCGCCGGGACGACGCGGCCGGTGAGCGCGCAGCTGACGCGCGGTGCGGACGGTCGCCTGACGGGGACGATCCCCGTCGTCCAGACGCAGTGGGGAATCAAGCCCTACCGCGGGCTGATGGGTGCGCTGAAGGTCCGCGACGACGTCGAGATCGTGATCGACGCGCAGCTCGCCTGAGCGCTCAGCCTAGGGGCGAGCGCGCGATGCCGAGCGAGTTCGCGCCGGTCACCTTCGGCGAGCTCTCCTCGTAGAAGACGTCGAGCTCGGTGATCTCGAAGCCGGCGTCCTTCAGCAGGTCGACGATCGGCCGGGTGAGGTGGCAGCCGCCGAACAGCCGCTTCTGGAACGGCTCGAGCCGGTGCTGCCACCGGCGCACCGGCTCGTCCGGCGCGAGGCCGTGCTCGACGAAGTGCAGCGTCCCGCCGGGCTTGAGCACCCGACGCACCTCGCGGAGCGCGGCGGCGATGTCGGGGATGGTGCACATCGTCCAGGTCGAGAGCGCGGCGTCGAAGCTGTCGTCTCCGAACGGCAGCGACTGCCCGTCGAGGCCCGAGCGCTGCACCGGCGCGCTCGTCTTGCCGAGGCGCTTGGCCGCCAGCTTCCAGGCCACGTCGGCGGGCTCGACCGCCGCGACCCGCGTGACGGCGCCCGGATAGAACGGCACGTTGAGCCCCGAGCCGAACCCGATCTCGACGACCTCGCCCGCCAGCCCCGCGCAGACCCGGCGCCGGAGCCGCCGGTTCGGCTCGACCCCGCACGCGACGTCGACGATCCGCGGGAGGACGTGTTCGCCGTAGAGCCCCACCCGGTCAGCCTATGAGATCGATGAGAAACGAGGTCAGCGCGCGACCCCGACGGTTGAACGAACGACCGTCGAGGCAGATACTCGGGCCGTGGGTGTTCACGATCCTCCGCGCGACGGGGACGGCGCCATCGTCGGCCTGGTCGACGTCCGCGATCCGCTTCCGGCTGAGCTGCGCGACCCGTTCTTCCCCGCCGCGGTGCGCGGCTACGAGCGGCACTCGGTCGACGGCTACGTGCAGCGCGTCAACCAGCTGGTCGCCGAGCTGCAGATCAGCGGCTCGCCGCCGGCCGCGGTCCGCCACGCGCTCGACCGCGTCGGCGAGCAGACGAGCGGGATCCTGCATCGCGCGCGCGAGACGGCGGAGGAGATCACCCGGACCGCGCGCGAGGAAGCCGAGGAGACGACCGCGCGCGCCAAGGCCGAGGCGGCGGAGACCGTGACGGCCGCTCAGCGGCAGGCCGACGCGGAGATCGCGTCGCGCCGCGCGGCGGCGGAGGAGCAGCTGAGCGAGCTGGAGGCCGACATCGTCTCCGTGGCCGACCGGCGCGGCCAGGTGCTGGACGATCTGCGCGGGATGGTCGCCCGGCTCGAGGCCGCGATCGCCGAGACCGACGGCGCAGGCGCCTAGGTCACCGCCGCATACGTCCTGGCGCGCTGCATCCGGTGCTCGGCGCCGGCGTGGGTGACCCGGTCGCCCCGCGCACCGCCGTGCCAGTCGAGGCAGAGCGCCGTCGCGTCGTCCGCGAGCTCGCCGCCGACGGCGGCGATCACCGCGTGCGTGAGCTGCTGGATCGCCTCGCGCGGGTGAAGGTGGGCGGTCGCGCGCAGCAGGCGGGGGACGTCGATGCCGCCCGCGTTGCGCTCGAGCATCCCGTCGGTCAGCAGCAGCAGCCGGTCGCCCGCCTCCAGCGGGAGCACCTGTTCCCGCCACGTGGCGCCGGCCACGGCGCCGAACGGCGTGTCGGCGGTGAGCGGAATCTGCTCGGCGACGCCGTCGCGGAGCCGGAACGGCCGCGGATGCCCCGCGTTGACGATCCGCGCGATCCCGGCGTTCAGGTCGATGCGGATCAGCTGGCCGGTGACGAAGCCGCCGTCGGTCGCGTGGGCGATGAGCGCCTGGTGGGCGTCCCGTGCCTGCTCGACGACCTCGGCGCCGGCGCGGCGGGCGTTGCGCAGGGCGCCCACCGCGAGGGTCGCGAGCAGGGCGGACTCCACCGAGTGGCCCATCGCGTCGGTGATCGAGACGTGCAGGGTGTTGCGATCGAGCGAGAAGTCGAAGGTGTCCCCGCTGACCTGTCCCGCGGGCTCGAGCCACGCGGCGAGCGTGAACTGATCGGCCTCGCAGGTGAACGACGCGGGCAGCAGGCGCCGCTGGATCTCGGCGGCCAGTGACAGCGGGACCGTCCGCTGCCCCCACTCGAACAGGTCGGTGTAGCGACGGTTGGCGATGACGATGTACGCGAGCTGGTGCGCCGCGAGCTCCACGTCGTCGATCGTCAGCGAGTCCGGGGCGAAGGGGAGGACCAGCTCGAGTACGCCGACCGCCTCCCCGCGGCTCGTGACCGGGGCGAGCATCCGCGTGTCGTCGCCCTCGCGCAGGAGCACCGATCGCTGGCCGGTGAGCGCGGCTCCGTACGGGGTGCCGTCGAGCAGGACCCGCTGCCCGGACTCCTCGATCGGGTAGCCGTTGGTCTGGCCGAGGCGGTTGAGTGTGCGGCCGCTGAAGTCGGCGATCAAGAAGCTCACGCCGCGCGCGTCGAGCGCCTCGGCCATCGCGGCGGCCATCGCGTCCACGGCGCCGACGGGCGCGGCGGCTTCCGCGAGGGCCAGCAGCGAGCGCAGGTCGAGGCGGTGCGCCATCGGCCGACTCTACGCCTTGCGCCGACAGGCCCGCCGCGCGACGATCGGACCATGCCCGAACGCACGTCATACGAGCCGGGGACGCCGAGCTGGGTCGACCTCGCCACGCCCGACCTCGACGCCGCCAAGCGCTTCTACGCCAGCCTCTTCGGCTGGGAGGCGCAGGCGGCCGGAACCGAGGAGGAGACCGGCGGCTATGCGTTCTTCCTGCTCGACGGAAAGCGTGTCGCGGGCGTCTCGCCGATCATGACCGAGGGGTTCCCGCCGGTCTGGTCGACCTACATCTCGACCGATGACGCGGACGCCGTCGCCGAACGCGCGAAGGCGTCCGGCGCGTCGCTGCTCGCGGAGCCGATGGACATCATGGACACCGGTCGGATGACCTTCCTCATGCATCCGGTGGGAGGGGCGATCGGGGCCTGGCAGCCGGGCTCCCATACGGGCGCGGAGCGCGTCAACGATCCCGGGTGCTTCACCTGGTGCGAGCTCCACACCCATGACGTCGATGGCGCGAAGGCCTTCGGCGCCGTGGTGTTCGGCTGGACCTTCGACGACCAGCCCTTCGGCGAGATGATCTACACGCTCGTCAAGGTCGGCGAGACGGGCGTCGCCGGCATCGTCCCGTTCACGGCTGACGTGCCTGACGAGGTCCCCGCGAACTGGATGACCTATTTCGCCGTCGAGGACTGCGACGCATCGGTCGCGAAGCTCGAGGAGCTCGGCGGATCGGTGCTGATGCGCCCGATGGACGTCCCCACCGTCGGCCGCTTCGCGATCGTCGCCGATCCCTTCGGCGCCCAGTTCGGCGTCATCAGGAACGCATGAGCATCGTCATCGTCGGGGCGGGCCCGAACCTGGGGCTGGCCATCGCCAGGCGCTTCGGGCGCGAGGGGCTGGCGGTCGGGCTGATCTCGCGCGACCAGGCAAAGCTGGACGGCCTCGTGAGCGAGCTCGAGGCCGACCGCATCCAGGCGTCCGCGCAGGCCGCCGACATCCGCGACGCGTCCGCGCTGGCCGGCGCGATCGAGACGCTCGCCGACCGTCTCGGGCCCGTCGAGGTGCTCGAGTACTCGCCGCTTCCCGCGCGCGAGTTCATGCGGCCGGTCCTCGAGACGATGGCCGAGGACATCCGCGCGCCGCTCGAGTTCAGCGTCGTCGGGGCGGTCGCTGCGGTGCAGGCGGTCGTCGGCCCGATGCGCGCCGCCGGGCACGGCTCGATCCTCTTCACCACCGGCACCGCGTTCCTGTCGTTGAATCCGCAGCGCGCGGGGGTCGCCGTGTCGTTCGCGGGCGAGGTCGCCTACGCGCAGATGCTCCACGACGCGCTCGCCGACGACGGCGTCCACGTCGCGCACGTCGCCGTCGCCGGGCAGATCGCGCCGGGCGCGGACTTCGAGCCCGAGGAGATCGCCGACGCGCTGTGGCGCCACCACCGCGAGCGCGACGGCTTTCAGACGCGGCTGGGACTCGACTGACTGGCGCGCGCGAGCGCCTCGAACGCGTCGGCGCCCTTGGCCGGTCCGCCCGCGGCGGCGAAGCCATCGGCGACCCGGCGCGCGCCGGCGGTCATGGTCATCGCCGTCCGGACGCGCTCGCGCAGCCGCGCCGCGTTCAGCCGCGGTGCGGGCAGTCGCGTGCCCGCGCCGGCGACCTCGACGCGCCGGGCGACCTCGAGCTGGTCGCGACCGAAGGGGACGACGCAGACGGGGACGCCGGCAGCGAGCGCCTTCTGCGTCGCGCCCGCGCCGCCGTGGGTGATGGCGCAGGCGGCGCGCGCGAGGATCGGCGCGTGCGGGATGAAGCGCTCGACGCGCGCGTTCGCCGGGATGCCGCCGGTCGGCAGCTCGGCCGAGGGCAGCGTCGCGACGACCTGGACGTCCTCGTCGCCGAGCGCTTCGAGCGCGGTGGTGACGAGCCGGCCGTCGTCCTGGAACTCCGACGAGGTGCTGACGAGCACGATCGGGCGATCGACGTCCGCGAGCCAGGCGGGCGAATCAGCCGGCGGATCCCAGGGACACGGGCCGATCGCCAGCACCGTCGCGGGCCAGTCCGAGCGCGGGTACTCGAACGGCTCGGCGGTCATGTAGAGCAGCAGCGGCGGGGCGGTGAAGTGCGCGTCGAGGTCCTTCGCCGCCGGGACGCCGGCGCGCGCCCGGGCGGCGTTGACGGCGGGGAGGGTCGCCCGCGCCACCGGCGGCTCGATGACCGCACGCAGGACGCGGTCGCGCATCCGGCCGAGTCGGCTGTGGAGCGGCGCGAGCCCCGGGCCGAACGGCGGCACGTCGCGCGAGGAGAGCGGCAGGGGGTAGGGGAACCACTGCGCCCATGGGCCGCCCCAGGCCTCGGCCGCGGCGCTCGCGCCCCAGGTCATGCAGTCGACGAGCAGCGCGTCGGGCTCGTGCTGCTCGATCGCCTCGCGCAGGTCGGCGAGGTCGTGCTCGGCACGGCGGCCGAACGCCGCCATCGCCCGTTTGATGCGCACGTTCGGTGTGCGGCCCTGGAAGTCGTCGATCGGGATCGCCTCGATCGCGGGCGCGATCGGCGAGGCGTCGAACCCGCGGTCGCGCATGATCGGGACCTCGGAGGCGAGGGTCTTCAGCGCGACGGCGTGCCCGCGGCGGGAGAGCTCGTCGAGGATCGGCACGAGCGGGAACAGGTGCCCGCGCGCGGGGGAGGTGTAGGCCAGGACCTTCATGCGTCCTCCTCGAGGAGCCGTCGGATCATCAGGGTGAGGGTGTGATGGACCTCGGCCCTCCCGAGACCGAGGTCGCGCTTCAACAGGTGCCAGGTGTGGACGTCGCAGATCGCGATGACGGCGGCGCGGGTGCGCGCGGGCTGCTGCGCCCGCCCGATCCACGCGCCGAACGCATGGTCGACCCAGTCGTAGTGGAGCCGGCGAGCGCGGTCGGCGATCTCCGCCAGCGCGCCGTCGCCTCCGATCGCCGCGAGCTTGAGCCCCTCGTCGCCCCGATCCTCGTAGTGGTCGAGCAGGTTGCCGATGGCGCCGTCGATGTCGTCGCGCGGCGCCCCGAGCCGCTGGGCGCCGACCTGCTCCAGGCCGCGCTGCGCACCCGCCTCGAGGAGTCCGGCCTTGGAGCCGAAGTGCCGCAGCAGCGTCTGCTTGGTGGTCCCGGCGCGCGCGGCGATCGCCTCGAGCGACGCCTCCTCCCAATCGCCGGCGAGGAAGACGTGCTCCGCGGCGTCGAGCAGCGCGGTACGCGTCCGCTCGGCGGCCTGCGCGCGCTTGACCTGGGTGTACGGGCGTGTCTCGGACATTCGCGTTACCAACGGTAACTTGAAACTGCGAGCCGCGCAAGTAGTCTCGAGCCAACGGCATCGGAGGAGGCGTGACGTGATCGACGAGGCACGGTTGGAGGACGTCGGGACGGGGCTCGCGCCCGCGAGTCCCGGGTGGTTCGTGGTCAACGCCCGGGACGCGGCGTGGATCCGCAACGACGCGTTCGGCGCCCGCGCGAACCTCGAGGCCGGCCCGCGCGCGCTCGCCGAGCGGCCGGACCTCGAGCCGCAGCGCTTCGCGGAGACCGGGTTCACGCTCGCCGTGCTCGAGCCCGGAAAGCCGTCGGGGCTCTACCACACGGAGTCCGCGCAGGAGGACTTCATCGTGCTGAGCGGCACCTGCCTGCTGATCGTCGAGGACGAGGAGCGGCCGCTGCGCGCGTGGGACTTCGTCCACTGTCCCGCGGGGACCCATCACGTCTTCGTCGGGACGGGCGACGGGCCGTGCGTGATCTTGATGATCGGCGCCCGGCGCGAGGGGCGGACCATCGAGTACCCGCGCTCGGACGCCGCGCTCGCCCACGGCGCCGGCGTCGAGACCGGCACCGACTCGCCGCGCGAAGCCTACGCATCCCTGCCGGACTGGCGGCTCGGCCGCCCCGACGCCTGGCCACGCCTCCCCTGGGCGACCTGACTCACTCCTCCTGCGACCACGGTGGGCGCTCGAGCGCGGCCTCGAAGGCGGTGCGGTCGTGGACCGGCTCGCCGTGCGAGACGAGCACGTGCTCGAACGGCAGCTCGAGCATGGCGCGGAGCGCGGGGAGCGTGTGCGACTCGTGGCGGCGCGCCGTCGCCCAGACGCGCAGCTCGCCGTGCGGCGCGGTCATGCCATCGGCGAACACGAGCGCCCGCTGCTCCGGCAGGTAGACGGGCGTCTCCGCCTTGAGCCGGCCGTCGTCGAGCGCGCGCAGGCCGCCGGGGAGCTCGTCGCCGGGCGCGATCGGCTCGAGCGCGGTGCGCGGGACGTCGTCGGGCCAGAACAGCGACGGTCCGTAGGCGCGCGCGCCGTACCAACGGACGAACAGGTCGACGTCGCGCACGTGGTCGGGCTTGAGGACGACGACGGCATCCGGCGGCGACGCCTCGATCCGCTCCCATGCCTCGCGGGCGGACGGCGGCGGCGCGAGCGGGTCGAGCAGCAGCATCGTCCCGCCCGAGCGCACCGCGAACGAGCTCACCTCCGGCTCCCAGTCGTTGCCTTCCTCCCAGGACGGATGCGGCTGGCGCCAGAGCCACAGCCCCGGCACGACGTCGCGGATCTCGAACTTCATGCGTGCGCTCGTACCCGGGTCGACTAGCGTTGACCGCATGGCCACGCGGCACGAGCCGGCCGATGAGGCGTTCGTCACCGCACTCGCCGAGACGACGCAGTGCCTCGTCTGCGTCTTCGATCGCGACGGGCGCATCCTCCGCTTCAACCGCGCGTGCGAGGAGCTGACGGGCCGCAAGCGCGAGGACGTGCTCGGCCGCGACGCGCGCGAGATCGTCATCCCGCCCGAGGACGTGCCGCTGTTCGGCCCGTTCCTGGAGGAGGTGTGGGCGACCGGCAACCCGTCGCCGCGCGACGGCGAGTGGCTCACCAAGGACGGCTCCCGCCGCCTGATCTCGTGGGCGAACGAGCCCGTGCGGGGCCCGGACGGGGAGATCGACTGCCTCGTCACCACCGGGCTGGACATCACCGAGCGCGAGCGCCGCGCCGAGAAGCTCGGCAAGCTCGCGGCCGAGCAGGCGGCGCTGCGCCGGGTCGCGGTCCTGGTCGCGAGCGACACCCCGCCGGACGCCGTCTTCGAGGCCGTCGCCGAGGAGATCTGCGGCCTGCTGGGCATCCCGAGCGTCGTCATCCTGCGCTTCGAGCAGGACGCCCCCGCGACGATCGTCGGCCACTTCTCCAACCACGACACGCCGAGCTTCGAGGTCGGCGGGACGGTCGCGCTCGAGCCCGGGCTGTCGGCCGAGCACGTCTACCGGACCGGCAGCTCGATCCGGGTCGAGGACTACTCCGGGCTCGCCGGCGAGGTCGCGCAGCAGATGCGCTCCGCCGGCTACGAGTCGACGATCGCGGTGCCGATCCGGCTCGCGGGCGCCACGTGGGGCGCGCTGATCGCGGCGCTGCGGCCGGGGGAGATGCTGCCGTCGGACACCGAGCGACGGATGGAGGCGTTCGCCGACCTCGTCGCGCTCGTGCTCACGACCGCTTCGGCGCGCCAGGCGCTCAACGCCTCGCGCGCGCGAATCGTGGAGGCGAGCGATCACGAGCGCCGGCGCCTTGAGCGCAACCTCCACGACGGGGCGCAGCAGCGGCTCGTGGCCGTGTCGATCACGCTGCGGATGGCCAAGGCCCGCGCGCACAAGGATCCCGACGCGGTCGCGTCGCTGCTCGAGAACGCCGAGCTCGAGCTCGGCGAGGCGATCAAGGAGCTGCGCGCGCTCGCGCAGGGCCTGCATCCGGCGGTGCTCGTCGACCGCGGCCTGCGGGCGGCGCTGGAGGCGCTGACGGCGCGGGCGACGTTCCCCGTCGAGCTGCTCGAGGTGCCGGAGGAGCGGCTGCCGGAGGCGGTCGAGGTCGCCGTCTACTACGTCGCCTCCGAGGCGCTGGCCAACGCCGCGAAGTACGCCCACGCGACCCACGCCACCGCACGCGTCGTCCATCGCGACGGTCTCGTCGTCGTCGAGATCACCGACGACGGCCGCGGCGGCGCCACGCTCGCGGGCGGCACCGGGCTGCGCGGACTCAGCGACCGGGTCGAGACGCTCGGCGGCCAGCTGTTGATCCAGAGCCCGCCCGGCGAGGGCACGACCGTCCGGGCCGAGCTGCCCGTCGAGGCCTAGGCCCGCGCGGCGCGGGTGCGCAGCCACAGGTAGCCGTAGGCGTCGAGCTCGACGCGGAGGCGACCGTCGCGCACGTGATGCTCGCGCAGCTCGAGCAGGTCGTCGACCCCGGTGACGTCGGTGCCGAGGTCGAGCTCGGCGGCCACGGGCGACGCCGAGAGGTTGTGCACGGTGACGACCGTCGAGCCGTCCCAGTCGCAGCGGTGCGCGAGCAGCTCCGGAGGGTCGTTCTCGAGCAGGGCGCTCGTCCCCCAGCCGAGCTCCGGCGCCTCGCGCCGCGCATGCAACAGGCGGGTGAGGAAGCGCAGGAGCGAGTCGGGATCGCGGCGCTGCTCGGCGACGCTCACGTGCGCCGGGCCGAAGTCGCCCTGCAACAGCGGACGGACGAGCTCCGCCGCGTCCGAGAACCCGGCGCCCGGCTCGTGCGACCACTGCATCGGCGTCCGCACCGCCATGCGCCCTTCGAGCCCGAGGTCCTCGCCCATGCCGATCTCGTCGCCGTAGAGCATCACCGGCGTGCCGGGCAGCGTGAGCATCAGCGACCAGGCCATGCGCAGCCGCGGCCCGTCGCCGCCGAGCATCGACGCGGTGCGGCGGCGGATGCCGTGCCCGTAGATCCGCATGTCCTCGTCCGGAGCGAAGGCGGCGAACACCTCGTCGCGCTCGGAGGGCTCGAGCTTGTCGAGCGTCAGCTCGTCGTGGTTGCGCAGGAACGTCGCCCAGCCGCAGTCGTGCGGGGGGACGGGCAGGTCGCGGAGGAGGTCCTCGAGGGGCGCTGCCTCGCCACGGGCCAGCGACAGCCACAGTCGCTGGTTGATCAGGAAGGCGAGCTGGAGGTGCAGCGCGTCGCCGTGGTCCTCGAAGAAGGACTCGACCTCCTCCTTCGCGACGTTGCACTCGCCCATCAGCATCACCGCGCCGCGGCGGCGCATCGCGTACTCGCGCAGGGAGTGCAGCCAGCGCTTGCCCGCGCCGGGGTCATCGCCGGTGCCCTCGATGACCTGGACGAGGAACGGCACGGCGTCCATGCGGAACCCCGAGACGCCGAGGGCCAGCCAGAAGCCGACGGTCTTGGCGATCTCGTGGCGCACCGCCGGGTTGGCGATGTTCAGGTCCGGCTGGAAGGGCGCGAACTGGTGCTGGTAGTACTGGCCGGCCGCGTCGTCCCAGGTCCAGTTCTCCTCGGCCGTGCCCTCCTCGCTCGCGGGATCGTCGGTCCACACGTAGTAGTCGCGGAACGGCGAGTCGCGGTCGTGGCGCGCGGCCTCGAACCACGGATGCCCGTTCGAGGTGTGGTTGACGACGAGGTCCATCAGCACGCGCAGGCCGCGGTCGCCGGCGTGCCGTATCGCCTCCACGACGTCGGCGAGGTCGCCGAGGCGCCCATCGACGCCGAGGTAGTCCGTGATGTCGTAGCCGTCGTCGCGATTGGTGGTCGGGTACAGCGGCATCAGCCAGATGCACGTGGCGCCGAGGTTCGCGACGTGGTCGATCCGCTCCACCAGCCCGCCGAGGTCGCCGCACCCGTCGTCGTCGGTGTCCGCGAACGTCTCGACGTCGAGGCAGTAGATCACCGCGTTCTTCCACCAGAGGTCGCTCGGGGCCGCGGTATGCGGGGACATGGCCGGCAACGCTAGTGCACCGCCCCGGGTTGGGTAGGACGGTCCCATACGCCGGACAGCCTCGATCGCCAAGCGGACGCTGGTGTCGTTCTACGACGACCAGATGACCCAGCACGCCGCGGCCATGACCTACTACGGGCTGATGTCGCTGTTCCCGACGCTGTTGCTCGGCCTGTCGCTGCTGGGTCTCATCGGCCAGTACCCGAGCACGTACGACGCGATCATCGGCTACCTCCGCGGGGTCGCGCCGTCCGACGTGGTCGCGCCGCTCGACAGCTCGCTCCGCGCGGCGCTGCGCCACAAGGGCACGGCTGCGACGGCGCTCGCGATCAGCACGGTCGCCGCCTTCTACGGGACCACGGGCGCGCTGGAGTCCTGCCGGCGCGCGCTCAACGTCGTCTTCGAGGTCGACGGCGGACGCAGCTTCCTGCGCCGCAAGGCGATCGACAGCCTGTCGACGATCGTCCTGCTGGCGCTGACGCTGGCGAGCTTCGTCCTGGTGTTCGTCGGCGGCTCGTTCGCCCGCGATCTGCTCGGCTTCATCGGCCTGGGGTCGACCGCGGCGAAGATCTGGAGCATCGCCCGCTGGCCGGCGGCGGTCCTCATCGCGATGCTGGTCTTCTCCTACCTGTACTACGTGACTCCGGACGTCAAGCACCGCGCCTTCCGCTGGATCACTCCCGGCGCCATCGCCGGCGTGCTGCTCTGGCTCGCGGCGTCGTTCGGCTTCTCGCTGTACCTCTCCTCGATCGCCGGCGCCACCGCGCTCTACGGGGCCTTCACGGCGGCGATCGTGCTCATGGTCTGGCTGTGGCTGACCAACGTCGCCCTGCTGCTGGGCGCCGAGCTCAACGCGGAGATCGAGCGCAGCAAGGAGCTCCACGACGGAGTGCCCGCCGAGCTGACGCTCAACCGGCCGGCGCGGACGGGCTGACCGTGCGCCTGGGCGCCGCGGGTCGCGGCGCCCAGGCACGAGCGGTCAGGCGTTGCTGAGCTCGCGCTCGGTCGCCTCGAGGACGCCGGCGCGGGCCTTGTGCGCGCGCTCGTACTCGCGCGTCCTCTTCGTGCGCGCGTCGTCGGCGGCCGCGAGCGCCGTGCGGATCTCGGCCACGGTCTGCTCGTCGTATCCCGGCCACGGCTCGTTGCCGCGGAGGGTGCCGATCCGGGCGGTGATCGTCGCGCGGTTCTCGTGCTTGCGCTCGTACGCGTCGACCTTGGCGAGGTCGATCTGCGAGAGCTCGACCAGCTTGGCCGTGATCTCGTCCGCGTTGAGCGTGTCGTAGCGGGCGATCGGCAGATCCTGCTCGCCGGCCACCGCGCCCTTGACGGCACCCTCGGCGCGGGCGGCGCCCGGCACCTTGCGCGCCTGGCGGGCGTTGCGCTTGGCCTTCGCGGTGCCCTGCGCGGCGGTTGCGCGGGTCGTGCGCGCGGACTTGCGGGCCGACTGGGCGGCGCCGGTCCGGCCGATGTCGTAGGTCCCGTTGCCCTTGACGTCGGCGGCGACGACCGCCTCGGACAGCTTCGGGATCTCGTCGAGGATGCGCGCGAGCATGCGCTCCTCGTCGGCGCGGATCGAGGCCGCGAGCTTCGCGGTCGTGTCGTCACCGACCGCGCGGGCGAGCCGCTCGAGTGCCGTGTAGGTGGCGATCTCGAGCGCCTCCGTGGCGGCCGCGTCCTTGGCGTTCTTGAGCACCTTCTCCTCGCCGCCGGAGCCGCGCAGGAGATCGAGCGGGGTCTTCGACAGCGCGAGCGCCTGCGCGATCACGGTCTCGGCGAGGCCGATGCCGGCTTGCAGCGGGTTGTCGCCGCCGTCGAGCTCGGCGATCCGCGCCTTCAGGCGGTCGGAATGGCCGCGGGTCTCGCGCAGGTGCTTCTCGAGGCCGGTGCGGTACGAGCCGCCCGGCGTCATCGCGATCTGCGACTGCAGCACGCGGACGAGGCCCACCTCGCTGGCGTGGGCTTCTTCGAGGTACTGCAGGACCTTCTGGGTGGCAGCGTCGGTCATACGGTCTTCTCCAGGTTCGAAGTCGGACTGACTGGCCTACCCGGTGATGTGGATCGGAACCTAGGATCGGGCCATGCCCGTCGACGTCGTGACATCGGACGTGCCGGACGGCGCGACGGCGATGACGCTGCGCAACCACGGCGAGCCCGCCGGCTTCGCCAAGGTCACGGGGCCGATGATGGCCCGGGCGATGGCGCGCGCGAACCGCGCCGACCTCGCCCGCCTCGAGGCGATCCTCGAGACCGATTGATTTCACGGGGCCGGCGGGTCTACATGGTGTGATCACCGACGTGCTCCAGGCTGCCCGAGCCGGCGACGAGCTGGCGTTCGACCGACTCGTGGCTCCCCACCGCGCCGAGCTGCGCGCGCACTGCTACCGGATGCTGGGCTCGCTGCACGACGCCGAGGACGCGCTGCAGGAGACGCTCCTGCGCGCGTGGCGCGGGCTCGCGCGCTTCGAGGAGCGCAGCTCGCTGCGCTCGTGGCTGTACCGGATCGCCACCAACTGCTGCCTGCGGCTGATCGAGCGCCGCCCCAAGCGGGTGCTGCCGCTCGACTACGGCCCGGCCGCCGATCCGCACGACGCGCTCGCGCCGCCGCTGGTCGAGTCGGTGTGGATCGAGCCGTATCCCGACGACGGGCTCGCGGTTCCCGACGGGCTCGCCGGCCCCGATGCACGCTACGAGCAGCGCGAGGCGGTCGAGCTCGCCTTCGTCGCCGCCCTGCAGCACCTGCCGGCGCGTCAGCGCGCGGTGCTCGTCCTGCGCGACGTGCTCGGCTTCGCGCCGGCGGAGATCGCCGGGATGCTCGAGACGAGCCCGGCGGCGATCTCGAGCGCGCTGCAGCGCGCCCACCAGGCGGTCGACGAGCGGCTGCCGGAACGCAGCCAGCAGGCGACGCTGCGCGCGCTCGGCGACGACGAGGTGCGTGCGATCGTCGAGCGCTACGTCCGTGCGTGGGAGTCCGGCGACGTCGATGCGATCGTCGCGATGCTCACTGACGACGCGATCGCGGCGATGCCGCCGCGGCCGACCTGGTACCGGGGCCACGCGGACATCCGCCGGTTCCTCGCGGCGCGCCCGCTGCAGCTCCACCACCGCTGGCGCCTCGAGCCCGTGCAGGCCAGCGGCCAGCCGGCGTTCGCGTCCTACGGCTGGGACGAGGCCGCCGACGGGTCGCTGCCGCACGCCATCCAGGTGCTGACGCTCGCCGCGGACGGCCGGATCGCGGAGATGACCGCGTTCCTCGGCATCGGCGCCGACGGCGCCGCCCGCTTCACCGGCTGATTCGCGCAGCGGCGATGGATCCGGCGCGCGGGCCGGATCTCCAATCACGACACGTCAGTTGACCGAGTGATTGGAGATCCGATGACCGCATCATCGACACAGCGGCGGAGCTGGGTGGTCGTGCTGACCGCGATCGGCTCGCTGATGGCGGCGCTCGACACGCTCGTCGTCGCCACGGCGCTGACCACGATCCGCGCCGATCTCGGCGCCTCGATCGGGCAGCTCGAGTGGACCGTCAACGCCTACAACCTCAGCTTCGCGGTGCTGCTCATGACCACGGTCGCGCTCGGCGACCGCTTCGGCCGGCGGCGCCTCTATGCAACCGGCCTCGGGCTCTTCGCCGTCGCCTCCGCGGCGTGCGCGCTCGCGCCGAGCATCGGCTGGTTGATCGCCGCCCGCGCCGTCCAGGGCGTCGGATCCGCGCTGCTGCTCCCGCTCGGGCTCGCGCTGCTGACCGCCGCCTTCCCACCCGAGCGACGCGGCACGGCGATCGGCCTGTTCAGCGCCGTCACGGGCATCGCGGTCGCCGCGGGCCCGCTCGTCGGCGGCGCCGTCGTGCAGGCGATCGACTGGCCGTGGATCTTCTGGCTCAATGTCCCGATCGGCCTGGCCTGCATCCCGCTCGTGCTCACGCGCATCGACGAGAGCTTCGGCGGCGACAGCGCGATCGACCTGCCCGGCCTGACGCTCGTCACCGGCGGCGCGCTCGGCGTGGTGTGGGGGCTGGTGCGCGGCAACTCGGCCGGCTGGTCGAGCCCCGAGATCGTGCTCACGCTCGCCGCGGGCCTGGCCCTGCTGGTCGCCTTCGTCGCCTGGGAGCGACGCACGACGCATCCGATGGTCCCCACGACGCTGTTCCGCTCACGCGGGTTCACGGCCGGCAACGCCGCCATCTTCTGCGTCATGGGGTCGCTGTTCGCGGCGGTGTTCTTCTTCGCGCAGCTGCTACAGGTCGGGCTCGGCTACGACGTGCTCGGCGCGGGTCTGCGGCTGCTGCCGTGGACCGGGACGTTCCTCGTCGTCGCGCCGCTGGCCGGCGCGCTCGTGGATCGCATCGGCGAGCGTCCGCTGCTCGTCACGGGGCTGCTCGTGCAGGCGGGCGGGCTGACCTGGGTCGCGCTGATCGCCGAGCCCGGGATGCCGTACTCGCACCTCGTGGTCCCGTTCGTCGTGGCGGGTGTCGGCGTCTCGATGGCGATCCCGGCGGGGCAGAACTCGGTGGTCGGCTCGGTCACGCCGGCGATGGCCGGGACGGCCTCGGGGGTCAACAGCATGATGCGCGAGCTGGGCGGCGTGTTCGGGATCGCGGTCGCCGTCGCGGTGTTCGCCGGAGCCGGCGGCTACGCGTCGGCCCACGCGTTCATCGATGGCTTCACGCCGGCGATCGGGGCCGCCGCGGGCCTCGCCCTGATCGGCGCGCTCACGGCGACCGGGCTCCCGAGCGCGCGGGCTCGGCGCGACCGCGGCACGGAGGCGGCGCCCGCGCCCGCGCCGAGTGCCGCCTGAGCGGGCACTCATGCGAGTCGGCGGCGAGTGTGGAACGCTCGCCGCATGTCCCGCGCGCGAACGATCCTCACCGGTGCGCTGCTCGCGGGCGGCGCGGCACTCTGCGGCGGCGGCGCCGCGTCCGCCGCGCCGCCGCTGCCGCGCTGTCACACGAGCGGGCTGTCGGCTTCGCTCGGCCGCATCGACGCCGGCGCCGGCCAGCGCTTCGTCCGGCTCACGCTGCGCAACCGCAGCGGGCACACGTGTCGCACCCAGGGGTGGATCGGCATGCGGCTGCGCCGCAACGGGGCGAACGTGCGGACCAACGTGGTCCGGGCGCAGGGCCCGACGCACCGCGTCGTGCTGCACGCGGGCGATCGCGCGATCACGACGCTGCACTGGACCGTCATCCCGGCGCCGTCGGAGCCGCAGTCCGGCGCCTGCGAGCCGAACCCGCGTCATGCGCTGATCACGCCGCCGGACGAGAAGACCTCGCTGCGCATCCGCTGGCCCGGCGGCCCGGTCTGCCAGCTCGGCCGCATCGACGTCACCCCGCTGCGCCACCGCTAGCTGGTCGCTGCGCCATCATCATGCGGTGCTCCTGCGGCTCCCCGACCCCGAGCGGCGGTTCGCCGGCGTCCGGCTGTGCTCGGACCTGCCGGTGCCCGGGGAGCTCGCCCGCCACGACGGCGAGTGGCGGCTCGAGCTCGACCTCAGCGGGCTGGACCGGCTCGAGTACGAGTTCGAGGTACGCGACGGCGACGGCGACCGTGCGCGCGTCCGCGACCCAGAGAACCCCGAGTCCGCGCCCGGCGCGTTCGGCGAGAAGTCGGTCCTGCTGGCACCCGGCTACGCGCCGCCCGCCTGGCTGGAGCGCGACGGGATCGACGGCGCGACGCAACGGCTCGCCGTGCCCGGCCGCGGGCTCGCCGCGGAGGTCGACGTCGCGATCTGGAGCCCCGCCGACGCCGAGCCGGGCGAGCCACTTCCCCTGCTCGTCGCCCACGACGGGCCCGAGTACGACGCGCTCTCGCGGCTGACGCACTTCGCGGCGGTGACCATCGCCGCCGGGGCGCTGCCGCGCCATCGCGTCGCGCTGCTCGCGCCCGGGGATCGCAACGAGTGGTACTCCGCCTCCGCGCGGTATGCCGGCGCGCTGGTGCGCGACGTGCTGCCCGCGATCCGGGCGACCGTCGCCACGCGCGGCCCGGTCGCCGGTATGGGGGCAAGCCTCGGGGGCCTGGCCATGCTGCACGCGCAGCGCCGCCACCCAGGGAACCTCGGTGGCCTGTTCCTGCAGTCGGCCAGCTGCTTCATGCCGCGCTTCGACGCCCACGAGTCGGGCTTTCCCCGCTACCAGCGGATCGTGCGCTTCGTCCGCGCCGCGCTTCGCGAGCGCGACGCCGCCGAGCCCGTCCCGATCGTGATGACCTGCGGGACGCGCGAGGAGAACATCCACGACAACCGCGTGATGGCGCGCGCGCTCGGAGTGACCCTGCACGAGCTCGCCGACACGCACAACTACACGGCCTGGCGCGACGCGTTCGAGCCGCACCTGACCGGGCTGCTGGAGCGCCTGTGGTGAGCGGTCGCCATATCGAGCTCTACTCGCCAGCGATCGGTGCCAACGGCTCCGTCGTCGCCTACGGTCACTGGGGCCGTCCGGTGCTCGCCTTCCCGGCCGAGGCCGGCGGCGCCTGGGACTTCGAGCACCACGGCATGGTCGGCGCGCTCGCGGGCGTGATCGACGCGGGCCGGCTGAAGCTCTACTGCGTCGACTCCTTCGACGCCGTGTCGTGGTCGGACCACAGCGTCGGGCTCGAACAGCGCGCGCAGCAGCACGGCCGCTACGAGTCGTGGATCCTCGATCAGGTCGTCCCCT
>DATBDM010000092.1:0-4048 GCA_036269915.1 Solirubrobacteraceae bacterium | reverse complement strand
GCCCGCGACCTCCCCGTCGCGCTCGGCCCGCGCCCAGGCCCGCTTGGTCGCCGCGATCGAGCGAGTCGGCGGCGCCGAGGCGGTGCTCGAGGCGCTCCAGCCCAAGCACCGCGACGACGGCGAGACCATGAAGTGGTCCTCCGTCTGCGCCGAGCAGGCGCAGGGCCACAAGCCCGGCGACCCCGTGTTCAGCGCCTGGGTCCGCCTCGCGGCGACCCCCGTGCGCGACGTCAAGGCGATCGTCAACCCGCGCCGCGAGAACGACCGCGGCCGCGGCCGCGGACGTGGCCGCAACCAGGGTGGCGGCGGCTACGGCGGGGGCGGCGGCGGTGGCTACGGCGGCCGAGGCGGCGGCTATGACCGCGGGCGCCCCGCGCGCCGCGAGGAGCTCGAGGCCCACGGTCGCGACGGCAGCTTCTCGTCGCGCGTGCGGATCGTCGAAGTCGACGCCAACGGCTCGCGCAAGTAGCCGGTCAGGCCGCCGCGGTCGCGGCGTCGCGGCGCATGACGACCCGGACGAGCTGGCGCCAGGCGAAGGTCGGCGTCACCGGCCAGGCCATCGGCGCCCCCTCGTCCGTGGGCTGCAGCAGCCAGATGCCGCCCTCGGTGTCGACCATCTCGAGCGTCGTGCCGCCGGCCGTCCCCGAGGCGAGCGTCCACGCCGCCTCGAGTCGCCAGCGGCGGATGACGCCATCGAGCGTCCCGTCCTCGTAGCTCACGGGCGCG
Source organism: Solirubrobacteraceae bacterium (assembly GCA_036269915.1). GTDB lineage: Bacteria > Actinomycetota > Thermoleophilia > Solirubrobacterales > Solirubrobacteraceae > DATBDM01. The sequence goes on along the minus strand of DATBDM010000092.1, from coordinate 3,322 downwards.
GCCCCCTCCGGACGCGGTCGCGGCGCGAGCCCGACGAGCCGCGCCAGCGCCCCCGGCAGCAGCGTCGGGTGCACGGCCAGCAGCGTCCGCCGCTCGTCGGCGCCCTCGGGCGCCGGCAGCAGCAGCGCCGCGTCCTCGTAGGAGGCCCAGCCCTGCATCGCGCGGCCGTCATAGGAGAGCTGCAGCGTGCACAACGACGGGCGCACGATGGCGGCGAGCGCTCCGGCGAGGGCGGGATGGGACTCGCCGCCGCGGATGACCCCCGCCGCGCGCAGGCGCGCGAGCTCGGGGAGCGCGTCGTCCTCGAGCACGGCGGCCACCGGATCCGCGGCGTGGGCGATGAGCGCCTGCAGCGTCGGCTCGGCGAGCCGTAGCCGGCCGCGGTCGGCGTCGAGCTCGGGCTCCGCGCTCACGGGAGCCGCAGCCCCTCGGCGATCGCGTGGGTGAGGTCGAAGAGGTCGTCGTACTCGATCGCGGCGGTCGTGCACGAGATGACCATGCCGAGTCCGCGGTGCAGCAGGAGCCACTGCTCCAGCGCCGCGCCGCCATGGTCGGCATGGAGGTAGTGGGTGAGGGCCCGGCGCGCCGGCGCGCCGGCGATCTCCAGCGCCTCGACGTCGAGGACCTGCGCCTGGAGCAGCGAGTCGGCCAGCGCGGCGAGCGAACGGAGCGTCCAGCCCTCGAGGTCCTCGTCCTCGGGGACGACCTCGAGCGTCACCACGACGTTCGCGCGCAGATGCGGGTCGCGACGCGGCGGCTCGACGGTGACGAGCGCGCACGCGTCCACGTCCTCGGAACGCTCCCAGCCGGCGGGGACCGGCAGCTCGAAGCCGGTGACGCTGTGGCGATGCGTCTCCAGCAGCTCGCTCACGACGCCCCGTAGCGGGCGGCGACCGTCGCCGCGCGGTCCTTGCCCTCGGGTCCGTCGAACAGCCAGGGGCCGCTCGCCGTCGCGACCACGAAGCCGGGACAGCGCAGCCGCCGCTGCCAGGCGGGCATCCAGCTCCCGGCGGGCTGGGAGGGCGTGACCTTCGCGCCCGGCGACAGCGGCCCGGCCTCCTGGACGTCGCCCGCGGGAATCACGGAGACCAGCCCGGTCCCGGTGCTCGCGTCGACCGCGTCGGTCGCGCGGAAGACGAGCGCGTCGCCGTGCAGCTCGAGCCGCCCCGGCACCGGCGGCAGCTCCTGCTCGCCGGGCGCGGGCGCCCACCGCGGCCCGATCGCGGCGAGCTCCCAGGTGTCGACGGGCGCGCCGGACGGGAGATCCGCCGCCGCGCCGTCGCCCGTCACGGTGCGCATCAGGCGACCGGCTCCCGCGTGTAGCGGCTCTCGAGCTCGCGCACGCGGCGACCCGCGGACGCGGTCTCGAAGACGACCGGCCCTTCGCCGGTCTCGATCCGCAGCCGCGGCATCACGCGGGAGGGCAGGTCGTTGCCGGCCTTCGAGCCGTCGGCCTGCGCGCCCGCGGGGGCGCGACGGACGGCGAAGATGTCCGCGGCGGGGATGACCTTCACCACCGGACGGCCGCGCATGCGGTCCTCGCGGACGTCCGCGGCGAACACGAGCGCGTCGGGGTAGAGCAGCAGGTGCCCACGCACGACGCCCTCGCGCTGCATGGCGCTGGGCCGGCCGTGCTCGGCGGAGACGAGGTGCGCCCGCCAGCGGGCGTCGGGCTCGCGCTCCCCCATCTGCGCGCGGGCGATCGCGTCGCTCGCCGCGGGGCCTGGATCCGTCCCTACGGACGCCGCCACGGCGGCATTGAGCGGCACCGAGAGGTCGTAGGTCGTGTCGCGCTCGCGGAACCAGCGGGGCCCCCACCAGCTCGGGCCCCAGAGCGCGAGCACGGCGCCGGCGATCGCGACGGCGACGCCCAGCCCGATGCCGACGCCCTGCAGCGGCGGCCCTGCCAGGACGCCGATCCCGCACAGCAGCAGGCACGCGCCCGCGCCGGGCAGCATCGTGATCGGCATCTGCGGCATGACGGCGATGCGCGACCAGCCGCGCCAGCGCCCGGTCCAGCAGGCCCACGCGGCGGCGAGGCAGACCAGCCCGATCGCGATCAGCACCACGCCGTCCATGTCTACCAGGGCGTCAGGTCGATGTCCGGCGTGATGTCGTCGAGCACCTCGCCGGCCTTGTCGAGCCCGGAGCTCACGGTGTCCTTGACGTCGCCCGCGGCGTTCTGCGTCCAGTCCGTGACGTCCTGCGCGGCGTTGCCGGACCAGTCGACCACGGTGTCGTTGAAGTGGTCGACGAGCCCGCCCGCCACGCCGCCGCCGACGATGCCGCCCACCACGCCGCCGATCACCGTGCCGACGCCCGGGCAGATCATCGTGCCGATCGCCGCGCCGCCGGCCGCGCCGCCCCAGCCGCCGAGCGCGGACGCCGTGCCGACCGTCGCGGTCTGGCCGATGATCCGGCCGGTGCGCTCCGATGTCGAGTAGTCCTTGCCCGAGTCGGCGAAGTACTGACCGACGCCCGCGGTGGCGAAGGCGGCCACCGTGCCGAACCTGCCGAACGTCTCCGCGCGTGAGGCCCACTTCGTGCGCTCGGCGAGGTCCGGTACCTCCTGGGCCGGCGCCCAGGCGCCCTTGCGCGTGTAGCCCGAGACCTGAGTCGTGCCGCCGCTGGGCGTCGAGCGGGTGTAGGGCGCGACCCAGCGCGGCTCGCGCGCCCAGTAGCCCGGCTCGTAGCGCATCCAGTTCTTCGAGGCGTAGCGGCTGGTCCATTCCGAGGTCCCGAACAGGACGCCGGACGCGTAGCCGCCCCAGACCCCAGCGCTCTCCCCCGGCGTGTACCCCGGATCCCAGGGGTTGAGCGGCTTGCCGGCGACGTCGTAGATGAAGTCCCAGACCGACTGCGCGCCCGCCGCCGTGGCGCCGCCGCCGAGCGACTGGCCACCGGCCATGCCGGTGCCCTCGAGCGCGCCGGCGCAGTCGGCGTCGGCCGCCTTGACGCGCTTGACGGCATCGTCGGCCTCCTTGTGCGCCCAGCGCTCCACGCGCGCCGCGTCCTGCTGGAGGCTGCCGGCGGTGGTCGCGCTGGCGAGCGCGTGCTGCTCGGCCGCGTCGGCCTGGACGGAGAGCGGGTCGCCGGGCGTCAGCCCCGGCGCGAACGCCGCCGCCGTGTGGGCTCGATCCGCGTCGTCGCGCGCTGCCTGCGCGATGCGCTGGGCGCGCGCGGCGGCCGCCCGCGCCTCGTGGAGCTTCCCGGCCGCGACGCGGACCGCGTGCTGCGCGTGCTCGATCGTGTCGGCGAGGCGCCCCAGCGCGCCGGCCGCGGTGTCGAGCGAGCCGCCGAGATGGGAGACCGCGGTCTGCGC
>DATBDM010000091.1:0-4042 GCA_036269915.1 Solirubrobacteraceae bacterium | reverse complement strand
TGGGTGTGCATGCCCGACCCGTTCTGGCCGAAGAGCGGCTTGGGCATGAACGTCGCGTGCCAGCCGTACTTCATCGCGTATTCCTTGACCGTGATGCGGTAGGTCATGCAGTCGTCGGCCATCTTCAGCGCGTCGGCGTAGCGCATGTCGATCTCGTGCTGGCTCGGCCCGACCTCGTGGTGGGAGTACTCGACGTTGATGCCGAGCCGCTCGAGTGCGAGGACGGTGTCGCGGCGGACGTCCGAGCCGGCGTCCTGGGTGGTCAGGTCGAAGTAGCCGCCCTCGTCGAGCACCTCGGTCGAGCGGTGGTCCTTGAAGAGGAAGTACTCGAGCTCGGGGCCGACGTAGAAGTGGTCGAAGCCCATGTCGTTGGCGCGCTTGACCGCGCGGCGCAGGACGTGGCGCGGGTCGCCCTCGTAGGGCTCGCGCTCGGGCGTGACGACGTCGGCGAACATGCGCGCGACACCGCCGCCGTCGTCCTCCGGGCGCCACGGCAGCGCGGAGAACGTCGCGGGATCCGGCATGGCGATCATGTCGGACTCCTCGATCGGGTTGAAGCCCGTGATCGAGGACCCGTCGAAGCCCATCCCGCCCTCGAACGCGTCGTCGAGCTGCGCCGCGTTGATCGAGAACGACTTGAGGTGCCCCAGCACGTCGGTGAACCACAGCCGGATGAACCGGATCCCGTGCTCCTCGACGAGCGCCTTGACGTCATCCGGGGTCTGCGGCCGGTCCGCGGGCTGGGGAGGCATGCGCGCGCAGCCTAGACGACGCGCCGGGCCTACAGAAGCCAGCGGTCGCCCCAGGCCTTCAACTCGGCCAGGGCGTCGCGCAGGTCACGCCCGCGCTCGGTCAGCTCGTACTGCACCCGCGTCGGCGTGCCGTCCTGCACGCGGCGCTCGACGATGCCGCGCGCCTCGAGCTCCTTCAGGCGCTCGGAGAGCAGCCGGTCCGACAGATCGGGGACCGCGTGCCCGATCTCGGAGAAGCGCATCGCCCCGCCCTGCATCAGCACGTAGATGATCGCGCCGCTCCAGCGCTTGCCGACCAGCTCGACGGTCTCGTGCAGCCGCGGGCAGCACTCGACGGGACCCTCGCCGAACGGCCGCTCGAGCGTCGTGACCGTAACGGTGCGGCGACGCAACACCGGCTCGCGCTGGAGGCGGGGCTCGGGCTGGGGCTCTTCGTCGGGAAGGCGGTTCATCTCGCGGTCGGCCGCTGTCTCTCGTCGGCCTTACGTTCGATAAGTGTAGAACCGCCCCGGCGGCGCGGCAAGCGCCGTCCCGCGGGTCTAGTGCGCGGTCAGGATCGCGATCAGGATCAGCAGCACGCCGAGCGCGACGGCCCAGGCGGCGACGCGATCCGGACGCGGGCCGAGCCGCTCGCCGACGGTGCGCGGCGGACGGCGGTCGCGCCGCGAAGCGCCCGGGGCCGGGTCGGCCCCGCGGCCGCGGATCACGACCGTGCGGCGGCCCTCGGCGGGACGCTCGACCACGTCGATCTCGGCGTGGGGTGCCTCATCGGGATCCACGGCGTCCGCCTCGGGCTCGGGCGCGGGCTCCGGGCGGCGCGCCGGGGCGGGCATCGAACGCTCGACGAGCTCGGCCATCCAGGCGGCATCGACGCCCGAGGCGGCCTCCGGCCGCGGCGCGAGCTCGAGCTCGTCGGTCGGGCGCTCGAAGTCGGCGGCGGGACGGGTGCGGGCGTGCGGGTCGCGCCGGGGTGCCTCGTGGCGGGCGTCCGGCTCGCCGGCGCGGAAGCGACGCCGGCTCGGCATATGGTCGAAGAGCTCCTCCCCCACGCCCCAGTCGGCGGCGGGACGACGGCGGCGGCCGGTCGCGTGACCGTCCTCCAGCTCGTGGTCGTAGAAGATCGCGGCGCCGCGGACTTCTGATTCAGACATGGGTTCGAGCAGTCCTCTTCGTGGGCCTACGGGGTTAGCTGACGGGCTCGCGCCGAAGAGCGGCGCTACTCCGTCCGGACGCGTCCGGACGACGATTCGCCCCACCTGCTTATGGGTCCCCCGCTCCCTGCACACTGCAGGGATTGAGCGGATGCAGCGCGGGACTGTAGCAATGGCTCCGGACGGCACACAAGCCGGATCCGAGGTCGTGTGATGGATCGCTCAGCGGAGCCCGCAAAGCGCGCGAAACGCGTGCCGGCGCGATCGCTCAGGAGCGCCGATCAGGCGCCGGCGCCGGCGACCTTGGCCACGTAGGCCGCGACGTCCTGCGCCTCCTGGCCCGTGTACAGCTGGGCTGGCATCTGGCCGTTGCCGCGCGCGCGCCCCTTGGCGATCGCGTCGAGGATGAGCGCCTTGGGCGGCTTCAGCGTGTCGAGGTCGGGCCCGACGGTCGCGTTCGCCTTGGAGGCGGCGAGCGTGTGGCACTGGGTGCAGCGGGCGGCGAACAGGTCGCGGCCCTTGGCCTCGGCCACGGTCAGCTGGATCCCCTCCTGCTCGACGCTCTTGCGGTTGTCGACGGCCGCGATCACGGCCGCCGGCACCCCGACGCCGAGGATGAGCACGATGACGCCGAAGACGATCCAGGCGACGCGCCGGCCGGTCCGGGTCTGCGACTGCAGGCGCGCACTGGCGCCGCCCGGACCGCCCGACATGGCGACGAACAGGACGCCGAGGCCGAGCAGGACCCACACGAGGACGAAGATCGCGGCGGACATCGCGCGGAAGCGTACAAGCTTGCGCGGCGCAGGGTGAACGGCCGCACGCGACCGCCCCTCGACGCCCTCACCGCCGCCGTCCGGAGGCGAAGCTCTGGACCGCCGGGGCGACGCCCCGGAAGTCGGCCATGTCCGCGCCGCCATCGCCCGCGCCCCGGCCGGCGCCTCCGCCGGCCGCGGCCGCGGCCGACCCGGCGAGCGCGCGTTCGGGCCCGGCGGCCGCGGCGATCGCGGCCGCCCGCGCGGCCGTCCGGCGCTCGGCCAGCTCGACGACCCGCGCGTCCTCCCCGGGCGCCAGCAGCGGGCGCAGCGCCTTGGCGAAGACGTTGATCGCCCCGCCCGCGATCGGCAGCCGCTCGAGCCGGCCTTCGATCATCACCAGCGGCTCGGTGCGCGCGGTCAGGCGATTGCGCTCGTAGAGGTCCGGCGGGACGATGATGTTGACCGTCCCGAACTCGTCCTCGAGCAGCAGGAAGACGATCCCCTTGGCGGTGCCCGGCCGCTGGCGCGCGACGACCAGGCCGCCGACGCGCACCTTCGACTCGTGCGGCAGGCGCTCGAGGTCGGCGATCGAGGCCGTGCCCTCCGGCAGCTGCGGCCGCGCCAGCGCGAGCGGATGCGGGCCGAGCGTCAGCCCGGTCGTCGCGTAGTCGGCCACCATCGACTCCCACGGGTCGAGCACCCGCAACGGCGGCGGCGCGGGGACGTCGAGCGGCAGCGAGAGCTGGGTGCCGGCGGTGGTGCGCTCGCCGGGCGCGGCGATCCCGAGCTGCCACAGCGCCGCCCGGCGTGCGCTCCGCCGCGCCGTCTCGTCGCCGCCGATGTCGGCCAAGTCGTCGCACGCGCCCGCCCAGGCCAGCGTCTCCAGCGACGCGCGCCCCGCGCCCGCCCGCGACGCGAGCTCGCCCAGCGACGCGAACGGCCCGCCCGCCTCCCGCGCGGCGACGAGCGCCTCGGCCTCTTCGGTGCGCACCCCGAGCACGTAGCCGAGCCCGAGCCGCACCTGTGGTCGCTCGCCCACCCGCTCGACCGTGCAGCCGAGCCCGCTCGCGTTGACGTCGGGCGGCAGCAACTCGATGCCCTTGCGCTGCGCCTCGTGGACCAGCGTGTCCGGCGCGTAGAAGCCCATCGGCTGTTCGTTCATCAGCGCGCACAGGAACTCCGGCGTGTAGTGCACCCGCAGCCACGTCGACTGGTAGGCGAGCAGGCCGAACGCCGCGGAGTGCGCCTTCGGGAACCCGAAGCCCGAGAACCCGACGATCTGCGAGTAGACCCGCTCGGCCACCTCGCGCGAGGCGCCCCTCGCCGTCGCCCCCTCTATGAACTTGTCCTCGAACGAGCGCAGCGCCGCCTCCGAGCGAGC
>DATBDM010000090.1:0-4616 GCA_036269915.1 Solirubrobacteraceae bacterium | reverse complement strand
GAGCGAGGAAGTGCGTCACGCGCTCGAGGACCCGGTGGCGCAGATCATCGACGCGATCAAGTCGACGCTCGACAAGACGCCGCCGGAGCTCGCGGCGGACATCATGGACCGGGGCATCGTGCTCGCCGGCGGCGGCGCTCTTCTGCAGGGGCTCGACCAGCGACTTCGTCAGGAAACGCACATGCCGACGCATCTGGCCGAGTCGCCGCTCACGTGCGTCGCGGTCGGCTCGGGCCGCAGCCTCGAGGAGTTCGAGGCGATGCGCAACAGCGCGCGGGCGCGCGCCCGCTCGCGCCGCAACGGCCGCGGCCGCTAGTGGTTCCGTCCGTAAGTTCGTTCGTGAATGGGCGGCGAAAACCGAGCAGGACAAGGACGCAGGTAGGCCGCGCACCAGTAGGTACGCGGACTTCCGAGGACGCGGTCATGCGACGGTTTGCAGCCGTCCAGGCACACAACGGAACTTGCGGACGGGGCCACTACCCCGCTCGCCGGCGGCGCACCTGCGGCCCCTCGCGACCGAGCGCGGCGTAAGCGAGCGCCTGCAGCGACTCGTTGAGGTTCCGCAGCTCGTGCGCGATCACTGTCAGCTCCTCGCGCGACTCCTGACGGCGGTTGAACCGCGCGAGCTCCTCCGCAATGCGGTCGAGCCGCTCGAGCAGCGCCTCGAGGCGACGGTCGGTGAGCTCCCCGTGCTCCATCGCCTAAAAGTCTAGTTCGGCCAGCGAACGAACCACGCGGGCGCCGGGGAGCCGCTCGAGCAGCCGCTCGAGCGCGCCCGGCCCCGCCTCGAGCGCCTCGAAGCGGCGCGTGCCGGCGAGGTGCGCGACGGCGACGCGCGCCAGCTCCTCGGGAGCGTCGGTGAAGGCGCCGAGCCGCACCCCCTGCGCGTGGAGCCTGCGTAGCGCGGCCGTCGCCGGCGCGCTCGGCTGCAGATACACCGGCGCGTGATCCTCGGCGAACCGCTCGAGCAGCGCCCGCCAGTTCGGCAGCTCGGTCTCGAGCTGCGCCGCGTCGACGTGCGCCCGGCGCGAGACGTCGACGAGGAAGGCCTCCCAGAGCGGCGCGGTGTCGCCGAGCACCGCAAGGTCGAGCGCGATCGCCGTCACAGCCGTACAGCATTCACGAGGCGCACGAACGGGTTGCCGTCGAACCATTCGACGACGCTGATCCCACCGTGGGACTGATCGAGCCGGAACATCGCGTCGGGCGGCATCGCGAGCGCGTCGGCGAGGATCGCGCGGATCACGACGGCGTGGCTGAAGACGGCGGCCGTCTCGCCGTCGTGCCGTGTCGCGATCGCGTGCGCCGAGGCCACCGCGCGCTTGCGCATCGCCGCCACGCTCTCGCCGCCCGGGAACACCGCGCCGGCGGGCGCGAGCATCCAACGCGACTCGGCCGGATAGCGCTCGACGCCTTCGGCGAGCGTCAGCCCCTCGAGCTCGCCGAAATCGATCTCTCGCAGGTCGGCTTCGAGCCGCGCCTCGATGCCGAGCCGCGCCGCGAGGGGCGCGGCGGTGGCGCGCGCCCGGAGCTGCGGGCTCGTGTAGACGGTCGCGATCGGCTCGCCCGCCAGCTCCGCGGCGAGCGCGCCGGCGTGCTCGCGCCCGCGCTCCGACAACTCCGGATCGAGCCTGCCGTAGATGCGACCGCGCATCTCGTCGTGCGGCTCCGCGTGACGGACGAAGATGAGGCGGGCTCGGGTCACGCCAGCGCGGCGGCCGCCGCGAGAACGGTCGTCTCGACGAGCTCGGTCGCGGCGCCGAGCGTGTCGCCCGTGCGGCCGCCGAGCCAACGGCGAAACCAGGCTCCGACGAGAAGCGCGGCAGCAGCGGCGACGACGATCAGGAGCGGGCCTGCCGGGACCGCCAGCGCGGCTGCGAGCACGACCGCAACGACGGCTGCGCCGGGGGTGACGCGGAAGACCGCGCCGGCGCCCTCGCGCCGGACGTCCGGCAAGAGCAGCCCGAGCACCACCGGAACCGCTCGCGACAGCGCGCCCGCAGCGAGTGCCTCCAGCACGACGCGGCTCCGGCCGGCGAGCGCCGCGAGCGCCGCGGCCTTGACGAGCAGATCGAGGACCAGCGCGACGGTGCCGTACGTTCCGATCGCGTGGTCGCGCATGATCGCGAGCGCGCCCTCGCTCGAGCGCGCGCCGAGGCCGTCGGCGGTGTCCGCGAGGCCGTCGAGGTGGAGCGCGCCAGTCAGCAATGCGCCGACCGCAAGCGCCGCGCCCGCCGCGACGAGCGACGGGACGACGTGTGCGAGGCCGTACGCCGTTCCGCCGACCGCCGCGCCGACTCCGGCACCGACGACCGGGAAAAGGGCCGCGCCGGCGCCCACCTCGAATGAGCCGCCGCCGACCGGGATCCGTGTCAGGAAGGCGATCGCTGCGAGCAGCGAGCTACCGACCCGCATCGGTGACGCCGGCGTCGTCGAAGCTCGCCATCTCGTTGAGCAGCGCCAGCGCACTGCGCACGATCGGGATTGCGAGGGCCGCGCCGGTGCCCTCGCCGAGACGGAGGCGGAGATCGAGCAGCGGCTCGAGCCCGAGGCGCTCGAGCACGAGCGCGTGCCCCGGCTCCGGCGAGCGGTGCCCGGCGATCATCGCGTCGACGACGGCCGGGTCGATCGCAGCGGCGACGAGCGCCGCCGCGCCGGTGATGAAGCCGTCGAGCACGACGGGAACACGCGCCTCCCGGCACCCGAGCATCACGCCGACGAGAAGCGCGATCTCGAAGCCGCCGAGCGCGGCGAGCACGCCGAGGGGATCGGCGGCGGTGGCGCGATTCACCTCCAGCGCGCGCGTGACGGCGGCCGCCTTGCGCGCGACCCCATCGGCGTCGAGCCCCGTGCCCGGGCCGCACACCGCGCCGGGAGCGGCGGGCAGGAGCGCGGCGCAGAGAGCGGCGGCGGACGTGGTGTTGCCGATCCCCATGTCGCCGACGCCGACCAGGCCGATCCCGTCCGCCACGAGCTCGGCGGCGGCGGCCCGGCCTGCGGCGATCTGCGCCTCAGCCGCGGACCGCGTCATCGCGGGGCCGCGGGCGATGTTCGCCGTGGGTGCGCCGACGCCCGCGTCGACGACGACGAGACGCGCCCCGACCTCGCGTGCCAGCACGTTGATCGCCGCGCCCCCATCGGCGAAGTTGGCCACCATCTGCGCGGTGACCTCCTGGGGGTAGGCGCTCACGCCCTCGGCGGCGACGCCGTGGTCGGCCGCCGCGACGACGATCGCGCACTCGGGGCGCGCGGGAACGGCGACGCCCTGCAGAGCGCCGATCCGCACGGCCAGATCCTCCAGGCGGCCGAGGCTGCCGCGCGGCTTCGTCTTGCGGTCGAAGGCGCGCTGCGTCTCAGACATCGTGGAGCCTCAGCGCCTTCCCCGCGACGACGAAGTAGGCCTCGTCCGCGGCCGCCGCCCACGCGGCGTTGACCCGGCCGAGCACGTCCCGATATGCGCGCCCGAGCGGCGTCGCGGGGACGACCCCGAGGCCGACCTCGTTCGAGACGGCGATCATCGGGCCGTTGCGCAAAGGCACGCGCAGGTCCGGGTCGCTCCCCTGCTCGAGCAGGTTCGCGACCCAGAGCGAGAGGCAGTCGACGACGACGCACGCGGCCGGCGGCGCGGACTCGACGGCCGCGTGCAGGTCGACCGGCTCCTCGACGGTGTCCCAGCCGGTGGGCCGCTCGGCCCGGTGGCGCGCGATCCGCCCGGCCATCTCGGCGTCGCGCCCCTCGCCGGTCGCGATGAAGACGACCGGTGCACCGCTACCTGCGGCAAGCCGCACCGCGAGGCTCGACTTGCCGCTGCGCGCGCCGCCGATCAGGACGACGAGGCTCATTCGGCCAGCGCCTCGACGAGCAGGCGGTTGTCGGCCTCGTCCCGAACCGTCACCCGCAGATAGTCGGGGCCGAGCCCCGGGAACGAGTCGCACGGCCGCACCGCGATCCCGCGTTCGGCGAGGCGCGCCACGACGGACGGCCCGCCGTCCACGCGCAGGAGCAGGAAGTTCGCGGCGCCCGGCCACACGCGGCGCACCGGCGGGGCCTCTGCGAGCGCGCGCGCGAGCTCCGTGCGTGCGGCGGCGACCTCCGCCGAGACGCGGCGCGGAGTCTCGCGGTCGGCTGCGCACGACTCGAGCGCGGCGCAGGCGAGCGAGTTGACGCTCCACGGCTGCCGCTGGGCCTCGAGCCGCTCGACGAGGTCGGCCGGAGCGAGCAGGTAACCCGCACGGATGCCGGCGAGCGACCAGAGCTTCGTCAAGCTGCGCACGACGACGACGTCGCGGCGAGGGGCGAGGCTCTCGTGCTCGCCCGGGACGAAGTCCATGAACGACTCGTCCACGACGAGGAGCCGGCCCGGTGAGACGAGCTCGGCGGCGTGATCGAGCCGCCCGGTCGGGTTGTCGGGGTTGCCGGCGACCACGAGCTCGACGTCAGCCGGCACCGATGCCGGGTCGAGCCGCCACTCGTCGGGCTCGCGGAAGACGCGCGTCACCTCGCAGCCGACGGCGCGCAGCGCCGCCTCGGGCTCGGTGAAGCCGGGATGGACGCACGCGGCGCGGCGCGGCCGGAGGGCGTGGGCGAGCAGCCAGAATGCGTCGCAGGCGCCGTTC
>DATBDM010000089.1:0-23699 GCA_036269915.1 Solirubrobacteraceae bacterium | reverse complement strand
ACGATGCCTGAGCCCAGGCCGCGGGGGCTGCGCACCTGCACCACCGACGGTGAAGCGCTCTGGACGACGCCCGCGAAGCCCTCCCTGGCCGGCGTCCTGCCGAGGGCGGCCGTCGCGGAGCCGTCCACGTGACTCTGGGGTGGCACGGCGACGCCGATGAGCGCTACCGCGGCGAGGACGAGCGCGGCTACGCCGACCAGCCGTGCACGGGAAAAGGTGGTCATGGTGCGCCGAGAGGATGGAGCGGTCGCGCCTTCTTGCCGTCGTCCTGAGAGCGGCTCCTCGGCCTGCGACCCGTGGAGTACGGGCTACCGCCACCGCCGCGTACCGGGGCGAACGACTAGGGGGTCACGGACGCGAGCAACCGCTCGAACCGGGAGCCTCACGCCCATGCTCAAGCTCACGCAACTCACTCCAGCCCAGCGCCGCATCCGCGAGGCGGGGGGCAGGCGTTCCTCGGACAGCTTTCGCATCGCCCAGCACCGCGTCCAGCTCCCACGGGTGCGCGAGTCGCTCGTCCGCCTCCCCGACCTGCCCGACAGGTAGTCCTACCGGAGCATCCGCGGCAGGCCGAACTGCGCGAAGCGACTGCTGTCGGCGAACCACGTGATGGCAGAGACGTGGTCGCCCTCGAGGGTGAGGACGAGGAGCGAGAACGCACGCGCGACGCCGGCCTCGGGACCCGCGAGGTAGCAGCCGAACGCCGGCTGGGCGTTGGCGCGCGTGGGCGCCAGTCGCATCGGCGCGCCGCGGCGCTCCTCGGCGCCGCGCAGGAACGCGCCGATCGCATCGCGTCCCTGGTACGCGTGCGGGAGGGGCGGCATCGTGAGCCACGCGTCGTCGGTCAGGAGGGCCACCATGCCGTCGATGTCGCCGTTCTCGACCGTCTCGGCGAAGCGCCCGACGACGTCGCGCTCGAGCCTGGAGCTCGGCAGCGGCGCCCGCTCGCGTCCGGTGGCCGGCAGGCGGACGTCGAACGCCGCACGCGCGCGGCGCAGCAGGCTGTTGACCGACGCCTCGCTGGTCTCGAGCATCTCGGCGACCTCGGCGGCGCGGTAGCCCAGCACGTCTCGCAGCACGAGCACCGCGCGCTGCTGCGGTGGGAGATGCTGGAGGCCGACGATGAACGCCAGCGCGATCGTCTCCTTGCTCTCGTAGCGCGCCTCCGGCCCGGGAGCGTGGTCCGGGATCCCCTCGAGCAGGACGTCGGGGTAGGGCTCCAGCCAGACCGGCTCGCTCCACCGCGTCGGCTCGGGCATCTGGCTCATCCGCGGGTCCTCCGGGCGGCGCCGGCTCGCGCGCAGGGCATCCAGCGAGCGGTTGGTGGCGATGCGGTACAGCCAGGCCCTGACCGACGCGCGCCCCTCGAACCGCCCGAGGCCGCGCCAGGCGGCGAGCAGCGTCTCCTGGAGGAGGTCCTCGGCGTCCTGGGTCGAGCCGACGATCCGGTAGATGTGCAGATGCAGCTCACGCCGGTAGGGGTCGGTCAGCTCGCGGAACGCGTCCTCGTCGCCGCCGCGCGCCCGGGTGAGGCTCTGCTCGGTCACGCGCGCATCCTCGCACCGGCTCTTGCGTTCATCCGCATCACAACTCATGACGTCAGGGCGGCTCGAAATTCGCCGCTCAGTTCTCGTCGCACCGGACGCCTCAACCAACGCAGCACGCAAACCGTCCGATGAGAGGAAGACCCAGTGGGAAAGATCGTGATCAGCGAGAACGTGTCGCTCGACGGAGTCGTCGAGGATCCGACGGGCGAGGAGGGGTTCCGGCACGGCGGATGGTTCGACCAGATCGGGGAGCAGGACCGCCAGGCGTGGGCGGAGGTCGAGTTCGCCGAGGCGCTGGGCGCCGAGGCTCTGCTGTTGGGACGACGGAGCGACGAGTACTTCGGCACGCGGTGGTCATCGCGGGGCGGCGCGTGGGCGGACAGGCTGAACAGCCTGCCCAAGTACGTCGTGTCCTCGACCCTCGTGGACCCCGCGTGGACCAACTCGACGGTCCTGAAGGGCGACGTCGTGAGCGAGGTCTCGAAGCTCAAGCTCCGGCGGGACGGGGAGATCGTCGTGTACGCGAGCCGTCAGCTCGTGCGCACGCTGATGGAGCACGACCTGGTCGACGAGGTGCGGCTGATGGTCTACCCGGTCGTGCTCGGGGCCGGCGAGCGCCTCTTCGGCGAGAGCAGCGACAAGAAGTCCATGCGCCTCCTGGACAGCCGGACGGTCGGCGACGGCCTCGCCCACCTCACCTACGAGCTGGTCCGGGAGGCCACGTAGGAGCCGATGCCGGCGGCTAGGACGTTTCCGCCCGGTCCAGCCGTAGGCCGAACGGGGCCGGCGGATCGTTACGGTGCTCCAAGGAGGGAGCCTCTCCTGCGTGGCCGCAGGTCATGATCGCCCGCCGGCGCTGCCTGTCTTGCGGCGCCGTGGCGGCGGTGGTATGTCGCGTTGGTGAGCTCTGAAGCCAGTCCGGGGTCGGTCCCACGGCACGAGGCGCAGGAGGCGCCCGCTCGCACGGGCATCAAGCGAGCGCTCGCGCAGGTCTTCCTCAGCGATTGGCACCCCGTGCTCCGGGATCCGCTCGACCTGTTCCGGCTGAGCTTCCCGATCGGCGCAACGATCTTCGCGGTCCAGGGCGACTGGGATGCGGCGGTGCGGCTCTTGCTCCCCGGTCTGGCGGTGTTCGCGGTGCGGGCGATCGACGTCCCGCGTGCCGTCGACTGGGTCTTCGCCGCCGCCATGTTCTTCCAGGGATGGGGGAACGCGCTGCACCTCTTCAGCGAGTTCTGGTGGTACGACAACAGCGTCCACATCACCCTGCCGATGAGCCTCGCCCCGATCCTGTACATCGCGTTCTCGCGGATGGACGTGGTGCCCGATCCCGCGGACCGGGTCGGCTCGGGCTCGGAGGTGCTCGGCATGGCGCTCATCACCGCCTGCCTCGGGGTCACCGCGGCGAGCTTCTACGAGATCTACGAATGGGTGGTCGACAACTGGTTCGGTCAGCACCTCTTCATCGGCGAGACCGACACGATCACGGACCTGGCCGACGGCTTCCTGGGCGCCGGCATCGGCGGGCTGTTCCTCGCCGCATGGGCGACCGCGCGCTACACGAGCCGACGGCTTCCGTCGCGGCTCGAGCATGACCTCCTGAGGGACGTCCGCCCGTAGCGCCGGTGAGGGAGTCGGGGTTCACGCGCGCACGCGCAGCTCGTTGTCCACGTGCGCGACGCCGCCGACGCCGCGCGCGACTCGTTCGGCCCGCTCGCGCTGGCCCGGCTCCTCCACCTCGCCGCGCAGCGTCGCCGCGTCGCCGTCGACGTCGACGTCGATCCCCGCCGACGGCACCTCGTCGTCGTCGATCAGCGCGGCCAGCACCGCCGCCTCGGTGTCGGCGTCCACGTGGCGGTGATAGCCGAGCGGGCGGACCCGCAGCTCGTCCTTCACGCCGAGCACGCCGGGGACGTTGCCCGCGGTGTGCACCGCCTCCTCGCGCTGGACGAGGCTGCCGACGGTGCCGCGCAGGGTGACGTACTCGCCGGTCGCCCGGACGGCGATCTCGTCGGGACGGACGACGGCGTTGTCGGCGAGCGCGGCCATCACGGCCTGCTCGCGCGACTGATCGGACATCGGGATCCTCGTGTGCTCGACGACCTTGATCTCGTTCGTCACGCCGGTCACGCCGGTGAGTCCGGCGACGAGCTCGAACGCCCTGTCGCTCTGGTACTGGTGCCCGACGTCGCCGGTGAGGGTGATCCAGCCGTCGCCGACCGCGATCTCGACGTGGTCGGGTTCGAGCTCGGGGTCGGCCATGAGCCGTTGCAGCGCGGTGCCGCGGATCTCGGCGTCCTCGCGGCGGTCGCGGTCGAGCACGCGGACCTGCAGCTCGTCGAAGAGGTCGGCGACCCCGCGCGTCCGCTTGGCGTCGGCGACCGCCGCCCGCTCCTGGGCGAAGCTGCCGACCGTGCCGCGGAGCACCGCGACGCCGTCGCCGTGGACCTCGACGGCGATCTCGTCGGCGTACGGGACGCGCGGATCGTCGGCGAGCGCGGCGCGGACCTCGCTCTCGATCTGATCGGACGTGGTCTGCATCTCGGCTCCTTCGGCGTGAGGTTCGACGTGCTCGTGTGCAACCGTGAGGCCGCCCGGTGGCGCGGGCAAGACGCGCGAGTGATGGCCGACGTGCGTCGAACGTCTCGCGGGTGTCGTTGCCGGCCGAAAGATCCCGATCACCCCTCGACGAGCTGCTGGCCCCCGTCGATGTCGAAGGTCGCGCCCGTGACCGCCGTGGTGGTCATGAGGTGCACGGCCAGCTCGGCGATGTCCTCGGGTCCGACGACGCGGCGGATCGGCAGCGTCGTGCGCAGCTGCTCGCGACGGGCGTCGAGCTGGTCGCCGAGCAGCGAGGCCGAGAGCGGCGTGTCGACGAACCCCGCGGCGATCAGGTTCACCCGGATCGGCGCGAGCTCGAGCGCGAGGTTCTTCGTCAGGGCGGGCATCGCGGCGGTGAGTGCCGAGATGAGCGAGAGGCCCGGCGCCGTGCGGCGACCGCCGGTCCCGCCCATGAACAGCAGCGTGCCGGGCGGCCGGACCTTGCCGACCGCGTTGCGGGCGACCTCGAGCGCCAGGAAGAGATGCGCGTCGACGTCGCGGCGGCCCGCGTCGACGTCGAACTGCGCCAGCGGCGCGTAGTAGGGACCGGGACCGGTGACCAGCACATGGTCGACCGGCTCGGGCAGCTCGGCGAAGAACCGCGCGAGGCGGCCGAAGTCGGTGGCGTCCAAGGCCGCGATGCCGGCGCCGAGCTCGCGGCCGGCCTCGTGCAGGCGGTCCGGGTCGCGTGCCGCGATGATCACATCGGCGCCCTCCGACCGGGCATGGCGGGCCGTCTCGAGCCCGATTCCCGCGCTGCCGCCGATGACGAGGACGGTCTGGCCCAGGAGTCGCGATCCGCCGTTCATCGCCCCAGACGGTCGCGCCCGGCACGATCCGTCGCCCCAGGGGAACCCCCTGGTCGGTCCCCTGGAGCGCGGCCGGGTGTACGATCGCCGCGAGAGCTCCAGGAGGTGGCATTGGCCGCTCAGGCCGGTCCAACCGGTCACAGACTCCTCGGACGTCACGCCGAGTGCGAGGCACTCGATTCGCTCCTCGCGGATGCGTCCGCGGGCCGGAGCCGGGTCATGATCCTGCGCGGCGAGGCCGGCGTGGGCAAGAGCGCGCTGCTCGGCTACCTGGCGGCGCGCGCCGGGGACGAGCACGTCGCCCGCGCCGACGGCGTCGAGTCCGAGGTGGAGCTGGCTTTCAGCGGCCTGCATCAGCTGTGCGCTCCGCTGCTGGATCACCTCGATCACCTGCCCGTCCCGCAGCGCGACGCCCTCGCGACGGTGTTCGGGCTGACCCCCGGTCCCGCGCCGGATCGCTTCCTGGTCGGGCTCGCGACGCTGACGCTGTTCGGGGAGGTCGCCGAGCAGCAGCCGTTGGTCTGCATCGTCGACGACGTGCACTGGCTCGACCAGACCTCCGCGCAGATCCTGGCGTTCGTCGCCCGCCGGCTCCTCGCGTCGCGCGTCGCGATCGTGTGCGCCGCCCCCACCGGCGTCGGCGACCACGTCCTCGCGGGGCTCCCGGAGCTTGCCGTCCGCGGACTCGCGGACCGCGATGCCCGGGCGCTGCTGCTCTCCAGCGTCCAGGGCGTGCTCGACGTCGCGGTCTGCGACCAGATCGTCGCCGAGAGCCATGGCAACCCGCTCGCGCTCCTCGAGCTGCCCCGCACGCACAACCCGGCGGACCTCGCCGGAGGGTTCGGCGTCCCCAACAGCCAGCCGGTCCCCGGCCGGATCGAGCGCAGCTACGCGCAGCGCATCGCGCGCCTTCCGGACGAGACGCGGCTGCTCGTGCTGGCCGCGGCCGCCGAGCCGCTCGGCGATCCCGTGTTGCTGCACCGCGCCGTCGAGAGCCTCGGCGTCGACATGGCCGCGGCGGGCGCCGCAGTCGACGCCCGGCTGCTCAGGATCGGCCGGCGCGTCGAGTTCGCGCATCCGCTCGTCCGCTCCGCGGCGTACCGCTCGTCGTCCTCCGACGAGCGCCACCGGGTGCATCGCGTCCTCGCCGAGGCGACGGACGCCGAGTCGGACCCGGATCGGCGCGCCTGGCACCTCGCTCGCGCCACCCCGGGGCCGGGGGAGGAGGTCGCGGCCGAGTTGGAGCATTCGGCGGGCCGGGCGCAGTCGCGGGGCGGGATGGCCGCCGCGGCGGCGTTCCTGCAACGCGCCGTCGCGCTGACCGTGGATCCCGCGCGCCGCGCGCAGCGCGCGCTCGACGCCGCGCAGGCGAGCTTCCAGGCGGGCGCGTTCGACGCGGCGCTCGGGCTGCTCGCCACGGCCGGCCAGGAGCCGCTCGACGAGCTCCGGCGCGCCCAGGCCGAGTTGGTGCGCGGGAAGGTCGCGTTCGCCTCGGGCGTATCCGGCGACGCTGCGCAGCTGCTGCTGAAGGCCGCGCGCCGGCTCGAAGCCGTCGATCTGGGTCTCGCGCGCGAGGCCTACCTCGCCGCGTGGGGCGCCGCATGGGTGGCGGCCGGGCCGACCCGGGGGACGGAGGTCTTCCTGGACGTGTGTCGAGCCGCCCAGGCCCTCCCTCCGCCGGTCGGCGATCCGGGTCCGCTCGACCTGCTGCTCGACGGCCTCGCCCGGCTGACCACGGACGGGCACGCTGCCGCCGCCGCGACCCTCGAGCGCGCGGGGAAGATGCTGACGAGCATCCCGGTCGACGACGTCCTGCGGTGGGGGTGGATGGCCACGCCCGCGTACACCGCGGTCTGGGACTTCGCGGGCCTGCAGGCGATCTCGGCCCGGCAGGCTCGGCTGGTGCGCGACGCCGGCGCGCTGGCGCAACTGCCGCTCTACCTGGCCCAGGAGGCCACCGCGCATGCCTGGTCGGGCGACCTGGCGGGCGCCGCATCCCTGCTCGCGGAGACCGACGGCGCCGCGGCGGCGACCGGAAGCCGCTTCGCCCCCTACACGCTGTTGCGCCTGCGCGCGCTGCAGGGTCGGGAAGCCGAGGTGTCGGCCGCCATGACGCACATGGCTGAACCCGCGCCGTGCGCGCATCTGGCGGCGTCGGTCCTCTACAACGGCCTCGGCCGCTACGAGGGCGCGATCTCCTCGGCGCGACTGGCCGCCGCGGCGAGCTTCGACCGGTGGCATTCCACGTGGGCGCTGCCCGAGCTGATCGAGGCAGCCGTGCGGACGGGGGAGCGCACGCTCGCACACGACGCGCTCGAGCGGCTCACTGTGGCGACCCGGCCGTTCGACACCGACTTCGCGCGCGGCATCGGGGCGCGCTGCCGCGCGCTGCTCGGCGAGGGCGCGGCCGCCGACGAGCTGCACCGCGAGGCGATCGTGCGCCTGAGCCGGACTCCGCTGCGCCCGGAGGTCGCCCGTTCCCGGCTGCTCTACGGGGAGTGGCTGCGCCGCGAGGGCCGGCGTGGCGACGCGCGCCGCCAGCTGCGCGCGGCCCACGACGGGCTCGTCGCCATCGGCATGGACGCGTTCGCCGAGCGCGCGCGCCGCGAGCTGATGGCCACCGGCGAGCGGGTGCGCAAGCGCAGCGACGAGCACCGCGACAAGCTCACCCCCCAGGAGGAGCAGATCGCCGGCCTCGCCGGGTCGGGGCTCTCCAACCCGGAGATCGGCTCGCAGCTCTTCCTCAGCCCGCGCACCGTCGAATGGCACCTGCGCAACGTGTTCAGCAAGCTCGGCATCAGCTCGCGGCGGGAGCTGCGCGCGGCTGACGCCGACAGCGACCGGCGCCTCGCGCGCGCCTAGACCAGACCGAGAAATGCCAGTGGGTCTCCCGGGCGCGATGCCCGCCGGACCACGCGACGCTCGGCGGATTCGTCTGAGAGGAGCGTCATGAGCACTTCGCCCCACGGCCTGCACACATCTCCCGAGGTCGAGTTGCGCGACGGCTACGCCGAGGTCGGCGACGTGCGGCTGCACTACGTCGAGGCCGGTGAGGGTCCGCTCGTCGTCCTGCTCCACGGCTTCCCGGAGTTCTGGTACGGGTGGCGGCTGCAGATCGCGCCCCTGGCCGCGGCGGGCTTTCGCGTCGTGGCGCCCGATCTGCGGGGGTACAACCTGTCGTCCAAGCCGGATGGCGTCGGCGCCTACGGCGCCGACAAGCTGGCCGCCGACGTCCGCGGTCTCATCCAGGAGCGTGGCGCCGAGTCCGCGCTCGTGGCCGGCCATGACTGGGGCGGCACCGCCGCCTGGACGCTCGCGATGAACCACCCCGAGGTCGTCGACCGGCTGGCCATCCTCGATGCGGCGCATCCGCGCAAGCTCAACGAGGGGCTGCGCCACCCCAGCCAGTTGCGGCGCTCCTGGTACTTCTTCTACTTCCAGCTCCCGGATCTGCCCGAGCGCCATGTGCGGGCCAAGGACTGGGAGTTCTTCCAGGACTTCCTGCGCGACGCGCAGCCCCCGTACACGCCCGAGGAGATCCAGCGCTACATCGAGGCGTGGGCGCAGCCCGGGGCGGCGACGGCGATGATCAACTACTACCGCTTCGCGGTGCGGCACTCGTCAGGCGAGATCCGTCCCATCACGGCGCCCACCCTGGTCATCTGGGGCGAACGCGATCGCTTCCTGGGTCCCGACCTCGCCGAGCCGCATCACGAGGACGTGCCCAACCTCGACCGCGTCGAGCGCCTGCCCGACGCCTCGCACTGGGTCCACCACGACGAGGCCGAGCGCGTCACGCAGCTGCTCGCCGACTTCTTCGCGGCGAAGTAGGACGGGAAACCAGATGTCCGCAACGCAGACGGGTGAGCGCACCGGCATCCGCTCCTTCGAGATCGGGTTCGACGAATCCGAGCTCGCGGAGATGCGCCGGCGCATCCAGGCCACCAGGTGGCCGGAGCGCGAGACGGTCGACGACGACTCCCAGGGCGTGCCGCTCGCGACCATGCAGGAGCTCGCGCGCCACTGGGCGACCGACTACGACTGGCGACGGTGCGAGGCGCGGCTGAACGCCCTGCCGAACTTCCTGACCGAGATCGACGGGCTGGACATCCACTTCATCCATGTCCGCTCGCGGCACGAGAAGGCGCTCCCGCTGATCGTCACGCACGGCTGGCCCGGCTCGATCGTCGAGCAGTTGAAGATCATCGCGCCGCTCACGGATCCGACGACGCACGGCGGCACGGAGGCGGACGCCTTCCACGTGGTGATCCCCTCGCTCCCGGGCCATGGGTTCTCCGCCAAGCCGGCCGCCACCGGCTGGGATCCGATGCGCACCGCGCGTGCCTGGGCGGTGCTGATGCGCCGCCTCGGCTACACCGAGTTCGTGGCGCAGGGCGGCGACTGGGGGGCGGCCGTCACGCAGCAGATGGGCATCCAGGCGCCGGCCGGGCTGCTCGGGATCCACTCCAACATGCCGGGAACGGCTCCGGCCGACCTCGTCAAGGGCTTCGAGACCGGCGAGCCCGCGCCGGCCGGTCTCTCGGACGAGGAGCGACGCGCGTACGAGCAGCTGAGCCGCTTCTATGCGAAGCACGTGGCGTACGCGCAGATCATGTCGGCCCGTCCGCAGACGCTGTACGGGCTGGCGGACTCACCCGTCGATCTCGCGGCGTTCGCGCTCGACCACGGCGACGGCACCGGTCAGCCCGGTCTGGTGAAGCAGGTCCTGGAGGGACGGCTGCAGAGCGACCTCACCCGCGACGACCTCCTCGACAACATCACGCTCTACTGGCTGACCAACACCGGGGTCTCCGCGGCTCGCCTGTACTGGGAGAACAAGGCGGACTTCTTCGACGCCAAGGACATCTCGGTCCCGTTCGCGATCAGCGTGTTCCCGGACGAGTTGTACCTGGCTCCGCGGAGCTGGGCCGAGCGCGCGTACCCCGGCAACCTCATCCACTACAACCGGCTCGACCGGGGCGGGCACTTCGCGGCGTGGGAGCAGCCCCAACTGCTCTCGGAGGAGCTCCGCGCCGCATTCAGGTCGCTGCGCAGCTAGACGAGACGGAGGGCGTCATGGGCAGCAGCGTGCAATCGAGGCGGGGTGCGTCGGCGGGGGTCACGGAGATTGGCCCGAAACGCGCTCGGGTTTCGTGAGTTTGTAGTCTCCGTGTGATGACCTACGTCATCGTCGGCAGCTGCATCAAGGACGACTCCTGCGTGGAGGTCTGCCCGGTGGACTGCATCCACCCGAAGCCGGGGGCGCGCGACTTCGACGTCGCGGAGCAGCTCTTCATCGATCCCGAGGTGTGCATCGACTGCGACGCCTGCGTCGAGGCTTGCCCGGTCGACGCGATCTTCCCCGAGGCCGAGCTGCCCGTGAAGTTCGACTACGCGCTGGAGCTCAACGCCGAGTTCTTCGCCGAGGCCGGCACCGTCGAGCGGACCGCCCGATGACCACCCACACCACGCATCGCGTGGCGATCGTCGGCGCCGGCCCGGCAGGCGCCTTCGCGGCGGCCGAGCTGCTGCGCGCGCGCGGCGACGTCGAGATCGACCTCTTCGAGCGGCTCCCGACGCCGTGGGGCCTGCTCCGCGGCGGCGTCGCGCCCGACCACCAGGAGATCAAGCGCCTCGAGGACACCTTCGACCGGCACACCCTGGCGCGGGGATGCCGGTTCCTCGGCAACGTCGAGGTGGGCCGCGACGTCTCGCACGCCGAGCTGCTCGAGCATTACCACGCGGTGGTCTACGCGACCGGCGCGCAGACCGACAAGTCGCTGGGCATCCCCGGCGAGGACCTCCCCGGGAGCCGGCCCGCGACCGAGTTCGTCGGCTGGTACAACGGCCACCCGGACTACCGCGAGCTGTCCTTCGACCTCTCGGCCGACCGCGCGGTGGTGATCGGCAACGGCAACGTCGCCGCCGACGTCATCCGCGTCCTGATGCGCTCCCCCGAGGAGCTCGAGCGCACCGACATCGCCGACCACGCGCTCGAGGCGCTGCGCGAGAGCCGGATCCGCGAGGTCGTCGTGCTCGGGCGCCGCGGGCCGGCCCAGGCCGCGTTCACGAGCGCAGAGCTGCGCGAGCTGGGCCGGATCGACGGGGTCCACGTGCGGGTGGATCCCGCCGACCTCGAGCTCGACCCCGTCTCGAGCGACTGGCTCGCCGAGGAGGGGACGTTCACCGCGCGCAAGAACGTCGAGTTGCTGCGCGAGTTCGCCGCCCGCGAGCCGGAGCCCGGCGCGGACCGGCGGATCGACCTGCGCTTCCTCTCCTCGCCGGTGGAGATCGTCGGCGACGGTCGCGTCGGGGCGGTCACCGTGCGCCGCAACGAGATCGTCCGCTCCGAGGACGGCGCGCTGCGCGCCCGACCCGCCGGCGGCGAGGTCGAGACGATCGGGTGCGGGCTCGTGCTGCGCTCGGTCGGCTACCAGGCGGTCCCGCTGCCCGACGTGCCGTTCGAGGAGCGCCGGTTCGTGCTCCCCAACGCCGAGGGCCGCGTGCTGGCCACCGACGGCCGGCCGCTGCCCGGCGTCTACACGGTGGGCTGGATCAAGCGCGGGCCGACCGGGATCCTCGGCACGAACAAGCGCGACGCCGAGCAGACGGTCGCGCACCTGGTCGACGACCTGCGGGCCGGCCTGCTGCCCGAGCCGGCGCATGGCGGGCACGAGCCCGTCGACGCGCTGCTGGCCGAGCGCTGCCCGGCGCTCGTCACCGCCGACGGCTGGCGGGCGATCGCGCGCCGCGAGCTCGAGCGCGGCCGCGAGCAGCAGCGTCCGCGGGTCAAGCTCGCGTCGCGCGACGAGCTGCTCGGCGCCGCGCGCTGAACCCGGCACCTCCGGGGGGTTGACGGCGTGTGAACGGCTCTGGGAGGCTCGACTCGACCACGCCGACCCCCTGGATCCATGACCGCGACCACTCGCCGACCGGCTCGCAAGGACGCGGGCGACGTCGCGCTCAGCGAGCCTGAGCGAAGCCACGCGTACATCGCCGCCGTACAGCGCGATCTCAACCGGCACCTGAAGCGGCTCGGGTCCGCCGACCAGCTTCCCGTCGACGGCGAATGGGACGACGCGACGCAGCTGGCCTTCGAGGAGATCTGCCGCGTGCTCGGGCTCAAGCCCACCCGGACCGTGCGCACGTTCCGGCTGATCGCCGGCGCGGCCGCGTCGCTGACCGCGGCCGAGCGCGCCCAGGCGGGCACGGACGGCGCGGAATTCGAGAAGGAGCTGCGCCGGCGCTTCGCGAGCGACCGCGAGCAGCGGCCCTCCGACGCCGACCGCGAGCGCGGCTACGTGATGGCGCTGCAGCGCGACCTCGACAAGCACCTCACCCGGCGCGGCGAGCCGGCGAGGCTGGCGATCGACGGCGAATGGGACGACGAGACGCAGGCCGTCTTCGCCTCCGTCTGCCGCTCGCTGCGCATCGAGCCCGAGCGCACGGTGCGGACCTACCGCCTGATCGCCGGTGCGGCGGCGAAGCCGCTCCGCGGCAAGGGCGAGCGGGTGGTCCTCGGCGGTCCGTCGATGCGGCGCGACGAGCGTCAGCGCGCGTACATCGCCGCGCTGCAGCGCGACCTCAACGACCACCTGGTGCGTCTCGGCTCGCCGGCCGTGCTCGCGGTCGACGGAGAATGGGGCGAGCACACGGCACGCGCCTTCAAGCGGATCTGCACCGTGCTCGGCATCGAGGCCGCGCGCCGGCCGCGGACCTACCGGATCATCGCCGGCGCGCTCGCGCAGCGTCACGACGCGGAGCTCGCCCGGGCGAAGGCGGAGGGCGCCGAGTTCGAGCGCAGGCTGCGGCGGCACTTCGCCGGCCAGACCGTGGTGGTCGAGCACCCGGAGCAGAAGCCCGCGCCCCGGCACGATCCCGAGCCGCGGCCGCGACATGGGCCCGCGCCGCGTCCGGCGCCGGGGCCGCATCCTGGCAAGGCCGGCCACGCCGGCCGCGACCAGCGCGTCGCGGCCGCGATCCGGCGCAACGGCGGGCGCTACGAGGACCACATCCTGGCCGCCTCGCGGGAGTTCTCCGTGCCGGTCGCGCTGATCTGCGCCGTGCTCGAGCGCGAGACCCACTTCACCAATGTGTTCGGGCACGACGCGGTGCGCAACCCGATCAAGAGCCCGCCGGCCTCGAACCGCCCGGTCACCGAAGACCTCTACAAGCAGTACCTCGGCTTCCGCCGCCAGGGGCTCGGCTGCCAGGGCGTCGGGCCGATGCAGCTCACGAGCGCGTTCCTGCAGGACGCCGCGGACAAGCGCGGCGGGACGTGGAAGCCGGGGCCGAACATCCATGTCGGCGTCGCCTACCTCGCCACGTGCATCCGCCAGGGCGGTGGGGTGCGCGGCGGCCTGACCCGCTACAACGGCTCCAGCGCCTACGCGGACGCCGTCGCGCCGCTGCATGCCCGCTGGCAGCGGGTCCTGGGCGGGGCAGCCGGCATCGCCGCCGCCGCGCCGCAGACGCTGCGGCTGACCACACCGCGGATGACCGGCGAGTCCGTGCGCTCCTTCCAGCGTCTGCTCAACCGGCGCCTGAGTGCCTGGCACGTGCCCGCCGGGCTCGGTGAGGACGGCGAGTTCGGCCCCGAGACACGGCGCGTCGCGCGCCAGGTCGCCTACGGCCTCGGACTCGGTGTCGCGGAGTACGAGCACGGGATCACCCCGGCGGTCCGGAAGCTGATCGCCAAGCCGAGCCGCCGGACGCCGGCCCAGCTGGCGCGCGCGGCCGAGCGCGCCGGCTTCCGCAAGAAGCTGCGTGCGCAGCGCCGCGCCGTGGCGACCTCGGCGAGCGCGCTGCTCAACGGGCACCGGCCGCCCAAGCCCGCGGCCTTCGGGGCGATCATCCTGGAAGCGCACCGCCGCGGGCTCGTCGTGACGAGCACGAACGACGGCCAGCACGCCGCCGGCTCCTACCACTACAAGGACCGGGCGGTCGACTTCGGCCTCCCGGGGCCGCTGATCGGCACCCCGCGGGGCACCGCGATGATGGTCGGCCTCCAGCGCCGCCTCGCGAGCCGCCCGCACGGCTTCGCCGAGATCTTCGGGCCCGACAACGCGGCGTGCGTCAAGAACGGGGGGCGGATCACGCTCGCGGAGGGCACCGAGCTCGAGAACGCCCACGACAACCACGTCCACGTCGCGATCTGACGAGGTGAGGAGCGACATGACCGAGAACGACGCGACTCCGGCGCCGACCGCATTCGAGGAGACGGCCGACGACGATCTCCTGGACGTCACCGCCGGCGAGGAGGACGACCTCGACGACGAGTCGTTCGACCTCGACGACGACGCCCTCGATCTCGACGACCACGTCGTCGTGCAGCAGCTCGAGCCGCCGGCCGTCGACGTCGGCGACACCGACGGCGCGCCGGCCGAGGAGGACGACATCGACGCCGACCGTGACTTCGACGCGCCGGACGCCGACGAGTCCCCGAGCGCGGAGGACGACGGCGGCGCGCTGCTCGCCGAGCTCTCGGCGATGGCCGCCGCCGCCGCTGCGCCGGTCGCCGCGGGCGAGCCCGACGCGCGGCTCGCGCGCGTCGAGGCGGCGGCCCGGGCGCTCGCGCAGGCCGAGCGCGAGCGCGACGCGGGCAAGGTGCGCCGCAAGGTGAAGGCGTCGACCACCGGCGCGGGCGCGATCGGCGCGATCCCGATCCTGCTGCAGCTCACCGGCGCGCTGCACCTGCGTCCCGAGATCGCAGCGGCCGTCTCCACGGTCGCGGCGATCCTGGGCAGCTTCGCCGCCGGCTGGGCCACGCCGGAGCGCCGGCCGCCGCCCGCGGCGCAGACGGCGGAGTCGCTGCTCGGCGAGGGATAGCAGCCGGAGCCCGCGCGAGCACGTGAGCACCAGCTCCGGGGGCGCGCGTGCGTCAACCCATGGCAAGGCCGCGTTTAGGTTCGGGCGGGACGATGTGCCACGTCGATTCGAACCTCGATGGGCAGGAGCCGCCATGAGCGCCGCGAGCCGTTGGACCGCCGTCGCCGAGCTGGGCCAGAGCATCTGGTACGACAACGTCGCGCGACCCGCGCTGGCCGACGGGCACCTGGCGCGCCTGGTCGACGAGGACGCGGTCACGGGCGGGACCTCGAACCCGTCGATCTTCGCCAAGGCGGTGCTCGACTCGGACCTCTACGACGCACAGCTCGCCGCCGCGCCGGCGGGCGATGGCGACGCCGAGGTCTTCGAGCGCTGCTGGATCGAGGACATCCAGCGCGCGTGCGATCTCGTGCGCCCGGTCTGGGAGCGGACCGGAGGCCGCGACGGCTACATCTCGATCGAGGAGGAGGCGGAGCTGGCCTTCGAGGTCGAGCCGGCGGTGGCGCGCGCCCACGAGCTGCGCGCGCTGGTCGACCGCCCGAACGTGATGGTCAAGGTGCCGGGGACCGACGCGGGCGTCGAGGCGTTCCGGCGCCTGACGCGCGAGGGCCTCAACATCAACATGACCCTGCTGTTCTCGCGCGAGCGCTACCGGCAGATCGCCGAGGGCTACGTCGCGGCGCTGACCGCGCGCCTGGATGCGGGCGAGGACGTCAGCAGCATCGTCTCGGTGGCGAGCTTCTTCGTCTCGCGGATCGACGTGCAAGCCGACCGCCGCCTGCCCGAGGACTCGCCGCTGCGGGGCCGGATCGCGGTGGCGAACGCCAAGCTCGCCTACGCGGACGTCTTCCTGCCGACCCACTCGGGTCCGCGCTGGGAGCGGCTCGCCGCGGCCGGCGCCGCACGGCAGCGGCCGCTCTGGGCCTCGACCGGCGGCAAGAACCCGGCCTACTCATCCACGCTCTACATCGACGAGCTGATCGGCGAGGACAGCGTCACCACGGTGCCCGACGCGACGCTGGACGCGTTCCGCGACTCGGCCGAGGAGGCGCCGTCACACCCGACCATCCTCGACGGCCTCGACCAGGCGCGCGCGGAGCTCGCCGCGCTCGGTGACGCCGGCGTCGATCTCGACGAGATCACGAGCGAGCTCGAGCACGACGGCGTCGAGCAGTTCGCCGACGCGTACGCGGGGATGCTCGACGCGATCGCACGCAAGCGCAGGCGGATCGCCGTCCCGTAGCCCTCGGCGTTCGACGCGCCGCGCCTGGACAGCTCCGGGGGCGGGGAGGATCATGGGGGCGTGGAGATCGTGTGGGCTGCGACCTTGTGGGGCCTGTGGTCCTGCTGGCTGGTGGCGCAGCACCTGCAGGCCCCGCCCGCGATCACCAGGGTCAGCGCCGGGCTGCTGGTCGCGGAGCTGGTGTCGCTGGCCGCTCACTCGTTCGGCTGTGACGAGCGCGGCTGCGGCGTGGCGGGCGCGGCGGCCGGGACCGCCTCGAGCCTCGACGTCCCGATCCTCACCGCGCTGTTCGTCGCCGTCGCGCTCGGCAGCGAGTGGCGGCGGGCGCGGCGCGCGAGCGCGTGACGCGCGCGAGGACGCGGGCCGCGAGCGGAACACGCCGGTCATACCGAGCCTGGGGTCGCGAGCACACGGCCGAGCGGGCCAGGTGTCCGAGGGCCAGCCGCGGCGCCGCCGCGAGTGCGTGCGCGTACAGCACCCGGACCAGCGCCACGTTCATGAAGAAGCGCTCCGGCGCGGCCTCGGCGTCGGCGAGGTGCCGGTACTCGAGGTACCCGGCCACGATGCTCGCGTTGTGCGCTCGATACCAGTAGCGCCTCGTCGGCCTCGCGGCGAACTCCAACCAGAGCCGCACCGCCGACGACGCGTCGACTGGAGCGAGCGGGCCGCGACGCGCCTGCCAGCGCCTGCGGGAAGGCTCATCGCGACCAGTCATACCGATCGCGGCGCCGGCCGTCAGGCGTGAGAAGATCCGACCCGATGCCGGAGCGAGCCTGGGACCGCGTCCCGATCGACGCGCAGAGCGTCGAGGCGCCGCTGTCGCGCTCGGCGGTGTTCCTCGTGATGGCGGCCGGCGGGAGCGACGCCGACCTCGCCCGCGTCCGCGACCTGCTCGGCGCGGTCGGCGACCTGGTCAAGAACGTCGGCTTCCGCGACCTGGCGGGCCGGCTGTCGTGCGTCGTCGGGATCGGGTCGGCGCTGTGGGACCGGCTCGCACCGGAGCGGCGACCGATCGACCTGCGCCCGTTCCCGCCGATCCTGGGCCTGGTCCACGCCGCGCCCTCGACCCCGGGCGATCTGCTCTTCCACATCCGCGCCGAGCGCGAGGACCTGACCTTCGAGCTCGAGCGCCAGCTGCTGGACGTGATCGGCGATGCGGCGCAGGTGGTCGACGAGACGACCGGCTTTCGCTACTTCGACGCCCGCGACCTGCTGGGCTTCGTCGACGGCACGGCCAATCCGACCGGCGCGGAGCTTCCCGAGGCCGCCCTGATCGGAGCCGACGCCGATCCCGAGTTCGCCGGCGGCAGCTACGCCGTGGTCCAGAAGTACGTGCACGACATGGCGGGCTGGGCCGCGCTCTCGACCGAGCAGCAGGAGGCGATCATCGGCCGGACCAAGCTCGACAACGTCGAGATCGACGACGACGCGGCGCCGCGCCTGTCCCACAAGTCACTGTCGACGATCGAGGACGAGTCCGGTGCCGAGCTGGCGATCCTGCGCGACAACATGCCCTTCGGGCGTCCCGGCGCCGGCGAGTTCGGGACCTACTTCATCGGCTACGCCGGCCGGCTGTGGGTCATCGAGCGGATGCTCGAGCGCATGTTCGTCGGGGCGCCGCCCGGCGCCTACGACCGGCTGCTGGACTTCTCGACGGCGATCACCGGGACCACGTTCTTCGTGCCCACCGCGGCAATGCTGGACGCGCTGGCCGATGCTCCGGCGTACAAGCCGGACGCGTCGTCGCTCGGCATCGGCTCGCTGCGCGGGCTGACGTAGGTCGGATCATCGGCGGGATGGGTGGAGCGCCGAAGCGGGTACCCAGCACGGCGTGACGTCGTGCCGTCCGTTCCGGATCGAGCAGATCGCGAGCAGCGAGGGGAACGCGCTCGTCGTCAGCGTCCACGGTGAGCTCGACTACTTCACCGTGGCGTCGCTGCGGGGGTACCTCCGCACGCTGGTCGCGGGCGAGATCGTGATCCGCCTCCACGACCTGAGCTTCCTCGACTCGAGCGGCCTCGCCCTGCTGCTCGAGCTCAAGCGGCCGGATCGCCACGTGCGCTTCGAGGGCATCTCCGGCCAGGTCCGCGACACGCTGCGTCGCACCGGCACGCTCGCCTCGATCGAGGCCTGACCCGCCGGGCAGGGGTGCGCCGCAGGCCCGCCGAATCAGGGTCTGTGGCGGAGGGCGACGAGCACGAGGTCCGCGAGGACAACTCCCTGGGCCGGCTGCTGGCGCTGTCCGACGGCGTGTTCGCGATCGCGATGACGCTGCTCGCGCTCGACCTGCGCCTCCCCGACCTGGGCGGCGATCCGACCGACGCGGCGCTGCGGGACGCGCTCGGCGACCAGGTGCCGACGCTCCTCGCGTTCGTCATCACCTTCTACATCGTCGCCAGCTACTGGGGGAGCCACCGCCGGCTGATGCGCCGGGTCACGGCGGTCAGCCCGGGGCTGATCGGCCACACGATCGTCGTCCTTCTGCTCGTCGCGGCGCTGCCGTTCCCGGCCTCGGTGCTGGCCGAGCACGGCGACCTGCCGTCCGGTCTCGCCTTCTACGGCGCCTACAACGTCGTCGCGATCCTCGCGCTGCTGCTCCTGCGGCGCGACGTCGTCCGCCTCGGCGCGCCCGCCCGCGAGATCGACGCCTTCGGCCTGATCGCGGACGGCGTCGTGTTCGCGCTGTGCATCCCGGCCGGGTACGTGCTCCGCGGGAGCGGGCCGTTCGTCCTGCTGCTGCTGATCGTCGCCGGCCGGCTGTCGGCGAGCAGGCAGCGCCGCGCGAGCGCGGGTTGAGGCAGGAGGGGGAGGGGAGGAGACAACAGCAGCATCCCGTGCCGCCGGGCGCGGCGACAGCGGGCCAGCCCCCGGCGTGGGGTGCGGTCGTCCGTACGTACCGCGGGGACTTAAGGGGTGTCGCCGCCGAGGTAAGGGCCGCGGTCGTCGAATCGGCTCCATCCGGCCGATGTGGGCAGGCCGTCTCAGGTCGATCATCGAGTGCACGATGCTCATGACCGGCTCAGAACAGGTGGATGCGGAACGCGCCTTCTCCCGGATGGCCTGGAGGCGCCGGCGGGCCGACATCGCGCGGCGGCTGCGACGCGAGCCCGCGGCGTCCGGGCGGCTCGCGGTCTACGACGAGCGCTCGGTGCGCCGCATCGACGCCGGCCCCCGGCGCGGCATCCGCACGATCCCGATCGACGCGATCCGCGGGACGGTCGAGCCGAGCCGTGCGGTGCAGTTCGACCGCGCGTTCCGGCCCGCGCCCGTCGCCCGCACCCGCTGGGAGCGCGTCTGGCTCGCCGAGCACCGTGGCGCCGCCATGCCGCCGGTGTCCGTGGTCCCCGTCGAGGACGGCTACGCGCTGCGCGACGGCCACCACCGGGTCTCGGTGGCGCGGGCGCGCGGCGCGCTCGCGATCGACGCCACGGTCGACGCCGCGGCTTAGGTGGACGAGCGCCAGTTGCGCAGCCAGATCGCCGCCCCGGCGAGCGCGACGGCGATGGTCACCGTCCACTGGACCGTGCCGAACAACAGCGGCGAGCCGAGCGTCGACGCGTCGGGGATGTTGCCCGGGCGGAGCGCGTGGCGCTCCGCCGGCGTGCCCTCGGCGATGACGGTCGCCACCGAGGCGATCGTCGTCGACGAGTCCCAGAACGCGTGCAGGACGGACACCGCCAGGTAGGTGCCGAGCACGCCGGCGCTGAACCGCAGCCGCCCGCCCCGCGCGGCGCGGAACAGCGCGGCGCCGAGCAGGCCCGTCCACAGACCGTGGCCCACCGGGGCGAGCACGGCGCGCAGCACCTCGATCGAGACCAGGTCCCTGAGCGAGACGCCGCCCGGGGTGATGGCGGCCGACAGCGCGTAGCCGCTCGTCTCGAACGCGGCGAAGCCGAAGCCGACCGTCGCGCCGAGGATCAGCCCGTCGCGCACGCGGTAGGACGGCAGCCCGCGCGCCATCAGCGCGACGGCGGTGCCCTTGGCCGCCTCCTCGATCAGCCCGACCCAGAGGTTGGGGAACACACGGCCGGGCAGCAGCCACGTCTCGAGCGCGCCCGAGGCGACCATGCCGAGCACCCCGGCGAACAGGAACGCGGTGAGCAGCCGGTCGGGCTCGAGCTCGGTCGACTGACGATGGTCGAGCAGCCAGAAGACGACGGTCACCGGCACCACGAAGCTGCCGAGCAGGATCACCGACGGGACGAAGATCTCGTCGTCGGAGAGGAAGTAGAGGACGCAGGCGATCGCCCAGGCCGCGAGTCCGAGGACGAGCACCCGTGGCCAGCGCGAGGTCATGGCCGATTCTTCCATGCCGGGGAGCGGACGGTACGGTTCGGCGCATGTCGAACTACGCGAAGGTCAACCTCCTCGAGCTGGATGACTCGGTCGGCGACCGCGCGCCGGAGATCGAAGGCCGCTTCGGGCGCACCAAGCTGGGGTCGCGCGACATCGGCGTGAGCCACTGGCGCTACGCGCCCGGCTTCCGCGCCACGACGGGCCACCGGCACCGCGAGCAGGAGGAGGCTTACGTGGTGGTCGCCGGCTCGGGGCGCGTCCTGCTCGACGGTGAGGTGCTCGATCTGGCCCGGTGGGACGCAGTGCGCGTCTCGCCGCGGGTGCTGCGCGCGTTCGAGGCCGGGCCCGACGGGCTCGAGGTCATCGCGGTCGGCGGTCCCAAGCCGGAGGGCGGCGACGGCGAGCCGGCGGCGGTGGAGTGGCCCGACTGAGGCCGCTCAGAAGCCGCCGTGCCCACCGCCCTGCGGGACCTGGAGGGTGGCGCGCGAGCCGTCGGCGGCCTTGAAGCCGAGCTTGTCGAGCGCGGACTGCACGGACTGCACGTAGCTCGCGCTCGTGAACGTCGCGCCGCTGACGGCGTCGACGGCCGCGGTCTGCTTCGCCAGCACCTCCTGCTGTAGGACGGGCTCCGCCGAGGAGGAGATCTCGACCGAGCGCGGGTCGTTGCCCTGCAGCGCGAGCGCCTGCACGCTGACGATCTTCCCGCTGCGCACGGTCACCCGGACCTGGGCGTTGCCGTACTGGGTGGCGATCGAGTCGCCGGTGGCGGTGGCGGAGCTTGCCGACTTGTGGCTCGCCGTCGACGTCGCGGTCGCGGTCGCGGAGGGCGTCGCCGCCGCCGAGGCGGCCGCGGTCCGGACCGCCGGCGAGTGCGGGTGGAAGGCCAGCACGCCGGCGGTGCCGGCGACGGTGGCGGTGAGGACGATCGGGGACCGGCGCAAGGCTGAGCTCCGTTTCAGAAGGTGAACGACTCGAAGTGGATCCGGGACTCCGCGACGCCCGCGCGCCCGAGCTCGGTGGCGAGCTGTCGCGCGAGCGGGTCGGGTCCGCAGAGGTAGGCCTCGCGGTGGCGGACGTCGGGGACGAGCGCGCGCAGGGCGCGGGCGTCGAGGCGCACCTCGTGCCGCGAGCCGACGAGCTCGAGGAGGCGGCCGCCGCGATGGGCCACCTCGTCGGCGACCTCGTCGCGCAGCACGAGGTCCTCGCGGGTGGAGGCGCGCAGCAGCACCGTCACGTCGGTCGCGTCGGGGAGCTCCTCGAGCAGCGCGAGGATCGGCGCGGTGCCGACGCCGGCGCCGACGAGCAGCAGCCGGTCGCGCTCGGCGCCGTCGGCGGTGAAGGTCCCGTAGGGCCCCTCGATCGCCACGCGCGTCCCGGGCCGCAGGGCGCCGAGGCCGGCGCTGTGGTCGCCGAGGTCCTTGACCGTGATGCGCAGCTCATCGCGCCACGGCGCCGCCGAGAGCGAGTAGGGATGCGCCTGCCACCACAGCCCGCGGCGCAGGAAGCGCCACTGGAGGAACTGGCCGCCGGCCACCGGCAGCCGGTCGAGCCTGCGGCCGCGCAGCAGCACCGACACGACGCCCGGGCCCTCGGGCGTGACCGAGACGACGCGGACCTGGTGGCGCACCGAGCGCCAGACCGGGAGCAGCACCCGCGCGGCGACGACCACCGCGAGCGTCCCGAGCCACAGTGCGGTCCACCAGAGGCGCGCGACCGGATGGCCGACGAACGACGCGCCCGTGTCGACCTGGTGCGAGAAGGAGAGAAACAGCGCGAGGTAGGTGTAGAGGTGCACCGACCACCAGGTCTCGTAGGCCATCCGCCGGCGCGCGAGCCGGTAGGAGGTGATGCCGGCGGCGAACAGCAGCAGCGAGCCGGCGACCGAGGCGAGGATGCCCGGATAGGTCAGCAGCAGCTGCCCGAACTGGTGCAGCAGCCCCGTGTGGGCCTGCTGCGCGTAGCCGATCGTGATCAGCACCGCGTGGGCCAGCAGGAGGTAGAGCGGCCATGGGCCGAGCCGCCGGTGCCAGGCGACGAGCCGATCCTGGCCGATCGCGCGCTCGAGCGGCGGCACGCGGGCCACGAGCAGGACGACCACGACCATCGCGTACGCGGCGACCAGGCCGGCGAGCCGGCCGAGTGCGGTGGCGATGCCGCCGGGCGCGCTCAGCGAGCCCGCGGTCTCCGCGATCACCTCGAGGCCGATCGTGACCCCCAGGCCGAGCCCCGCCGCGGCGGCGAGCGCGTCGACGACGACGGGCCGGCGCCGGCCGGGCCGGCGCCGGGGCTCGACGTCGAGCGCGGGTGTGGGAGGATCGCCCCAGAGCGAGGGGGAGCGCTCGGGAGCCTCGAGGGTGCTCATCCCCGTCAGCGTCGGCGGGATCGGTAAGCGCGCGCTGTGGCTCGGCTGGGAGGTTCCTGAGACTCACGCTGTCAAGGTGCGAGCCATCAGCACCGAGGTCCGCCACATCATGGGGATGCCGATCGGCATCGACGTCCGCGACGCCGGCATCGACGTCGAGCCCGCGTTCGACTGGCTGCGGCACGTCGACGCGACGTTCAGCACGTATCGCGAGGACAGCGAGATCTCCCGGCTCGATCGCGGCGAGCTGACCCTCGCCGAGTGCAGCCCCGAGGTCGACGAGGTGCTGACCCGCTGCCTCGCGCTCGAGCGCGCGACCGGGGGCTACTTCTCCGTGCGACCCAGCGGCCGACTCGACCCGTCGGGCCTGGTGAAGGGCTGGGCGGTCGCGAGCGCGGCGGACCGACTCGCGGACGCGGGGGCGCGGAACTTCTGCATCAACGCCGGCGGCGACATCGCCGCTCGCGGGCGACCGGAGCCCGACGGGCGCTGGCGCATCGGGATCCGCCACCCGACCGAGCTCGACCGGCTCGCCGCCGTGCTCGCCGTCGAGGACCTCGCCGTGGCGACGTCGGGCGAGTACGAGCAGGGCGCGCACGTCCTCGACCCGCACACGGGCGAGCCGCCCTTCGGACTGCTCTCGGTGACGATCGCCGGCCCGGACCTCGGCACGGCCGATGCCTACGCGACCGCCGCGTTCGCGATGGGCGGCGACGGCCCGGCCTGGACGGCGACGCTCGACGGCTACGACGCGATGTGCATCACGAGCGACCAGCGCGTGCTGACGACGCGCGGGTTCGCGCGCCATCGCGCCTGATCGGCTGCGGGCAGGCCGCGCGTCCCGGCCGAGCCTCAGCGCTCCGGTGGACAGGCGGTAGGCTCGGCGGCGCGGATGAACGCCGCCGACGCCCACCTCGCGCAGGACCCGGTGCTCGCCCGGCTGATCGCCGAGCAGGGCGGTCCGCTGCCGCCCGACGACGGGCCTCCGCCGGCTCCCGACGTCTACGGCGCGC
>DATBDM010000088.1:0-33619 GCA_036269915.1 Solirubrobacteraceae bacterium | reverse complement strand
CCTACGGCACCTCTGGATTCGGCTCGTCGTACGGCGCCGGCTGGTTGTCGTGCGGGGAGCCGCCCTGGAGGTGCGGGGGCTCCTCCTCGGGGCCGTCGAGCTCGTTCAGCGGGTCGGGGACGTAGCCCTCCGGAAGCTGGTCGATCTCGTCGTCGTGGAGGCGGTCCTCGGGATCGCGCTCGGGAGTCTCGGACATGTCCTAGGAGTACCCGCTAGCGTCCGCACGCATCACCTTCCCGTGGCCGTCAACCGCGCCGAGCGAGGCCCACCGCGCCGCCTATGCGGAGGCCGAGCGGCGGTCGTACTGGCTCGACGGCGACGGCGCGATCGGACCGCCGCGCCCCGTGCTCGAGGCCGACACCGACGCCGACCTGTGCATCGTCGGCGGCGGGTTCACCGGCCTGTGGGCGGCGCTGCACGCCAAGCGCGAGGACCCGTCGCGCGACGTCGTCCTGCTCGAGGCCGAGACCGCGGGCTTCGGCGCGAGCGGCCGTAACGGCGGCTTCGCCATCGCCTCGATCACGCACGGCATCGCCAACGGCGCCGCGCGCTTCGCGAACGAGCTCGACACCCTCGAGCGCCTCAGCCACGAGAACTACGACGGCCTCAAGGCCGACCTCGAGCACCACGCGATCGACTGCGACTTCGAGGAGACCGGCGAGCTGAGCGTCGCGCTCGAGCCGCACGAGGAGGCCTGGCTCGACGAGGAGCAGGAGCTGCTCGCCCGTCACGGTCACGAGACCGAGCGCTTCGACGGCCCCGCGATGCAGCGTGAGATCGCCTCGCCGCTGTACCGCGGCGGCCTCTGGGACCGCACGGGCGCGGCGATCCTCGACCCCGGCAAGCTCGCGAAGGGCCTGCGCACCGCGGCGCTCGCCCAGGGCGTCCGCATCTTCGAGCACAGCCCCGCCGCCGCCCTCGACGCCACCGACGCGGCGGTCGAGGTGCTCGCGCCGCGCGGCCGGGTCCGGGCCCGCCGCGTCCTGCTCGCGACGAGCGCCTACCCGCCGCTGCTCAAGGCGATCCGCCGCTACGTCGTGCCCGTGTACGACTACGTCCTCGTCACGGAGCCGCTGAGCGCGGCCCAGCAGGCGTCGGTCGGCTGGGAGCGGCGCCAGGGGATCGGCGACGCCGCGAACCAGTTCCACTACTACCGCCGCACCGCCGACGGGCGGATCCTGTGGGGCGGCTATGACGCGATCTACCGCTTCGGCGGTCCGGTCGGCCCGCAGCTCGACGAGCGCGACGCGACCTTCGCCCGCCTCTCGCAGCACTTCTTCACCACCTTCCCCCAGCTCGAGGGCCTGCGCTTCAGCCATCGTTGGGGCGGCGCGATCGACACCTGCAGCCGCTTCTCGGTCTTCTTCGGCACCGCGCACGGCGGCCGCGTCGCCTACGCGGCCGGCTACACGGGGCTCGGCGTGGTGTCGACCCGCTGGGGCGCGCACACGGCGCTCGACCTGCTCGACGGCCGCGCGACCGAGGCGACACGGCTGCGCTACGTCCGCCGCCGCCCCGTCCCGTTTCCGCCCGAGCCGCTGCGCACGGCGGTGATCGAGGCGACGCGCAACCGGCTCGCCGCCGCCGACCTGCACCACGGGCGCCGCGGCCTGTGGCTGCGCACGCTCGACCGCGTCGGACTGGGGTTCGACTCGTGAGCGAGCCGATCACCGAGCCGCCGCCCGTCCGCAACGTGCTCGTCGCGATCGATGGCTCCAAGGAGAGCCGGCTCGCGCTCGCCTACGCGCTCGCGATCGCGCGGTCGCAGCACGCGCGGCTGGGGCTCGTCGCCGTCGTGCCCGAGCTGCCGCCGCTGTACGGGCCGGCCGCCTCCGCGCGCCCGGAGCTCGAGGCCTCGGCCCAGAAGGAGATGGAGAAGGTGCTCGCGCAGGCCCGCGACGGGCTCCCGGAGGACATCTCGGTCACCACGCGCCTGCTCGGCGGCGAGCCGAGCAAGGCGATCGTCACGGCGGCGCGCGAGGGCGGCCACGACCTGATCCTGATGGGCTCGCGCGGTCGCGGGCGGCTGCAGGGCGCGCTGCTCGGCAGCGTGTCGCAGGCGGTGCTCCACGCCGCGCCCGTGCGCGTGATCGTGGTCCACGAGCCCGCTGCCGCGCAGTGAGCGAGCCGCCCGACGCCGCCATCCGCGAATTCCTCGCCGCCGCCTGGCCGCCGTCGATCGCACAGGCGCGCGACGGCTGGCTGCTGCGCGCGACGCCAGGTGTCCCGCGCGGGCGGCTGAACTCCGCGCTGCCGCTCGTGCCCGACCCCGACCTCGCGGTCGTCGAGGACTTCTACGCCACCCGCGGGATCCCGGCCCAGGTCCAGGTCACCCCGCTCGACGGCCACCCGGCGCTGACCGCGGAGCTCGATGCGCGCGGCTGGAGAGCTCGCTGGCCGAGCACCGTGCTCGCGAGCCCCGCGACCCTTCCCGAGCCCGCCGCCGAGATCGAGCTGCGCCCGCGGCCCGACGCGGCGTGGCTCGCCGCCTGGAGCGCGGCCGAGGGCCGCGGCCCCGACGACGCGGGCGCCCATGCCGACGCGGTCCTCGCCCAGCTCGACGGCCGCGCGGCCTACGCGATCTCAGCGGCAGGCGACGCCGTCGGCATCGGCGTCGCCGGCGAGGGGCTGTGCGGGCTGTTCTGCATCGCCACGCGGCCGGACCGCCGGCGCGGCGGCCTCGGCGCCGCCGTCGTCGCGGCGCTCGCGGGCTGGGCACGCGAGCGCGGCGCGACCCGGCTCTGCCTGGAGGTCGAGCAGCGCAACGCGGCGGCGCTCGCCCTCTACGCGCGCCTCGGGCTCACGCGCCGTTACGACTACCTCCATCGCGTGGCCCCTGCGCCCTGAGCTCGGCGATCAGCGCGTCCCACAGCGGCCCGACCGCCTCCATCGTGTAGTCCCGCGCGGCATCGACGGCGGCCGCCGCGCAGCGATGGCGCAGCTCGTCGTCGGAGATCATCTCGAGCAGCGCGTTCCCGAGCGCGTCGACGTCCTTGAACGGGACGAGCAGCCCGTTGCGATGGTCGTCGATGATGTCCGCGGGACCGGTCGGGCAGTCGAACGCGACCGGCGCCATCCCCTTGCCCATCGCCTCCAGCAGCACGAGCGGGAAGCCCTCGAAGCGCGAGGAGAGCGCGTAGATCGAGGCGCGCTCCATCTCCCCCGCGAGATCGTTGGAGGCCGGCCCGATCGAGACCTTGCCGTCGAGCCCGTACTCGCCGATGTAGCGCAGCAGGTTCTCGCGCTTCTGCCCGCGGCCGAGGATCAGCAGCTTCCAGTCCGGCCGCTCGCGGGCGACCACGCGCCAGGCCGGGATCAGCATGTCGTAGCCCTTCTGCGGGGTCAGCCGGCCGGCGGCCAGGACGACCTTGGCGTCCGGGTCGGCCTTGCCGCCCTCGAGCGCCTTGACCGTGTTCGGGATCCGGACCATGCGCGGCGTCCGCTTGCCGAGCAGCCTGGCGTAGGCGGTCATGTCCTGCTCGGTGAGGACGGCGAGCGCGTCGAGCTTGCCGTAGTGGCGCTTGAACGCCGCCCGCAGCGACTTGTCGTGGACGTCGAGGTTCATCTGCTCGACGCCGATCGTCTTCCAGCCCGGCAGGTCGAGCTGCGCGATCAGCAGGTTCAGCGAGGGCCGCGTCGCGATCAGCGTGCCGGCGCCGCCGCGCAGCCGCCGGACCGTCTCGATGTCGGTCAGGAGGCTGTAGTCGTCGTAGCGGATGTCGTCGGGGTGCAGCAGCACCGAGTCGATCCCGCGCAGCCTGGCGGCGAGCTTCTGGCGCCGGCCGTCCTGGTGGCCCTTGCGCTGGTCGTCGAGCGCGATCACCTCGACGCCTTCGGGGAACGCGCCCATGAACGGCTCGTCGACGCGCCGGTACGCGCTCAGCACCTCGACGCGATGGTTCGGCGCGAGCCAGCCGGCGAGGTTGAGCGCGGCGCGGATCGTGCCGCCCATCCCCCACGCGCTGCCGATCAGGATCACGACGCGCTCGGGCGCGCCGGCCTTCGGCGGCTTCGCGGCGTAGCGCCGCAGCGCCGTGCGGGTCAGCTCGCGGGCCCGCCGCCTCCCGCGCGCCCGTAGCGAGCGGGCGATCCGACGGGGATGCAGGCGGGCGAGAGGTGGGGGCGTCATGAGGGCGTCATCATCGTGGCGACGCGCCATGCTACGAACTGCGTCCATGTCCCGGCCCGAAGTGAGCGTCGTGGTCCCGGTCTTCGATCCGGGCGAGCACCTGGCGGCCTGCGTCGACTCCCTGCTCGCGCAGACGCTCGCGCCCGGCACGCTCGAGCTGATCTTCGTCGACGACGGCTCGACCGACGGCAGCGGCGCCGTCCTCGACGCGCTCGCGGCGTCACACGCGCACGTGCGCGTCGAGCACATCGCCAACTCGGGCTGGCCGGGCAAGCCGCGCAACGTCGGCCTCGGCCTCGCCCGCGGCGAGTACGTGTTCTTCGCTGACAACGACGACCGCGTGGCGCCCGACGGGCTCGAGCGGCTGCTGGCCACCGCGCGCGAGGACGACGCGGACGTCGTCGTCGGCAAGGTCGTCGGCCACGGCAAGCACGTCACCCGCGACGCGTTCGTCCGCAACCTGCACGGCGTCCGCTTCCGCCGCGACGTCGCGCTGCTCGGCCTGCTCACCCCGCACAAGCTCTTCCGCCGCGCCTTCCTCGAGGCGCACGAGCTGCGCTATCCCGAGGGCCGGCGCCGGCTCGAGGACCATCTCTTCGTCGTCGCCGCTCTGCTGCGCGCGCGGCGCATCTCACGGGTCGCCGACCACCCCGTGTATCACTGGATCTCGCACGGCGACGGCGTCAACGCCTCCGCGGGCGGCTTCGAGCCCGAGGCGTACTTCGCCAGCCTCGAGGAGGTCCTCGACCTGGTCGAGTCCGAGCTCGCGCCGGGCCCGTTCCGCGACCGCGTGCTCTCGCACTGGTACCGCGGCAAGATGCTCCAGCGGGTCGGCGGGCGCACGTGGCTCACCCGGCCCGAGGACTACCGCCGCGAGCTCGTCGGCGCGATCCGGCCGGTGGCCCTGCGCCGCTACACCGAGGCCGTTCACCAGTACCTCGACCTCCACCTGCGCACGCGCTCGCGGCTGCTGCGCGCCGGCTCGTGGGATGGGCTCGTGGCGCTCGCGCAGCTCGACGACCGGTTCCGCCTGCGCATCGAGCTGGAATGGGTCCGCGACGCTCCGGTCAGCGGCACGAGCCTCACGCTGCGCCTGCGCTGCGGCATCCGCGGCCTCGACCTGGTCCAGGATGGCGAGCGGATCCTCTGGCGGCTGCCCGCCGAGGCGGCCGAGGCGCTCGGCGAGGCCGCGATCGACGTCACGAGCGAGCTGCGCGAGAGCGCGAGAGCCGAGCTCTGGCTGCAGGGCGAGGACGGCGCCGAGTGGACCCAGCTCGTCCGCACCCGGGTGCGCCTCAAGGCGATCGGCGACGCCGGAGAGGTGCGTCCCGTGCTGACGGCGACGATCCCGATCGCTCCAACCGCCGCGGCCGCGGGCGCGCCGCTGGCGCCCGGCCCCTACGAGGTGCGGGTCAGCGCGGGCGTGCTCGGCTTCGGCGCCACGCGCGTCGTGCGCCGCGAGGAGGAGCCCCTGGTGCTGACGGTCCTGCCGCCGGGCCGCATCGTCGAGGGTGTCGCCGAGCCGCCGCCGGAGCCCGGGCTGCGGACCCGTCTCGGCCGCCGCGCGCCGCGGGCGCGCGAGGCCGTCAGGCACCTGCGGGCAGCAGTCCCCGCCGGCCGCCCGGCCTGATCCGCCCGAGGTCGCGCCGGGCGATCCGGCGCAGCTCGCGCACGCCGTCCTCGCGCTCGGTCTCGGTCTCCCGCGCCTCGCGCAGGTAGGACCAGATCCCCGCCTCGAGGACCCGCTCGGGCTCGAGCGCGCCGCGGCGCTGCATGACGGCGCCCGGCACGGGCTGCGGGTCGGCGACGAGATCGCGCTCGAGGATCTCGTCGTAGCGCTTCATCAGCTTGCTCGAGCGCGGATCGAGCGCGAGCACGAGCAGCAGCCCGGTCGGCTGGGTGTCGACGCGCAGGCACAGCAGGTCGGGCCGGTGACGGCCGAGGATCCCCAGCAGCTTGTAGACGTCGCCGGTCCAGGCGCGCGTGCGGCGGTCGCGCGCGGCCTCGGTCACGTCGCGCGGGAGCATGTCGTCGAAGACGATCGTGCTGGTCCAGCGCGACCACCGCTCGACCGCCGCGAAGTCGCGCAGCGCGAACTCGAACAGGTGCATGCCGTCGATGAAGGCGAGGTCGGGCCGGCGGCCGCCGAGCGGGCGCAGCGGGCGCTCGCGCCCGAAGTACTCGTCGCTGGTCTCGCGGATCACCTTCGCGCTCTCCGGCAGCTCGACGCGCAGCGACGGCAGCGGGTCGATCCCGACCGCCGGGCAGCGGGCGAGCGCGAGGCTGTCGCCGTGGCGCACGCCGGTCTCGAGGTAGGCGCGCGGGCGGACCCGCTCGTGCAGGGCGGCGAGGAAGTCGAGGTAGTACACGGCACGCAGACGCTATCCGCAGAGCCGCTTCGGGATGAGAGACGGGC
The DNA here is from genome assembly GCA_036269915.1 of Solirubrobacteraceae bacterium. Lineage (GTDB taxonomy): Bacteria > Actinomycetota > Thermoleophilia > Solirubrobacterales > Solirubrobacteraceae > DATBDM01. Next base: position 27,074 of record DATBDM010000088.1, on the reverse strand, counting down.
GGTAGAGTCCATGCGCGTGACCTGGAAGCGGAACCTCAACACGGCGCTCACCCGGGCGACGGGCCTCGAGGTCCGCCGCGCCGGCTCGCGCGCCGCGGCCCCCCAGCCGTCCAAGCCCCGCGCGCGCAAACGCCGCGGCAACGACCGGCTCGTCGCGCGGCCGGCCTTCGTCCTCTGCACGCTGCGCTCCGGCTCGACGCTGCTGCGCGTGCTGATCAACAGCCACAGCCAGCTGCACGCGCCGCACGAGATCCACCTGCGCTACATCTCGGCGAGCATCGAGAAGAAGTGGTCCGAGCGCTCCATGAAGGAGATGGGCCTCGACGAGACCGCGCTCAAGTACCTGCTCTGGGATCGCATCCTGGACCGCGAGCTGACGTCGAGCGGCAAGCCGTACCTGGTCACCAAGACGCCCAACGACGTCTTCATCGCCGACCAGATCCGCGAGTGCTGGCCGGACTCGCGCTTCATCTTCCTGCTGCGCCACCCGGCGATGATCGCCCGCTCGCGCCAGAAGCTGATCGGGGCCGAGGGTCCCGACCAGGAGAAGAACGTCGACCTGATCCGGCGCTACTGCGAGGCGCTCGACAAGGCCCGCAACAGCTTCGAGGGGCTGACCGTCCGCTACGAGGAGCTGACCGCCGACCCGGCGACCCACACGCGCCGGATCACCGACTTCCTCGACGTGCCGTGGGAGCCCGGGATGCTCGACTACGGCTCCAAGGACCACGGCCGCTTCAAGTCCGGCCTCGGCGACTGGGCGGACAAGATCAAGACCGGCCAGGTGCAGCCGCCCGAGGCGCTCCCGGCGCCCGAGGACGTGCCCGAGCCGCTGCGCGACGTCGCGGCCCGCTGGGGTTACATGGCCCCGGCCGGGACACCGGCCTAGGCGCACGTGGCGGAGTCGCCCCGGCGCCGCCTGTTCGGCCGGGCGGCCACCGGCGCGCATCACGCCGCCCTGCGCGCGGTCGAGCTGATCCCCCCTGCACGGGGGCGCCCCGCCCGCGAGCCGGGAGCGCCGCTGCCGGTGCGCTTCCTGCTGGCCCACGCGTGGGGCATGGGCGGCACGATCCGCACCACGCTGGCCACCGGCAACCAGCTGCGGCGACGCCACGACGTCGAGGTCGTGAGCGTCCTGCGCCGCCGGGGCAAGCCGCGGCTGCGCCACCCCAAGCGCCTCCGCGTGATCGCGCTGGAGGACCGGCGGCGCCCGAAGCCGCTCGCGCGGCTCCTCGGCCGCCTGCCGAGCCTGCTGATCCATCCCGACGACTACGCCTACGCGTGGTCCACGCTGTGGACCGACGTCCAGCTCGTGCGCTGGCTGCGGCGTCTCGAGCCGTGCGTCCTCGTGACGACGCGGCCCGCGTTCAACCTGCTCGCGGCCCGGCTCGCGCCGCCGGGCGTCGTCCGCGTCGGCCAGGAGCACATGCACGCCGGCGCGCACCGGCCGCGGCTGACCGCCGACATCCGCCGGACCTACCCCAGGCTCGACGTCATGACCGTGCTCACCTCCCCCGACGAGCGCGCGTACGGCGAGATCCTCGCGGGGACGGGCACCGCCGTGGTCCGGATCCCGAACCCGGTGCCGCGGATCCCAGGCCCGGGCGCCGACCCGCAGGCGCGCGTGATCCTGGCCGCCGGCCGGCTGACCCAGCAGAAGGGCTTCGACCTGCTGATCGAGGCCTTCAAGCCGGTCGCCGAGCGCCATCCCGACTGGGCGCTGCGCATCTACGGCGGCGGCAGCCACCGCGATGCGCTCGCCGCGCGGATCGAACGGGGCGGCCTGGCCGGCCGCGCGCGGCTCATGGGCGTCGTCGACGGGCTCGGCCCGGCGATGGCGGAGGCCTCGGTCTACGCGCTGTCCTCGCGCTTCGAGGGCTTCCCGATGGTGCTGCTCGAGGCGATGAGCAAGGGGCTCGCGGTCGCCGCGTTCGACTGCCCGAACGGCCCGGCGGACGCGATCGAGGACGGGGTCGACGGACGCATCGTCGCCGCCGAGGACGTCGACGCCCTCGGCGCCGCGCTGCTCGAGCTCGTCGAGGACGAGGCGCTGCGCCGCCGGCTGGGCGCCGCCGCGGTCCGCGCCGCGCAGCGCTACGAGCTGAAGGCGATCGGGGCGCGCTGGGACGCGCTGCTCGCGGACCTCTCCCGCGCCGGAGCCGTGTGAACGGCACGTTAGGCTTCCCTCCCTCCTCGATGGACGACGCCACGAACACCACGACCGCCGCGGCCACGCGGGCCGACGGCCGGCCGGCGGCGACGCGCGCGCCGCAGACGATCACCACCGGGCCGTTCGCCGTCGTCCTCGCGACCGCCCCGGCGCGCGACGCCGACGGCCCCGCCGCGCTGCTGCCGTGGGAGTCCGGCACGATCCTCGAGCGCCTGCTCGAGCAGCTCGCGAGCCTCGGTGTGACCCGGGCCGCCGTGATCACGCGGCCGGCCTGGCGCCGCGACGTCGCGGCCGCCGCGCCCGGCGCCGAGATGCTCGAGTCCGGCGACGCCGCCGCGGACCTGCGCCGGATCGCCGACGTCGCGCGCGACACGACGGGCGCGGTGGTCGTCCTGCACGGCGACATCGTCACCCATCGCGAGGCGCTCGCCGGCCTGCTCGCCGACCCGCGCGTGGCGACTGGCGTGCTCGGCGGCGGAGGCGCGCTCGCCCGCCCGTTCGCCTTCCGCTTCCGCGCCCGCCGGGGGCGCATCATCAGCGCCGCGTCGCCGTATCACGCCACGTTCCGCCCCACCGCTCCGTTCCTCGGCGCGCTCAAGGTCGCGCCAAACGACGTCGCCGTGCTCTGCGCGGCCGCCGACCAGCTCGCCGGCGCCACCGAAGTCGTCTCGGAGGAGTGGCTCGGCGAACTGCGCCGCAAGGAGGGCATGTGGCGGATGAGCCTCTACCGCCGCGCGCTCGACGCCGAGACCGAGGAGGACCCCGACGGCGCGGAGAACGCCGCCGAGGGACCGGAGGACGTCGACGACGACGATCCGAACGCCAGCGAGGAGGAGCTGACGCTCGACCGCTTCGCGCTCGAGCTCTCCGAGGAGGACGAGATCCGCGTGCGCGAGCGCGTGGCCGCGGCCCCCGACGACGTCGTATCGTTGCTGCTGGTCGGGCTCGTGCGCGACGGTGCGCATGTCTCGGTCAGCCACCTGCGCAAGCTCTTCTGGGCCCGCCCCCTGTCGACCGAGGGCGTCGAGCAGGCGAGCGAGGACATCCTCGACTACGACGAGGACCGCGTGCTGCTCGACTCCGCGGTCAAGGCGCGCGACGGCTTCTTCACGACGTTCTTCGTCTCCCCCTACTCGCGCTACATCGCGCGCTGGGCGGCCCACCGCGGCTACACGCCGAACCAGATCACGACCGTCTCGGTGCTCATGGGTCTGGTCGCGGCGATCCTCTTCGCCACCGGCGAGCGCTGGGGGCTGATCGCCGGCGCGGTCGTCCTGCAGGTCGCCTTCACCACGGACTGCGTCGACGGCCAGCTCGCCCGCTACAGCCGGCAGTTCTCAAAGCTCGGCGCCTGGCTGGACTCCGTCTTCGACCGCACCAAGGAGTACCTCGCGTTCGCCGGCCTCGCGATCGGCGCGAGCCGGATGGGCGACCCGGTGTGGACGCTGGCCTGCTGCGCGCTGATCCTGCAGATGGTCCGCCACATGTCGGACTTCGCGTACGGCGCCGGCCAGCAGCAGGCGATCGGCGCGACCACGCACCCGCCGCTGACCCAGAGCGCCGACACCTGGAGCGCCGCCGTCGAGGTGCGCCGCGAGGCGCGCGCGAAGGCGATGGAGCAGGCGGCAGCCGCCGGCGTGCCCTTCGAGGAGTTCGTCGACGAGTCGGCGCCGCCCCCCACCCCCGCCGAGCGGGTCAAGCGCTCGATGCGCTTCGCGCTGAAGGCCTGGCACGTGCTCGACCGCGCGAGGCCGCTGCAGTGGGTCAAGCGGATGATCACGTTCCCGATCGGCGAGCGCTTCGCCGCGATCTCGATCACCGCCGCGCTGTTCACGCCGCGCGTCACGTTCATCGTCCTGCTCGCCTGGGGCTCGTTCGCGGCCCTCTACATGACGGTCGGGCGCCTGCTGAGGTCCTTCTCCCGGTGAGCGCGGCAGCCACTACCGCCCACGCTCCGACCGAGCGGCCCAGCGCGCTGCTCGTCTACCGCGACGACGGCGCCATCGCCCGCGCGCTGGGGGCGGCGGTCGCGCCGCGCCTGCGCCGGGTGCCCGCGATCCTGCCCGCGCTGGCCGCGGTGGTGCCGTTGCTGGTCGCGATCGCGATCAGCGACGCCCGCGCGTCCAACCTGGCCGCGGGGCTCGTGCTCGCCTGGCTGGTGATCGTCGGCGGCCTCTCGCACGGCGCGTCGCACCGCGACCGCATGGCCTGGGCGGTGCCGCCGACGGTGCGCCTCGCCGAGTACGCCGCGCTGCTGTGGATCGCGGCGCTGGACGACGTCGCCTCCCAGCCCGCCGCGTTCGCCCTGCTGTGCGCGCTCGCCTTCCGCGCCTACGACCTCGTCTACCGTCTGCGCCACCAGGCCTCGACGCCGGCCGCGTGGGTCAACGCGATCTCGCTCGGCTGGGAGGGCCGCGTCATCCTCGCCTTCCTGCTGCTGGTGGCCGGGGCGCTGCCCGCCGGCTACTTCGTGTGGGCGGCGATCGTCGCGGCGGTGTTCGTCGGCGAGGCCACGGTGAGCTGGATGGCGCACGCGCGGGGGCAGCGGACGGTCGACTACGAGGACGAGGAGGACGAGGGACAGTGATCGGCATGGTGCTCGCGGCGGGAGCCGGACGGCGACTGGGCCCCGAGACGGCCGACCTGCCCAAGACGCTGCTGGCGGTGCGGGGCGAGGACACGATCCTCGACATCGCGCTGTCCAACCTGGCGGCCGCCGGGCTCGAAGAGGCCGTGGTCGTCACCGGCTACGCGTTCGAGCGCATCGAGGAGCGCCTCCCCGCGCTGCAGGAGCGCCACGGGCTGCGGGTGCAGACGCTCTACAACCCGAAGGCGCTCGAGTGGAACAACGCCTACTCGCTGTGGTGCGCGCGCGAGCACTTCGGCCGCGGCGTGCTGCTCGCCAACGGCGACACCGTGCACCCGCCGAGCGTCGAGCGCACGCTTCTCGACGCGCGCGACGGCCACGAGCTGCTGATCGCCGTCGACCAGTCCAAGCCGCTCGGCGAGGAGGAGATGAAGGTCCACGTCTCCGACGCCGGGATGCTCGAGCGCATCAACAAGGCCCTCGACCCCGCGAGCGCGCACGGCGAGTACATCGGCCTGACGCTGATCGAGCCCGGCGCCGCCGACGCGCTGGCCGCCGCGCTGCAGACGACCTTCGACCGTGATCCGCAGCTCTACTACGAGGACGGCTTCCAGGAGTACGCCGACCGCGGCGGCCGCGTCGGCATCGCCCCGATCGGCGAGGTCGACTGGGTCGAGGTCGACGACGCGAGCGACCTGGCGAAGGCGCGGGAGGTCGCGTGCCGCTGTTGACCCGCATGGTCAGCACGCCGCTGACCATCGACATCGGGTCGGGCGCGATCGCGAGCCTCGCGCCGCTGCTCGCCGACCGCCGGATCTCGGCCGGCGGCCACGTCGCGATCGTCGTGGGGCCGGGGCTCGGCGAGGAGATCGCCGACGTCCTGCGCCCGCAGCTGGGCAACGCCGAGCTGTGGACGGTCGAGGGCGGTGGGATCGACGCGGCGTCGGAGCTCGCCCGGCGCCTGCGCCAGGGGTTCTACGACGCCATCGTCGGCATCGGCGGCGGGCGCACGCTCGACATGGCCAAGTACGCGGCGAGCCTCAGCGGGCTGCCGATGGTCGCCGTCGCCACCAGCCTCGCCCACGACGGCATCGCGTCGCCGGTCGCCTCCCTCGAGGAGGGCGGCCGCAAGGGCTCCTTCGGCGTGCAGATGCCGATCGCCGTCGTCGTCGACCTCGACTACGTGCGCCGGTCGGACCCGGCGATGCGCCGCTCGGGGATCGGCGACACGATCTCCAACCTGTCCGCGATCGCCGACTGGCGGCTGGCGGGGGCCGAGCGTGGCGAGCCGGTCGACGGCGTCGCCGTCACGTTCGCCCGGCTCGCCGCGACCTCGGTGCTGCTGCGCGAGGACGGGATCGACGACGACGACTTCCTGATCGCCCTCGCCGAGGCGCTCGTGCTCTCCGGCCTGGCGATGGCCACCGCCGGATCCTCGCGGCCGTGCAGCGGCTCCGACCACGAGATCCTCCACGCGATCGACCACCTCTTCCCCGGCACCGCGCGCCACGGTGAGCTCGCCGGGGCGGCGAGCCTGTTCACGAGCTTCCTGCGCGGGGACGAGGGCATGGTCCGCTCGATCGACGCGTGCCTGTGCCGGCACGGGCTGCCGCGCACCCCGCAGGATCTCGGGCTCACGCCGGACCAGTTCGCCGAGGCGGTCGTGCACGCGCCGATGACGCGGCCGGACCGCTACACGGTGCTCGAGCACCTCGCGCTCGACGAGGCCGCCGTGCGCGAGCGCGTCGACGCCTTCCTCGCGGCCGTCGCCACCTGACGCCATGCTGCGCTCGCGCCGCCCCTCCGTCGCCGAGCTGCGCGCGGTCGCGCAGCCCGCGTCGATCTTCGCCCGCAACTCGGGCGAGCACTGGGCCGGGCGCCTCTACGTCCGCCGGATCTCGCCCTACCTGACGCGGCTGCTGCTGCGCACGCCGCTCACGCCCGACGCCGTGACCTGGCTGATGATCCTCGCGGGGGTGCTGGCCGCGGGCGTGCTGACGCTGCCGGGCGTCGTGCCGGCGCTCGGCGCGGTGCTGCTGATCCAGCTGCAGATCCTGCTCGACTGCTCCGACGGCGAGCTGGCGCGCTGGCTCGACCGGCGCTCGCCGATGGGGATCTACCTCGACCGGGTCGGCCACTGGATGACCGAGGCGCTGCTGCCGATCGCGCTCGGGATCCGCGCCGACGGCGGCTGGGACGAGCTCGGCACCTACACGACGCTGGGGCTGGTGATCGCCGTGCTGGTGCTCGGGATCAAGGGCGAGTCGGCGCTCGTGATCGTGGCGCGCGCGGAGTCCGGGCGCGCCCTCGCGCTCGACACCGAGGCGGTCGCCGCGCCGCGACAGAGCGCCCTGCGGCGCGCGCGGCGGGTGCTCGGCCACCTGCCGTTCTTCCGCGCCTTCGTCGCCGTGGAGGCGACGCTGCTCGCGCTGGCCGCAGCGATCGTGGACGCCGCCGTCGGTGACCTCGCCGCCACCCGCGTGCTCGTCGTCGCGCTGATCCCGATCGCCGCGATCACGCTGCTCGGCCATGGGCTCGCGATCGTCACCTCGGACCGCCTGCGATGACCGCCTGGGGCTGCGTGGTGCTGACCCAGGGCCGCCGGCCGCCCGAGCTGGCGGCCGCGGTCGGCTCGCTGCGCGCGCAGCGCGACGTCCACATCGACGTCGCGGTGGTCGGCAACGGCTGGGTCCCCGAGGGGCTGCCGGACGGCGTGAAGGCGGTGGCGCTCGCCGAGGACGCCGGCATCCCCGGCGGGCGCAACGCGGGCGTCCCGGCGGTCACGGGCGAGCTGCTGTTCTTCCTCGACGACGACGCCCGCCTCGAGGAGCCGGGCACGCTCGCGGCGCTCGCGGAGCGCTTCGCCGCCGACGCGCGGCTCGGGCTCGTGCAGCTGCGCGTCAAGGCCGATGACGGCTCGCGCGGGCCGCGCGACTGGGTGCCGCGGCTGCGGTCCGGCGACCCGGAGCGCTCCAGCGACGTGTGCGCCGTGTGGGAGGGCGCCGTGGCGATCCGCCGCGACGTCTTCGAGCGCGCCGGCGGCTGGCCGGCGCCGTTCCGCTTCGCGCACGAGGGCGTCGACCTCGCGTGGCGGGTGCTCGACGCGGGCTTCCGGGTCGCCTACGCGGGCGACCTCGCCGCGCTGCATCCCCCCTACGCGCCCGCGGCGCACGACTACTCCGCCTTCTACGGCGCGCGCAACCGCGTGTGGATCGCGCGCCGCTACCTGCCCGCCCCGCTCGGAGTGCTCTACGTGCTGAGCTTCGCGGCCCGGACGGCCCCGCTGCTGTGGCGCTCGCCCGCGCGCGCCGCCGCCGCGCTGCGCGGCTACCGCGAGGGGCTGCGCGGCCCGGGGTCCGGTCCGCGGCAGCGGTTGCGGATGAGCACGATGCTCAGGATGACCCGCGCCGGGCGTCCACCCATCGTCTGACCGCGGGTCCGACCGCTAGCCTCTCAGCGTCCCATGAGCACAGGAGTCACCCAACCCTCGGCGACGAGTGGCGATCCCTCGCGGCCGGGCGGCGGCTCGGAGCTCGCCTCCACCCACCAGGTCTACGAGCCCCACAAGGTCGGCCTCCCGCCGTTCGTCCCGTACCTGCGCGAGGTGTGGCGGAGGCGCGAGTTCGCGATGGAGCTCGCGCGCACCAACCTGCGCGCGCAGCACTACGACACGATCTTCGGGAAGTTCTGGCTGGTCCTGAACCCGCTGCTGCTCTCGGGCGTCTACTTCGTGCTGATCGACATCGTGCGCGGCGGCAAGTCCGGCCCGGGCTTCTTCGCGCATCTCGTGGCCGGCATCTTCGCCTACCACTACATCTCGGGCGCGGTCCGCTCCGGCGTGAAGTCGGTGACCTCGGGCGGGAAGCTGGTCATGAACTCGGCGTTCCCGCGGGTGCTGCTGCCGCTGTCGTCGGTCATCGTCGGCTTCAAGCAGTTCCTGCCGACGATGATCATCTACATACCGATCCACTTCATCAGCGGCCTGCCGACCAACTGGTCGCTGCTGTGGGTCTTCCCGCTGGTCCTGCTCTTCACGGTGCTGGCCGCGGGCCTCTGCATGCTCGTCGCCGCGCTGCAGGTGTACTTCCGCGACCTGCGCAGCCTGTTGCCCTACGTCCTGCGCGTCTGGCTGTACGCCTCGCCGGTCCTCTACTACGCGTCGCACGTGCCCCACGGCTACAAGTGGCTGCTGGTCGCCAATCCCCTCGCCGCGCCGCTGAGCGCGTGGAGCGACGTCCTGCACGGCGGGCACGCGCCGGCCTCGTGGACGCTGATCGTCGGCCCCGCGTGGGGCATCGTCATCTTCGTCGGCAGCCTGCTGTTCTTCATGTCCCGGGAGCGTGAGTTCGCTGTCCGTCTCTGACGAGCCGCGCATCCGCGTCGAGGACGTCTCGCTGACCTACCGGACGACGCTCGAGCGCACGCCCACGCTCAAGAGCACCGTGCTCAAGCTCGGGCGCCGCGAGCGCGTGGTCCGCGAGGTCGAGGCGATCAAGAACGTCTCCTTCACGGTGCCGCACGGCCAGGTGCTCGGCGTCGTCGGCGCCAACGGCGCGGGCAAGTCGACGCTGATGCGCGTGATGTCGGGCATCCTGCCGCCGACCCGCGGCCGCGTCGAGGTCGACGGCCGCGTGAGCACGCTGCTCGCGCTCGGCGTCGGCTTCAACCGCAAGCTGACCGGCCGCGAGAACGTCGTCCTCGGCGGGCTGGCCGCCGGCCTCGACCGCGACGAGCTCGAGAGGAAGTACGAGGACATCGTGGCCTTCGCGGAGCTCGAGGACTTCATGGACATGCCGATGCGGACCTACTCGTCCGGCATGTACGGCCGGCTCGGCTTCTCGGTCGCGGTGAACATGGATCCCGACATCCTCATCATCGACGAGGCGCTGTCCGTCGGCGACGCGCGCTTCCGCAAGAAGTCCTTCCGCAAGATGCGCGAGCTGTGCGAGCAGGACCGCACCGTGGTGCTCGTGTCGCACGCGCTCGGCACGATCGAGCAGCTCTGCGACCAGGCGATCTGGATGGACCGCGGCGTCCTGCGCATGTGGGACGAGCCGGAGTCCGTCATCTCCTCCTACACGGAGTTCCTCGAGGTCGGCGAGGACGTCGTGACGATGGAGGACGTGTAGCACTGCCGGCGGACCTCGTGGCGGTGGTGGCGACCGTCGCTGCGGCCGCCGCCCTGGGACTCCGCGACCCGCGCCGCAAGGCCGGCGCGATGGTGGCGGCGCTCCTGCTCGGCGCGATCGCCGTCGCGCTGGTCGTCGGGCTCGGCACCGTCTCCGACGACGTCTCCTCGCACGCGGCCGAGGTGGCGGGAGCAGTGGTCGTCGGCGTCGTGGCGCTCGTCGCGGTCGCGGCGCTGATCCGCACGCGGCCCGAGGCGTTCCCGCTGCTCGTCGTCCTCACCGTGCCCATCCGCGTGCCGGTGACGGCCGGCGGCGGGACGGCGAACCTGCTGCTGCCGCTCTACGGCGTGATCGCGGCGGGCCTCGCCGCCTACGCCTGGGGGCTGCGCTCCCCCGAGGCGATCGAGCCTCGCCCGCCGCGCTCGGCGACGCTCGCCGGGCGCCGCGTCAGCCGGCTCGAGTGGGCGCTCGCCGCAGTCCTGCTGCTCTACGCGCTGCAGTCGCTGTACTCCTCCGACCGCGAGCAGGCGGTCAAGAACCTGTGCTTCTTCTACATCCCGTTCGCGGTGCTCTTCTCGCTGCTGCTCGAGGTGCGCTGGACGCCGCGGCTGCTGAAGGCGTGCTTCGGGCTGACCGTCGGGCTGGCACTGCTGTTCGCCGTCGTCGGGTTCGGCGAGTGGGGCACGGGGCGGCTGCTGCTGGCCAACGAGAAGGTGCTCGCGGCCAACGACCTCAAGCCGTACTTCCGGGTCAACTCGCTGTTCTTCGACCCGAACATCTACGGGCGCTTCCTCGCGCTCACGATGATCCTGATGGCGGCGGTGCTGCTGTGGCAGACGCGGCCGCGGACGGTGGCGCTGCTCTCCGTCGGGCTCGCGGTGTTGTGGGCCGGCCTCGTCCTGTCGCTGTCGCAGTCGAGCTTCGCCGCGCTGCTCGGCGGCCTCGCCGTGCTGGCGGCGCTGCGCTGGCGCCCCGGACCGGTGCTGGGGGTGGTCGGCGCGGCGGTGGTGCTGGTGATCGCGGTGGTCGTGATCGCGCCGGGCGCGCTGCACATCAAGGGCGGATCGACGAAGGCGATCGACAAGGCGACCAGCGGCCGCGTCGATCTGTTGAAGGGCGGCGGGCAGTTGTTCTCCGACCGGCCGGTCTGGGGCGTCGGATCGGGCGGATTCGCCGCCAGCTACCGCAAGCGCGAGCGCATCCGCTCCTCGAGCCGGGCGGTCGTCGTCTCGCACACGATCCCGGTGACGGTCGCCGCCGAGCAGGGCGTCCTCGGGCTGCTGGCCTACGTGGGGATGCTCGTCGCGGCGCTCGCCGTGCTCTGGCGCGGCGCCCTCGACGCGCTGCGCCGCCGCGGCCCGCCGGGCGTCGTGGCGGTCGCGCGCGCCGGCATCGTGGCGGCGTTCGTCGCGCTGGTGCTGCACACGCTCGTCTACGCGGCCTACCTCGAGGACCCCCTGTCGTGGACGCTGCTGGCGATCGGCGCCGCCCTCGCCCTGATCCCTGCGCCGGCGCGCGACCGGGCCGCGCGCGACGCGGCGACGAACGGCGACGGCGAGCGAGCAGCGACCGCCGCGCCGGCTCGCTGAGCCGCCGCCGGCCCGGCTAGCCCCAGACCTCCTCGGCGACGTCGACCACCAGCCGCAGCTTCGCCAGCTGCTCCTCCTGGGTGAGCGTGTTGCCCTCGACCGTCGAGGAGAAGCCGCACTGCGGAGAGAGGCAGAGCTGGTCGAGGTCGACGTACCGGGAGGCCTCCTCGATGCGCCGCAGGAGCAGCTCGCGCGGCTCGAGCTCGCCGCGCTTGGTCGTCACCAGCCCGAGCACGACGACCTTGCCCGGCGGCACGAAGCGCAGCGGCTCGAAGCCGCCGGAGCGGGCGTCGTCCCACTCCATGAAGAAGCCGTCCACCGCGAGCTCGTTGAACAGCGCCTCCGCGACGAAGTCGTAGCCACCCTCGGCGACCCACGACGAGCGGAAGTTGCCACGGCACATGTGCGTCGTGATCGCCATGTCGGCGGGACGCCCCGCGAGTGCCTCGTTGATGTGGGCGATGTACGCCTCGTGCAGGTGCTCGGCGTCGGCGCCCGTCGCCGCCATCTGCTCGCGCTGGGCGGGATCGTTGAGGTAGGCCAGGCTCGTGTCGTCGAACTGCAGGTAGCGGCAGCCGAGCCCGTGCACTCCGCGCACCTGGTCGGAGTACGCGCCCACCAGGTCCTCCCAGAACGCGTCCATCTCCGGGTAGACCGACTCGTCGACCGACGCGCGCCCGCCGCGGTAGTGGACCATGCTCGGCGACGGGATCGTCAGCTTCGGCGTCTGCCCGGGCAGCGCGACCGACTCGAGGAACGTGAAGTCGTCCCCGAAGATCGGCCGCTCGAGCCGGATCGGCGCGTCGACGTGCAGCGCGGCAGGCGTGAACTCGATCGTCCCCTCGGCGTTGCGGAACTGCACGTGCAGATCGCCGGGCGCCTTCGAGATCCCGCCCAGCGAGTAGATGAAGTCCATGTGCCACGACGCGCGCCGGAACTCGCCGTCGGTGACCGTGCCCAGCCCGGCCGCCTGCTGCATCGCCACCGCGCCGCGGATCGCGTCGTCCTCGGTCGCGCGCAGGTCCGCGTCGGAGAGCGACCCGGCCGCGTGCTGCTCGCGCGCCGCGAGCAGCCCGGGCGGGCGCAGCAGGGAGCCGACGTGGTCGGCGCGGAACGGCGGGCTGGTGCGCTGGGCCATGGGAGCTCCTCAAGTCTGAAAGGCAAGGCCGACGTAGTTCTCGGCGAGGCTCGTCGCCGCGGCCCTCGAGGAGCACACGTACCCGAGCTCGGCGAGCTGGAGCCGCAGGGCGAACGGATCCTCGGTCGCGCCCAGGTGGAGCATCCGCGTCATCCACGAGGAGAAGAACTGCACGCCCCAGACGCGCAGCAGGCAGGTGTCCGAGTAGGCGTCGAGGCCGGACTCGTCGCCGCTCGCGTACCAGCGCTCGAGCGCCCCGGCGAGCACGCGCACGTCCGCGACCGCCAGGTTGAGGCCCTTCGCCCCGGTCGGCGGGACGATGTGGGCGGCGTCGCCGGCGAGGAACAGCCGGCCGTGGCGCAGCGGCTCGCGCACGTGGGAGCGCATCGGCGTGACGCCGCGCTCGAGCAGGCGTCCGTGCGGCGGCGGCTCGCCGAGCCGCCGCCCGAGCTCGTCCCAGATGCGGTCGTCGGGCCAGTCGTCGACGACGGTGTCCGGCGGGACCTGCAGGTAGAGCCGGCTGATCGACGCCGAGCGCGCCGAGGCCAGCGCGAAGCCACGCTCGGAGAGGCAGTAGACGAGCTCGTGGCTGACCGGCGCCGCCTCCGCGAGGATGCCGAGCCAGGCGAACGGCCAGTCGCGCTCGTAGACGCGGGCGCGCTCCGCGGGCAGCAGGTGGCGGCAGACGCCGTGGAAGCCGTCGCAGCCCGCGACCACGTCGCAGTCGAGCCGCTGCTCGCGCCCGTCCGGGGAGCGCCAGCGGACGGCCGGCGCATTGCCCTCGATCCCCTCGACCCGCACGGCGGAGACCTCGAAGTGCAGCGGCAGCCCATCCTCGAGGCGCGCGGCGATCAGGTCCTTGACGACCTCCTGCTGGCCGTAGATCGTGATCGCGCGGCCGCCGGTCAGCTCCGCCAGCGCGATCCGGTGCCCGGTGCCGCCGAAGCGCAGCTCGATGCCCTCGTGCACGAGCCCCTCGCGGTGCAGCCGGCCGCCCACGCCGAGCTCGGTGAGCAGGTCAACCGTCCCCTGCTCGAGCACGCCGGCCCGCACGCGCCGCTCGACGTGCTCGCGCGAGCGATCCTCGAGCACGACCGACTCGATCCCACGCGCGTGCAGCAGCGCCCCGAGCACGAGCCCCGCTGGCCCGCCGCCGACGATCGCGACCTGCGTCCGCACGCCGGATGACGCTACCGGACGATCGGGTAGGGTGCGCCCTCAGCACCGATGTTCGCTTCCCGAACAGATGCGCCGATCGTCCCGCTCGCCGACGCGATCGCCGAGCTGGTGCGCGACGGCGACGCGGTCGCGCTCGAGGGCTTCACGCATCTGATCCCCGTCGCGGCCGGCCAGGAGATCATCCGCCAGCGCCGCCGCGAGCTGACGCTGATCCGGATGACGCCGGACATCGTGTACGACCAGATGATCGGCGCGGGCTGCGCGCGGCGGCTCGTGTTCTCCTGGGGCGGCAACCCCGGGGTCGGCTCGCTGCATCGCTTCCGCGACGCCGTCGAGCACGGCTGGCCGGAGCCGCTGGAGGTCGTCGAGCACTCGCACGCCGGGATGGCCAACGCCTACGTCGCCGGCGCGTCGGGACTGCCGTTCGCCGTGCTGCGCGGCTACCGCGGCACCGACCTGCCGGCCCAGACCGACGCCGTGCGCCCGATCGTCTGCCCGTTCACCGGCGAGCAGCTGAGCGCGGTCCCCGCCCTGCGCCCGGACGTGGCGATCGTCCATGCCCAGCGCGCGGACCGGCAGGGCAACGTGCAGCTGTGGGGGCTGATCGGGATCCAGAAGGAGGCGGTGCTGTCCGCGCGCCGCGCGCTGGTCACCGTCGAGGAGGTCGTCGACGAGCTCGAGCCGCTGCCGGGCGCGATCGTCCTCCCCCACTGGGTCGTGGACCGCGTGAGCGAGGTGCCCGGCGGCGCGCGGCCGTCGTACGCACAGGGCTACTACGACCGCGACAACGCGGCCTACCGCGCGTGGGACGACGTCGCGCGCGACCGCGAGCGCTTCGGCGGCTGGGTGCGGGCGCTGTGAGCTGGACGGCCGACGAGATGATGTCGATCGCCGCCGCGCGCTTCCTCGCCGACGGGACGTCGTGCTTCGTCGGGATCGGCCTGCCGAGCACGGCCGCGAACCTCGCCCGCCGCACCCACGCGCCAGGGCTCGTGCTCGTCTACGAGGCGGGCGCCATCGGCGCCAAGCCGCCCCGGCTGCCGCTCTCGATCGGCGACGGGATGCTCGGCGAGACCGCGGACGCGGTCGTGTCGGTCCCGGAGATCTTCAACTACTGGGTGCAGCCGGGCCGGATCGACGTCGGCTTCCTCGGCGCCGCGCAGATCGACCGCTTCGCGAACATCAACACCACTGTGATCGGCAGCTATGACGCGCCGAAGGTCCGGCTGCCGGGCGCCGGCGGCGCGCCGGAGATCGCGGCGTCCTGCGGTGAGGTGGTCGTGATCGTGCGCCAGAGCGCGCGCGCCTTCGTCGAGCGCGTCGACTTCGTCACCTCGGTCGGCTTCGGCTCGGGCCCCGGCGACCGTGAACGGCTCGGCCTGACCGGCCGCGGGCCGACGCGCGTGATCACCGACCTCGGCGTCCTCGAGCCCGATCCGGCGACCTGCGAGCTGCGGCTGACCGCGCTGCACCCCGGCGTCGCGCTCGACGCCGCGCGCGCGGCGACGGGCTGGGAGCTGGCCGCCGCGCCCGACCTGCGCGCCAGCGCTCCGCCCACCGACGGCGAGCTCGCCGCCCTGCGCGCGCTCACGGAGGCGTCGTGAGCGTTCCGGGCTTCCGCCGCGACGACGCCTCGCATCCGGCGCTCGCCACGCCCGAGTACCGCTCGACGGCGCTTCGCGCGCCCCGGCGGGAGCGCCTGCTGCTCAACCAGACGCCCACCGAGCTCACCGGGCCCCTGTTCGGCGCCGGCCGCGTCGGCGCGCTCGACCACGACCTCACGCGCCAGCACGACGGCGAGCCGCTCGGCGAGCGCATCGTCGTCCACGGCCGCGTGATCGAGGACGACCGCCGGCCGGTGCCGGGCACGCTGATCGAGGCCTGGCAGGCCAACGCCTCCGGGCGCTACCGCCACGCGGTCGACCGCCACCCCGCGCCGCTGGATCCGAACTTCACCGGCGCCGGGCGCTGCCTGACCGACGCCGAGGGCCGCTTCCGCTTCGTGACCATCAGGCCCGGGGCCTATCCGTGGGGCAACCACGAGAACGCCTGGCGGCCCGCGCACATCCACTTCTCGGTGTTCGGGCGCGCCTTCGCCCAGCGGCTCGTGACGCAGATGTACTTCCCGGGCGACCCGCTGTTCGCCCACGACCCGATCTTCAACTCGGTCCGCGACGCCGCCGCCCGCGAGCGGCTGGTCGCGGCCTTCGACCTCGAGGCGACCGAGCCCGAGTGGGCGCTCGCCTATCGCTGGGACATCGTGCTGCGCGGGCGCGAGGCGACCTCGCTGGAGGACGACTGACGTGCCGGGCACGACGCCGTCGCAGACCGTCGGGCCGTTCTTCTCGATCGGCCTGGCCGGGTTCGACGCCGTCGCGCCGGGCACGCCGGGGGCCGTCCGGCTGCACGGGACCGTCTTCGACGGCGCGGGCGAGCCCGTGCCCGACGCCGTGGTCGAGACCTGGCAGACCGTGCCCGCCGCCGGGTCCGGCCGCTCGCTCTGCGACGCGGAGGGCCGCTGGGGCGTGCTGACCCTCAAGCCCGGTGACGCCGGCGCGGAACAGGCGCCGCACGTCGACGTCTCCGTCTTCGGGCGCGGGCTGCTGCACCGCGTGGTCACGCGGATCTACTTCGCCGACGAGACTGCGGCCAACGCCGCCGACCCGGTCCTCGCGGGCATCGCGGACGAACGGGCCAGGGCGACGCTGCTCGCGCGGCCCGACCGCGACGGCTACCGCTTCGACATCCACCTCCAGGGGGACGATGAGACCGTCTTCTTCGCCGTCTGACGGGCTCTTCGGCGCGATCGCTGCGCGCGGCGAGGCGGCCGCGGCGACGAGCGACGCCGCGTGGCTGCAGGCCATGCTCGACGCCGAGGCCGCGCTCGCCGGCGCGCTTGCCGCGACGGACCTGATCGCGGCCGAGCATGCCGAGGCGATCGCGGCCGCCTGCCGTGCGGAGGGCTTCGACGCGGACGCGATCGGCGCCGCGGCGGCGGAGACCGGCAACCCGGCGGCCCCGCTGGTGCGGGCGCTGCGCGAACGCGTGGGCGGCGAGGCGGCCGCGCACGTGCACCGCGGGGCGACGAGCCAGGACATGCTCGACACCGCAGCGATGCTCGTCGCGCGCCGCGCGCTCGAGCCGATGCACGCCGACCTGTCCGGCGCGGCGGCGGCCGCCGCCGCGCTCGCCCGCATGCACCGCGACACCCCGATGGCCGGGCGCACGCTGCTCCAGCAGGCGGTCCCGATCACCTTCGGGCTCAAGGCCGCGGGCTGGCTGACGGCGCTCGCCGAGGCGCGCGACGCCTTGGCCCGCATGCACGACGAGCGCCTCGCGGCGCAGCTCGGCGGCGCGGCCGGGACGCTCTCGGCCCTCGGCGACGACGGACCCGCCGTGCTCGCCGCCTACGCGCTCGAGCTCGGCCTGGCCGAGCCGGTGCTCGCCTGGCACACGCTGCGCGGGCGCATCGGCGAGCTGGCGGGGGCGCTCGGCGTCGCCGCGGGCGCCGTCGGCAAGGTCGCGCGCGATGTCACGCTGCTCGCCCAGACCGAGGTCGGCGAGGTGGCCGAGGGCGTCGGCGGCGGGTCCTCGGCCATGCCCCACAAGCGCAACCCGGTCGCCGCCGTCGCGGCGCTCGGCTGCGCCGCCCAGGCGCCCGGGCTCGTCGCGACGCTGCTCGCCGCCCAGGTCCAGGAGCACGAGCGCGCCGCCGGCGCGTGGCACGCCGAGTGGCGGCCGCTCTCGGCGCTGCTGGCGAGCACCGGATCCGCGGCCGCGTGGTTGCGCGCGTGCCTGGAGTCCCTCGAGGTCGACCCCGCGCGGATGCGCGCGAACCTCGACGCGACCGGCGGCCGGCTCGGCGCCGAGGCCGTCGCGGACGCGCTCTCCCCGGCGCTCGGCCGCTCGCAGGCCCACGACCACGTCGCGCGGCTCGCCCGCGACGCGGACGACTTCGCCGGCGCCCTCGCCGCCGACCCGGCGATCGCCGCCGTGCTCGACCGCGGCGCGATCGACGCCCTGCTGGACCCGGCCCGCCGGCTCGGCGCCGCCGGCGCGTTCGTCGACCGCGCCCTGGAGGCCCACGGATGAGCACCGTCGCCCTGCACCACGTCCAGGACGGCCCTCGGGACGCGCCGCTGCTCGTCCTCGGCCCGTCGCTCGGCGCCAACGTGTCGATGTGGAGCTCCCAGGCCGCGGCGCTCTCGGACGCGTTCCGCGTGGTCCGCTACGACCACCGCGGCCACGGCGGGTCGCCGGCGCCGCCCGGTCCGTACGAGATCGCCGACCTCGGGCGCGACGTGCTCGGCCTGCTCGACGCGCTGGGTGCCGGGCGCGTCCACCTCGGCGGGCTCTCGCTCGGCGGCATGGTCGCCATGTGGGTCGCGATCCACGCGCCGGAGCGCGTCGACCGGATCGTCCTCTGCTGCACCTCCGCGAGGCTCGGCCCGCCGGAGATGTGGCGCGACCGTGCCCGGCGCGTCCGCGGGGAGGGCCTGGCCGCCGTCGCGCCGCCGGTGGTCGAGCGGTGGATCTCCCCGGCCGGCCACGCGGCCGACCCCGAGCGCACCCGCCGGCTCGAGGCGATGCTCGCGGCCAACGACCCGGAGGGCTACGCGAGCTGCTGCGGCGCGATCGAGCGCATGGACCTGACCGGCGAGCTCGCCGCCATCCGCGCCCCGGCGCTCGTGATCGGCGCCGCCGGCGACCTGGCCACGCCGCCGGCCGAGCACGCCGCGCGCATCGCGGCGGCGATCCCCGGCGCGCGGCTGGAGGTGCTCGAGGGCGCCGCGCACATGGCCAACCTCGAGCGCCCCGACGCCGTGACCGAGCTGATGAGGGAGCACCTGCGATGAGCCACGACGACGGCATGCGCGTCCGTCGCGAGGTGCTCGGCGACGAGCACGTCGACCGCGCCGGCGCCTCCGAGTTCGCACGCCCGTTCCAGGACTTCATCACCCGCACGGCGTGGGGCGAGGTCTGGACGCGGCCCGGCCTCGACCGGCGCACCCGCAGCCTGCTCACCCTCGTCCTGCTGACCGCGCTGCGCGCCGAGGAGGAGCTGGCGCTGCACGTCGGCGCGGCGCTGCGCAACGACGTCACCCCGGAGGAGATCCGCGAGGCGCTGATCCACGCGGCGGTCTACGCGGGCGTCCCGGCCGCCAACACCGCCATGGGGATCGCCGAGCGGGTCCTGCGCGAGGAAGGCCGGCTCGCCTGAGTCCGCACGGCCCGCACTTCGTGCAGTCGCTCGAGCGCGGGCTCGCCGTCGTCCGCGCGTTCGACGCCGAGCACCCGCAGCGCACGCTCTCGGAGGTCGCGCGCCAGACCGGGCTCACCCGCGCCGCGGCGCGGCGCTTCTTGCTCACGCTCGCCGACCTCGGCTACGTGCGCAGCGACGGGCGGAGGTTCTCCCTGACGCCGCGCGTGCTCGACCTCGGCTACGCCTACCTGTCGAGCCTCGAGCTCCCCGAGATCGCCGAGCCCCACCTCGAGCGCCTCGTCGAGGAGGTCCACGAGTCCTCCTCGGTGTCGGTGCTCGACGGCGGAGACATCGTCTACGTCGCGCGCGTGCCGGTGTCGCGGATCATGCGGGTGGCGATCAACGTCGGCACGCGCTTCCCGGCGCACCTCACCTCGATGGGCCGGGTGCTGCTCGCCGCGCGCGACCCCGAGGAGTGGCCCGAGGCCCTCGGGCCCAAGCTCGAGGCCGTGCGCCGGCAGGGCTGGGCGCTCGTCGACCAGGAGCTCGAGGTCGGGCTGCGCTCGATCGCGGCGCCGATCCGCGACCGCGACGGCGCGACGATCGCCGCCGTCAACCTCTCCGCGCACGCGGGCCGCCGGACCGTGGCGAACCTCCGGCGCGAGCTGCTCCCGCCGCTGCTCGCCACCGCGCGACGCATCGAGGACGACCTCGGCGGGCAGCCTGAGCGGCGATGGCCGGATACCGAGACTGCCAGAGCACCGAGATCGCGGCGTCCCCCGAGGACTGCTACGCCGCGCTGACCGACTTCGAGCACCTGCCCGCGTGGCAGGGCGCCGTGCGTCGCGCCGAGGTGCTCGAGCGCGACGAGGAGGGCCGCGGCCTCGTCGTCGAGTACGAGATCGACGCCAAGGTGAGGACCGTCCGCTACACGCTGCGCCAGATCCACCAGCCGCCGCAGCGGCTCGGCTGCGAGTACCTGGGCGGCGACTTCCGCGACTTCTACGGCGAGTGGCGCTTCACCGGGCTCCAGAACGGGCGCACGGGCGTGGAGCTCGAGCTGCGCATCGATCCAGGGCGCTTCGTCCCCCGTCCGCTGCGCGCGGCGGTATCCGACGCGGTGATGCGCCGCGCCCTGCGCGACCTCAAGCGCCACCTCGAGCGTCAGCGCGCGCCGAGCAGCACCTCGACGACCAGCTGATCGAGCCGCTCGTTGAAGTAGCCGCGCCCGGCCAGGGCGTCGAGCGCGTCGACCTCGCCCTTGAGCGCGTCGGCCTCCCCCACGCCGCCCGGGACCGATGGCTCGGCCAGCTCGGCGACCGACGCAGCGGCCAGCGCCTCCTGCACGTCGGGCAGCGCGTCGAAGCGGCGCGCGGCGTCGGCGAGGGCGAGGTAGGTGCGCATGCAGCCCGCCGCGAAGTCCCACACGCCCTCGGGGTTCTCGTTGCGGTAGGCGTGCGCGTCGAAGTGGCGCGGCCCCGAGTAGCCGGCGCGCTCGAGCAACCGCACGAGCAGGAAGGCCTCCTTGAGGTCCTCGGCGCCGAAGCGGAAGTCCTGGTCGTAGCGGCCGATGCGCTGTCCGTTGAGGTCGATGTGGAAGAGCTTTCCGGCCCACAGCGCCTGCCCGACGCCGTGCTGGAACGACAGGCCGGCCATCGTCTCGTGCGCGACCTCGGGGTTGACGCCGACCATGTCGGGCCGCTGCAGCGTCGAGATGAAGTGCAGCGCGTGGCCGACGGTCGGCAGGAAGATGTCCCCGCGCGGCTCGTTGGGCTTGGGCTCCATGGCGAAGCGCATGTCGTAGCCCTGGCCGATCACGTAGTCGCCGAGCACGTCGATCGCCTCGCGGTAGCGCTCGAGCGCGTCGCGCGGATCCTTGGCGATGCCCGCCTCGGTGCCCTCGCGTCCGCCCCAGAAGACGTACAGGTCCGTGCCCAGCTCGGCGCCGAGGTCGATCGAGCGCATCGCCTTGCCGATCGCGGCCCGGCGGACACGGCGGTCGTTGGAGGTGAACGCGCCGTCCTTGAAGGCCGCGTGCCCGAACAGGTTCGTCGTGGCCATGCCGACGCCGAGCCCGGTCGACTCGAGCGCGGCCTTGAAGCGCGCGACGATGCGGTCGCGCTCGGCGGCCGAGCTGCCCCACGGGACGAGGTCCTCGTCGTGCAGCGAGATCCCCCACGCGCCCAGCTCGGCGAGCTTGTTGACCGAGTCGACGGGGTCGATCGGATCGCGCGTCGGACCGCCGAACGGGTCGCGCCCGGGGTTGCCGACCGTCCAGAGGCCGAAGGTGAAGCGATGCTCGGGCTTGGGCCCGAGCACGTCGTCAGAGGCGGGCATGGGATCTCCTGAGGGAAGGCGGTGAAATTAGGCTAACCGATGGACGAATGCCGCGCCCGTGATCCGAAAACGCCGTTCGCGCGTCAGAAGCAGCATGAGCGGAACACGGATCGCGATCGTCGGCACGGGGATCTCCGGGCTGGTCGTCGCCCACAGGCTGCATCCCGCTCACGACCTCACGCTGTTCGAGGCGGGCGGCCATGCGGGCGGCCACACGAACACCGTGCGCGTGGTCACGGAGACGGCGGAGCACGACGTCGACACCGGCTTCATCGTCTTCAACGACCGTAACTACCAGAACTTCGAGCGCCTGCTCGCCGAGCTCGACGTCGCCGGCCAGCCGTCTGACATGAGCTTCTCGGTCTCCGACGACGCCGGGCGCTTCGAGTACAACGGCTCCTCGGCGAACGGCCTCTACGCCACGCGCCGGCACCTCGTCTCGCCGACGTTCCAGCGCATGGTCGCCGACTACGTGCGGCTCAACCGGATCGCGCCGCGACTGCTCGAGCGCGACGACGAAGGCCCGTCGCTCGCCCGGTGGCTGCACGACGAGCGCTTCTCGCAGCCGTTCATCGACAAGCTGATCGTCCCGCAGGCGGCCGCCGTCTGGTCGGCCGATCCCGCGCAGATGTGGACGTTCCCCGCGCGCTTCCTCGTCGAGTTCTTCGCCAACCACGGGATGCTGGGCCTGCGCGACCGCCCGAACTGGCGGACGGTCAGCGGCGGCTCGCAGCGCTACGTCGAAGCGCTCACGCGCCCGTTCCGCGACCGGCTGCGGCTGCAGACCCCGGTCACCCGGGTCGAGCGCTTCGAGGACCGCGTCGAGGTCACCCCTGCGGGCGGCGAGCCCGAGCGCTTCGACGAGGTCGTCATCGCCACCCACGCCGACCAGGCGCTCGCGCTACTGGCCGACGCGACGCCCGCCGAGCGCGAGATCCTCGGCGCGTTCCCCTATCAGGACAACGAGGCGGTCCTGCACACCGACCGGAGCATGCTCCCGCGGCGGCGCCGCGCGTGGGCCAGCTGGAACTACCACCTGCTCGACGAGCCGACCGGGCGCTCGACGGTCACCTACCACATGAACCGGCTCCAGGCGTTGCGCGCGGACCGCGAGTACTGCGTCACGCTGAACCGCTCCGAGCGGATCGATCCGGAGCGCGTGATCCGCACGATCCACTACCGCCACCCGGTCTACACGGCGCAGGGCGTCGCCGCCCACGCGCGCCACCAGGAGATCAGCGACCGCAACCGCACGCACTACTGCGGCGCCTACTGGGGCTGGGGCTTCCACGAGGACGGCGTCGTCAGCGGCCTGCGCGTCGCCGAGGCCTTCGGGAAGGTGCTCGCGTGACCGCGTCCGCGCTCTACGAGGGCACGATCCGCCATCGCCGCTTCGCCGAGCGACCGACGGAGTTCACCCACCGGATCGCGCTCGCCTACCTCGATCTCGACGAGCTGCCGCGGCTGCTCGGCGGGCGCTTCGTGCGCCGCGGCCCCGGGCTCGTGCGCTTCCGCCGCGCCGACTACCTCGGCGATCCGTCGCTGCCGCTCGCCGGCGCCGTGCGCGACCTGGTGCAGGAGCGCAGCGGGCGGCGTCCGGACGGCCCCGTGCGGCTGCTCACGAACCTGCGCACGTTCGGCCACGTCTTCAACCCCGTGTCCTTCTACTACTGCCTCGACGCCGGCGGCGAGCTCGACACGCTCGTCGCCGAGGTCACCAACACGCCGTGGGGGGAGCGCCACGCGTACGTGCTCCCCGCCGGCGCCGACGCGGGCGTGCTGCGCGCCCACGCCGGAAAGGCCCTCCACGTCTCCCCCTTCATGAACATGGCCCAGGACTACGACATCCGGGCGACCGCGCCCGGCCCGACGCTGTCGGTGCACATCGAGAGCAGCGAGCACACCCGCCGCGCGTTCGACGCGACGCTCGGGCTCCACCGCCGCCCGCTCACCACCCGCACGCTCGCCGAGGTCACCGCCCGCTACCCGGCGGCGACCCTGCGCGTGCTCGCGCTGATCTACGGGCACGCGCTCGGGCTCCTGCTGCGCGGGGTCAAGCCGCGCCCGCACGCGCCGGTCCGGGAGCGAGCGGTAGCGGTGACGAGCGTTGGCGAGGCAGAATGAGCCGCCTCCTCGAGCGCGGCGCCCGCGCCACCGTGCACGCCCTCGTCTCGCGCCTGAAGACCGGCCGGCTGACCGTCGTCGAGGGCGACCGGCGCGTGGTCTACGGCTCCGGCACCCCGCAGGCGACCGTCGTCGTGCACTCCCCCGCCGTCTGGCCCACGCTCGCCCGCGGCGGGCGCGGGATGGCCGAGGCCTACGTCGACGGGCTCTGGGACTCCCCCGACCTCCCCGCGGTGATCGAGCTCGCGGCGCGCAACATGCGCCCGATCGACGACGTCCGGCGCCGGCTCTCGCCGGCGATCGAGCCGCTGCGCCGCGCCCGCGCGCTGCTCACCCCGAGCACGCCCGAGCGCTCGCGCCGCGACATCGCCGCGCACTACGACCTCGGCAACGAGATGTTCGAGCTCATGCTCGACCCGCTGATGCAGTACTCGAGCGCGGTCTTCGAGCGGCGCGAGTCGACGCTCGAGGAGGCCCAGCGGACCAAGCTCGACCGGATCTGCGACAAGCTCGACCTCGGCCCGCGCGACCACCTGCTGGAGATCGGGACGGGCTGGGGCGGCCTCGCCGTCCACGCCGCGCGCACGCGCGGCTGCCGCGTGACGACCACGACGCTCTCGCGCGAGCAGCACGCGCTCGCGGTGCGCCGCGCGCGCGAGGCGGGCGTCGAGGGCCGCGTGACCGTGCTGCTCGAGGACTACCGCGAGCTGCAGGGCACCTTCGACAAGCTCGTCTCGGTCGAGATGATCGAGGCCGTGGGCTGGCGCGACTTCGGCACCTTCTTCGCGCGCTGCTCGCAGCTGCTCGACCCGGCCGGCGTGATGCTGCTGCAGGCGATCACCGTCGACGACCGGCTGTTCGACGTCGAGAAGGCCTCGCGCACGTTCATCCGCGAGCACATCTTCCCCAACGGCTGCCTGCCTTCGCTGGAGGTCATCGCGCGTTCGGTCGCGCACGACACCGACCTGCGGATGGTCGACCTCGAGGACATCACGCCGCACTACGCCGAGACCCTGCGGCGCTGGCGCGCGAACATCGAGTCGTCGGCGGCCGCGCTCGCCGCGCTGGGCTACGACGAGCGCTTCCAGCGGCTCTGGCGGCTGTACCTGTGCTGGTGCGAGGCCGGCTTCGAGGAGCGCCGGATCGGCAACGTCCAGCTCGTCCTGGGCAAGCCCCGCTGGCGTGGGACGGTCGCGAGCCGGCGGGCCGGCGCGTCGGCCGAGGTTCGCGAGGCGACGGCGTCGGCCTGATCCGCCTGCCGCCGCGAGCCGTAGCCCGGTCATGTCGCCAGCCCGCATCGCCGCCGTCACCGTCCTCGGCCTGCGCGTCGCCTACGGCCTCGGCCTCCTGGCCGCGCCGGCGCGGCTGACGAAGTCCTGGCTCGGCCCAGCGGGCGCGCAACCCGCGACCCAGGTCCCGGTGCGCGGCGTCGGCGCGCGCGAGATCGCCCTCCACGGTGGCGCGATCGTCGCCGCCGTGACCGGCGCGCCCCTGCGCCCCTGGCTGGCCGCGAGCTTCGCCGGCGACCTGGCGGACATCGCCTCGACGGCCGCTGCCGGCCGCGCGCTGCCGGCGCGCGCCGTCGCCAAGACCGCCGCAGCGGCCGGCGCGTCGGCGGCGCTGACGGCGGGCGTCGCGGCGGTGGTGGACTCCTGACCGCGGCCGCCGCCCCGGCGATCGCCTACGCACGGACCGGCTCCGGTCCGCCGCTCGTGCTCGTCCACACGCTCGGCACCGACCACCGCATGTGGGATCCCGTCATCGGGCGCCTCGCCCGCGAGCGCGACGTGATCGCCGTCGACATGCCCGGCTTCGGCGGCTCGCCGCCGCTCGACGACGGCGCTCCCGCTCCCGCGGCGGACCTCGCCGCCGCGATCGCACGCTTCCTGCGCGACGACCTCGACATCGAGCGCCCGCACGTGGCCGGCAACTCGCTCGGCGGCTGGGTCGCGCTCGAGCTCGGCCTGCAGCACGCGGCGCGGACGGTCACCGCGATCGCGCCCGCCGGCCTGTGGCGCGGCGGCCTCGCCCCGAAGCGCTACGCGGCGCGTGGGCTGGCCAGGGCCGTCCTGCCGGCGCTGCCGCTGCTGATGGCCGCGCCGGCCGGTCGCCGTGCCGCGCTCATGTCCACGACCGCGCACCCGGAGCGGATCCCGGCGGCCGCCGCCCACCGCCTCGTGCGCGCCTACGCGCTCGCGCCCGGCTTCGCGGCCGCCGGCGACGCGATGCGCGCCGGATCCTTCCGCGACCTCGGCCGCGTCGGAGTACCGGTCACGCTCGTCTGGCCCGAGCTCGACCGCCTCGTGCGCCGGCCGGAGGAGATCCCGCCGCGGGTCCACGAGATCGCGCTGTCGGGCGCGGGCCACATGCCGACCTGGGACGACCCCGAGGCGGTCGCCACGGCGCTGCTGGACGGCAGCTCCCGATGACGGCGGTGATGCTCGCGAGCGCCGCCGCGGTGCTGGCGCTGCTGCTGGCCGCGTGGGTGCTCTCGCTCGTGCTGCGCGACGTCTCGATCGTCGACGTCGCCTGGGGGCTCGGCCTCGTGGCGGTCGCCTGGGTCGTGTTCGCCGTCGGCGACGGCTGCACCGGGCGCCGCGTGCTGCTCGCCGTGCTGACGACGCTCTGGGGGCTGCGCCTCGCCGGCTACATCGGACGGCGCAAGCTGCGCCATCCCGGAGAGGATCCGCGCTACGGCGCCTGGCGCGAGAAGTGGGGCGACCGCTTCCCGCTGGTCAGCCTGTTCACCGTCTTCGGCCTTCAGGCCGTGCTCGTCTGGGTCGTCTCGCTGCCGCTGCAGGGCGCCGCCACCTCGGGCGACCCGCTCGGCGTGCTCGACTGGATCGGCGTCGCCGTCTGGGCGATCGGGCTCGCCTGCGAGGCCACCGGCGACGCGCAGCTGGCCCGCTTCAAGGCCGATGCCGCGAACCGCGGCAAGATCATGGATCGCGGCCTGTGGCGCTACACCCGCCACCCGAACTACTTCGGCGACTTCACCGTCTGGTGGGGGCTGTACCTGATCGCGCTCTCCGCGGGCGCGTGGTGGACGATCGCCGGACCGCTGGTGATCACCCTGCTGCTCACCCGCGTCTCGGGCAAGGACCACCTGGAGCGCTCGATGGCGGAGCGGCCCGGCTACGCGGACTACGTGGCGCGGACGAGCGGGTTCGTGCCGCTGCCGCCCCGCGGCTCGAGCCGGTAGTGCCGCGGATCTCGCGCGGATCCAGGCCGCGCGGCGCGCCTCGACGGTGTGGATCGCCAGGACGGCGGCGAGGTATGCGGCGCTTTTGATCCCCCACTCGAGCATCGCCACGATCCCCGACTGGGGCCACGGCGTGCTCGAGGACGACCCGCCGGCCGAGTCGGCCCTGGCCCGCTGGGCGACGCGCCACCCGGGGTGGACGCCCGTCCTACGCGCTCGCGGATGTCTGCCGGCGCGGTGCCGGTCGCGCTACAGCTCCAGCACCACCTTGCCCGTCGCGCCGCGGCCGTCGATCAGCTCGAGCGCGTCGGCGACGCGGTCGAGCGGGAAGCGGGCGCCGACGATCGGGCGCACGAAGCCCGACTCGATCAGGCCGTCGATGGCGGCGCCGATCGAGCCGTTGAGGTCGGGCTTGC
>DATBDM010000087.1:0-3470 GCA_036269915.1 Solirubrobacteraceae bacterium | reverse complement strand
TGCCGCATGTGCCTGGTCGAGATCGAGGGCATCCCGAAGCTGCAGACCGCCTGCTCGACGCAGGTCAAGGACGGCATGGTCGTCCACACCCAGACCGAGCGCGTGCACGAGGCGCAGCGCGCCGTCGTCGAGTTCCTGCTGATCAACCACCCCCTCGACTGCCCGGTCTGCGACAAGGGTGGCGAGTGCCCGCTGCAGGACATCACGTACGGGTGGGGCCCGGGCACGTCGCGCTTCATCGAGCCCAAGCGCCACTTCAAGAAGCCGCTCGAGCTCTCGCCGCTGGTCGCGATCGACCGCGAGCGCTGCATCCTCTGCTATCGCTGCGTGCGCTTCTCCCAGGAGATCGCCGAGGACTACCAGCTCGTGCTGCTCGAGCGCGGCGCGCACTCCTTCGTCGGCACCTTCGACGGCCACCCGTACGTCGCGCCGTTCTCCGGCAACATCATCGAGCTGTGCCCGGTCGGCGCGCTCACCTCGAGCGCGTACCGCTTCCGCGCCCGGCCCTGGGACATCGAGTCCGGCGGCACGATCTGCACGATGTGCCCGGCCCAGTGCAACGTCTCGCTGACCGTGCGCGACGACCGCGTGATGCGCGTCATGGATCGCGAGCACGACGAGGTCGACGACGGCTGGCTCTGCGACAAGGGCCGCTTCGCCTACCAGCACGTGCACTCCGACGAGCGCATCGTCACGCCGCTCGTGCGCGAGGGCACCGAGCTCATGCCCGCCTCGTGGGAGAAGGCGCTCGCCGCCGCGTCCGGCGCCGTGAAGAAGGCCGGCCCGAAGGCGGCCGTGCTCGCCGGCGGCGAGACCTCCAACGAGGAGGCCTTCCTGCTGCAGAAGCTCATGCGCGAGCTCGGCTCGGGCCACGTGGCCGCGCGCCCGGACGGCGACCTGCCGGCCGAGACGGCGCGCGCGCTGGCCGATCCCGCGCTGCAGGCCTCCGTGCCCGACCTCGAGTTCGCCCACGGCGTGCTGCTGCTCGGCTGCGACCCGATCGACGACGCGCCGGTCTGGGACCTGCGCCTGCGCAAGGGCATCCGCCGCCACGACGTCAAGCTCGCCGTCGCCAGCGCGCGCCCGACCGCGCTCGACCCCTCCGCGGCGGCGATCCTGCGCCATGCGCCCGGCGCCGGCGAGGGCCTGCTGGTCGCCCTCGACGCCGCGCTCGGCGACGACGCCGGGACGCTCGGCGGCGCCGCGACGGCCGCGGGCACCAACGCGCAGAGCGTCCGCGACCTCGCCGCCTGGCTGCGCGGCGCCGGCGAGGAGCTCGTGATCGTCTACGGCGAGGGCGCGCTGACCGGGCAGGGCGCCGCCGCGCTGCTGAACCTCGCCGGTCGCCTCGGCCTGCGCGGCCGCGCGGGCGCCGGTCTGCTCGAGATCCCCGCCTCGGCCAACGGCCGCGGGCTGCGCGAGGCCGGCCTCGCGCCCGGACACGGCCCTGGCTACGCCCCGGTCGAGCCGGCCGGCCTCGACGCGCCCGGCATCGCCGCGGCGCTCGCCGCCGGCGAGCTCTCCACGGTCTGGCTGCAGAACGTCGACCCGATCCGGGGCTATCCGGATCGCGCCCTGTGGGAGCGCGCGCTGCACGCCGCGAACACCGTGATCGGGGTCGACACGGTGCTGACCGACACGCTGCGCGAGCACGCGGACGTCGTCTTCCCCGCCGAGGCCTACGCGGAGAAGGAGGGGACACTCGTCCATCCCGACGGCCGCGTCCAGCGCCTGCGGCCCGCGATCGGGCGCCCGCGTGCGCGCAACCTGCGCGAGGTCGGCTCCCCCGACGGCGTGCGTGCCGGCTGGCAGGTCATCGCCGACGTCGCCAACCGCGCCGGCGTCGAGATCCGCGCCCTCTCCGGGAACATGGTCAGCCAGGCGCTCTTCGACGCGGTGCCGTTCTTCGCGGGCCTCACGCTCGACGAGATCGGCGGCCGCGGCGTGCGCTGGCCCGAGACCGAGGCCGGCCAGGCCTGGAATGCCGGCGAGTGGAACGCCGCGACGCTCAGCATCCCGCGCGCGGGCGGTGGCGCGCAGAGCGACGGCCGCCTGCGGCTCGGCACCTTCCGCACCCTGTGGGCGTCCAAGGAGGTCGACGCCTCGCCGGCGCTGCACTTCCTGCGCGCCCGCCAGGTCGTCGAGCTCTCGCCCGAGGACGCCGACGCCCGCGGGATCCGGGAGGGCGACCGCGTCGAGGTCGCCCAAGGCTCAGCCGGTGGAATGGGCACCAACGTCCAGGGCTCCGTCAAGCTGCGCGCCGCGATCCCGAGCGGCTCGGTCTTCGTCGCGCTCGGCACCGAGGACCAGCCGGCGAACGTGCTGACCGAGAGCTTCGTCGACGTCCGCAGGGTCGGTCGCGCGGACGGCGACGGCGCCAGCGCCGTCGCCGCGCAGGTGACGCCGGCCGCCGAGGGGCTCTCCGAGGCGCCCGCGTCCGCGCCGCTGAACATCCCCCCGACGCCGGGAGCCGGCGCATGATCGCCACCGTCGGCTTCTACGAGCCGTGGTGGATGCAGATCCTCAAGGCGCTGGCGATCTTCGCGGTCGTCTTCAACCTCGTGCCGATCGCGCTGCTCGCCGACCGCAAGGTGCTCGGACGCTTCCAGCATCGCTACGGGCCCAACCGCGTCGGCCCCTTCGGCATCCTGCAGGCCGTCGCCGACATCGGCAAGCTCGTCTTCAAGGAGCAGTTCCGTCCCCGCACGTCGACGGGCTGGCTCTTCGCGCTGGCGCCGGGCATCTCGATGCTCACGGCGGCGGCGACGATCGCGATCATCCCGTTCTCGAACGTCGTCGACATCTTCGGGACGCCCACCGGCCTCTACGGCGTCGACCCGTCGATCGGGATCCTCTTCGCCTTCGCGTTCGGCGGCATCGCCTTCTACGGCCTGATGCTCGGCGGCTGGGCCTCGGGCTCGAAGTACTCGTTCCTGGGCTCGATGCGCGCCGCCGCCCAGCTCATCTCCTACGAGGTGGCGCAGGGCCTCTCGGTCATCGGGGTGGTGATGATGACCGGCTCGCTCTCGATGACGAAGATCGTCGCCTACCAGGAGCACCACCTCTGGTTCATCATCCCGCAGTTCGTCGGCTTCCTGATCTTCATGGTCGCGGGCTTCGCCGAGACCAACCGCGCGCCGTTCGATCTTGCCGAGGCCGACGCGGAGCTCGTCGGCGGCTACAACACGGAGTACGGCGGCGGTCGCTTCGCCGCGTTCTTCGCGGCCGAGTATCTGAACATGGTCGTCGTCTCCGGCCTGGTCACGACGCTCTTCCTGGGCGGGTGGGACATCCCGTTCGTGAACCAGCCCCACTGGGTCGACCCGATCGTCGTGATCGTGAAGATGTGCGCTTTCCTCTTCTTCTTCATCTGGGTGCGGGCGACGTTGCCGCGGCTCCGGTACGACCAGCTGATGAGCTTCGGCTGGAAGATCCTGCTGCCGCTGGCGACCCTCAACGCGCTCGTGACC
>DATBDM010000086.1:0-14296 GCA_036269915.1 Solirubrobacteraceae bacterium | reverse complement strand
CACCGATGTACCCCTGAGAAGGCGCTTCCTACAGCTGGGCCGAGCAGGCGGGCCAGGGGGACGTGCCGCGGGCGCGGTAGAGCGCCATCGCGAGCCGGTCCTGGGTCGCCTCCGAGGCACGGGCGGGATCGCCCGAGCCGCCCATCGCGTGCCAGGTCGCACGCGTGAACTGGTACTTGCCGCGGTACTGGCCGCCCGGCGAGATCGCAGCCGGGTTGCCGCCGGACTCGCACTGCGCGATGCGCGCGAGGATGCTGGCGGCGCTGCCCGAGGCGCGCGCGGACGAGCTCGAGCCGGTCGACGCGGTGCGCGCGCGGATGCCGAGCGCGGCAAGCGTCTGCGGGCCGACGATGCCGTCGACCGTCAGGCCATGGGCGCGCTGGAAGCGCCTGACGGCGCGGCGGGTCTGCGGGCCGAAGACGCCGTCGGCCGGGATGCCCAGCGCACGCTGGACGGCGGCGACGGACGAGCCGGCGCTACGGACGGCGGCGGCGCCGCCGGACGACGTGCCCGCGGCGAGCGCGCCGCCGGTGGCGAGCGTCAGCGACGCGAGCGCGACGCCGGCGCCGGCACGGAAGCCGCGACGGCGGCGCAGCGCGCGGACGGCCGCGAAGCGGCGGGCGCGCGACCGGCGGAGCGACTCCAGCCATGGAGCAGACGACACAAGATCGGTTGTGGACAAGCTCGATTTCCCCCTGGTCTCAGGCGCCTACGGGGTTAGCTGACGGGCTCGCGCTGAAGACCTGCGCTACGTCGCTGTCGCGACGATTCGCCCCGCGGGACCACGCCAATCGGTCCCAAACGGTTCCCCCGTTCCCCGTCGCACTGAGCGACGGGAACTCGGCTCTTATGTACTGCGGCGCGGAACTATAGACGCGCCGTACCCCGAAAGGTCGGCCGGTCGATCACGACCTTGAGCCCGGCTAGGGCCGTAGCACCGCGAGCAGGTCCAGCGAGCGCGTCAGATCGCCCCTGTGCAGGCGGAAGTCGCGGACGGAGATGGCCGGCGTGAAGCGGTCGTAGAACGGCTTCGTGAAGCCCAATCGCGCGTGGATGGCATCCCAGCCGAGGTGCTCGATCGCGAACTGGTGCGCGCGCAGCATGCGCGCGTGCGAGACCCCGAGCAGGTCGACGGAGGCGAAGTGGCGCTCGCACAGCGCGCGGTACTCATCCGGTTTGTACTCGCGGACGTGCCACGGGTTGCCCGAGCGCTCCTCGCCCTTCGGCGCGAGCGTGAGCACGTTCGGCGTCGACACGTACGCCACGCCGCCCGGGCCGATCAGCGCCTTGACATGCTCGAGCACGGCGTCCGGGTCCTGGACGTGCTCGATCGTCTGCAGGAAGACGACGCAGTCGACGTCGCCCTGCCAGGTCTCCACGAGGCCGCGCTCGAAGCGCACCGTCTCGGAGCTGTACTTCAGGCGCGCGTGCTCGAACGCCTCGGGGTTGCCGTCGACGCCGACCACCGACGCCGCCGTCCGGCCCAGCACCCCGGACCCGTAGCCCTCGCCGCACGCGAGGTCGACGATGCGGCGCCCGTGGGTGCGCGCGGCGATCCACTCGTAGACGACGAGATGACGCCGGTACCAGTAGTTCTCCTCGGGGACGTCGGGGAGCGTGCGCTCGCCGGTGAGGGAGAGCGGCGGGACGCCATCGGGCTGGTCGCGCTGCTGGTAGACGGTCTCGGGCATCCGGGCGCGCACCATACCGGCGTACAGGCGCGCGCCCGTGCGCCACCACGCACAACGGCCCTGCCAATAAGGTCCCGCCGTGGAAGGGAAAGGTTCGTGAGCGAGACCACCAGCGCGGCGGCTGGGAACGCCGACACCACCCGCACGGACGCGGCGCCGGACATCCGGCTGCGCGGCCTCGCGAAGCGCTACGGCGACACGGCCGCGGTCGACGGGGTCGATCTGGACGTCGCGCGGGGGGAGTTCTTCACCTTGCTCGGCCCGTCGGGCTCGGGCAAGACGACGACACTCCGCCTGATCGCGGGCTTCGAGCGCCCGGACGCGGGCGCGATCGAGCTCGCCGGCCGGGACGTCTCCCAGCTGCCGCCGTTCGAGCGCGACGTCAACACGGTCTTCCAGGACTACGCGCTGTTCCCGCACATGACGGTCGAGGAGAACGTCGAGTACGGCCTGCGGATCCGCAAGATCGGCCGTGACGAGCGGCGCACCCGCGTCGCCGAGGCGCTCGCGATGGTCCGCCTGCCCCAGCTCGGGGCGCGCAAGCCGGGGCAGCTCTCCGGCGGCCAGCGCCAGCGCGTCGCACTCGCGCGAGCGATCGTCTGCCGGCCGCAGGTGCTGCTGCTCGACGAGCCGCTCGGAGCACTCGACCTGAAGCTGCGCCAGGAGATGCAGGTCGAGCTCAAGCGCATCCAGACCGAGGTCGGGATCACGTTCGTCTACGTGACCCACGACCAGGAGGAGGCGCTCACCATGAGCGACCGCCTCGCGGTCTTCAACGCGGGCCGGATCGAGCAGATCGGCGCGCCGGCCGAGGTCTACGAGCGACCCGCGAGCGCGTTCATCGCCGGCTTCGTCGGCGTCTCGAACCTGCTCGAACGCGACGGGCGCCGCTTCACGGTGCGCCCGGAGAAGGTGCGGATCGTCGACGGCCCGGCCGACGGCCTCCACACCGAGGGCGGCGTCGTCCGCGACGTGGCCTACGCGGGGATGATGACGCGCTTCACCGTCGAGCTCGACGGGGGCGGCGAGCTGCAGGTTGTGCGGCAGAACCTCGAGACCTCCTCCGCGGAGGTGCTCGGGCAACGAGGGGAACGGGTGACGGTGGGATGGCGCGAGGAGCACACCTCGGCCATCCCCGGAAACGAGGAGACGGGATGAACACGAGGGGATGGGGTGCGACGGCGATCGCCGTCACCGCGCTCGCGCTGGTCGCCGGATGTGGCGGCGGCAGCAGCGACTCGAGCTCGGGCTCGAACGGGATCCAGGTGCCGAAGGGGCCGAAGATGGCCACCTCGGTCGGCCAGGGCGAGGGGAAGCTCAACCTGATCGCGTGGGCCGGCTACGCCGAGGACGGCTCGACGGATCCGAAGGTCGACTGGGTGACGGCGTTCGAGAAGCAGACCGGGTGCCAGGTCAACGTCAAGATCGGCAACACGTCCGACGAGATGGTGACGCTGATGCGCACCGGCAAGTACGACACGGTGTCGGCGTCCGGCGACGCGACGCTGCGCCTGATCGCGGGCGGCGACGTCGCCCCGGTCAACACGAAGCTCGTCCCGAACTACACCGACGTGTACGCCGGGCTCAAGGACAAGCCGTGGAACTCGGTGAACGGGCAGATGTACGGCATCCCGCACGGCTACGGGGCGAACCTGCTCATGTGGCGCAACGACAAGGTCAAGGGCCCGCTGGACTCGTGGCGCTCGGTGTTCGACGACGCGTCCGCCAACCAGGGCCGGGTGACCGCCTACGACAGCCCGATCTACATCGCCGACGCCGCCGTCTACCTCAAGTCGACGCGGCCGGACCTGAAGATCACGAACCCCTACGAGCTCGACGACAAGCAGTTCCAGGCCGCCGTCGATCTGCTCAAGCAGCAGCGCCAGAGCATCGGCCAGTACTGGTCGGACTACACCAAGGAGCAGGCCGCGTTCGCGTCGGGCGACTCCACCGTCGGCACCACGTGGCAGGTCATCGCGAACCTGCTCGAGGGCGACAAGATCCCGGTCAAGACGGTGCTCCCCAAGGAGGGCTCGACCGGCTGGTCGGACACCTGGATGCTGTCGTCGAAGGCGCAGCACCCGAACTGCGCGTACAAGTGGATGAACTACATCATCTCGCCGAAGGTCAACGCCGAGGTGGCCGAGTGGTTCGGTGAGGCGCCCGCCAACCAGAAGGCGTGCGCGATGACCGCCGACAAGAACCATTGCAAGATCTTCCACGCCGGCGACGACGCGTACTTCAAGCGCGTCTCGTTCTGGACGACGCCGCGCGCGAGCTGCGGCGACTCGCGTGGATCGGTCTGCGCCGACTACTCCAAGTGGGTGCAGGCCTGGACGGAGATCAAGGGATGACGGTCCTGGCCCCGCCTTCGGGCGGGGCCGGCCGCCGGCTGGCGACGGGGCTGTGGCGGCGCCCGCGACTGCAGGTCGCGGGCCTGCTCGCCGGCCCGCTGGGCTGGCTGGGGATCGCCTACCTCGGGTCCCTCGCGGTCCTGCTGGTCGCCGCCTTCTGGCAGCTCGACGAGTTCTCCGGCAAGGTCGTCCACTCCTACGGCCTGCAGAACTTCCAGACGCTCGCCGAGGGCTCGGTCTACCGCACGATCGTCCTGCGCACGGTGCTGATCGCCGCCGCGGTGACGGTCACCGACGCGCTGCTGGCGTTCCCCATCGCCTTCACCATGGCCAAGCTCGCCGGGCCGCGCACGCGGGCGCTGCTCGTGATCGCGGTGCTGATGCCGCTGTGGTCGAGCTACCTCGTGAAGGTCTACGCGTGGCGCATCATCCTGCAGGAGGACGGGATCCTGAACTGGGCGCTCGGTCCGCTCGGCCTCAGCGGGCCCGGATTCGGCAACGTCGCCACCTGGCTGGTCTTCTCCTACCTGTGGCTGCCGTACATGGTGCTGCCGATCTACGCCGGGCTCGAGCGCATCCCGGCATCGCTGCTCGACGCGTCGGGTGACCTCGGCGGCCACCCCGGGCTGACGTTCCGCCGCGTGATCCTGCCGCTCGCGCTCCCGGCCGTCGTGGCCGGCTCGATCTTCACGTTCTCGCTGACGCTCGGCGACTACATCACGCCGCGGCTCGTCTCGAGCACGCAGTTCATCGGCAACGTCGTCTACGACAACGTCGGCGTGGCGAACAACCTCCCGCTCGCCGCCGCCTTCGCGACGGTGCCGATCGTGATCATGGTCCTCTACCTCCTGGTCGCACGGCGGCTGGGCGCCTTCGAGTCGCTGTAGCCGTGTTCCTCTCGCGCCCCGCCCGCCTGCTGCTGCGCTTCGGCACCGGAGTCACGCTCGCCTTCCTCTACGCGCCGCTCGTGGTGATCGCGATCTACGCGTTCAACCCGCGTCGGACGCTCGGCTGGCCGACCGGGGGGATCTCGTTCGAGTGGTTCGACCGCGCCTTCCACAACCCGGGCCTGCGCGACGCGCTCCTCGAGTCGCTCAAGGCGGGGCTCGGCGCCACCGCGATCGCGGTCGTGCTCGGCACGCTCGCCGCGCTGGCGGTGGGGCGCCAGCGCTTCTTCGGCCGCGAGACGATCTCGTTCCTGGTCATCCTGCCGCTCGCGCTGCCCGGCATCGTCACTGGCATGGCGCTCAACGCGACCTTCGGCGAGGTGCTCGCGCCGTTCGGCATCGGCTTCGGGTTGTTCACGATCATCGTCGGCCACGCGACCTTCTGCATCGTCACGATCTACAACAACGTGCTCGCGCGGCTGCGGCGGAGCTCGCCGAACTTCGAGGAGGCCTCGGCCGACCTCGGCGCGGACTCGTGGACGACGTTCCGGCTCGTCACGATGCCCGCGCTGCGCTCCGCGCTCGTCGCGGGCGCCCTGCTGGCGTTCGCGCTCTCCTTCGACGAGGTGATCGTCACGACGTTCACCGCGGGCGACCAGGCGACGCTGCCCATCTGGATCCTCACCAACCTGTCGCGGCCCAACCAGCTCCCGATCGTCAACGTCGTGGCCGTGCTGGTCGTGATCCTGTCGGCGATCCCGGTCTACCTCGCGCACCGGCTGACCGTCGATCGCGAGGGCGACTCGGCAGCGGCGGGAACGACGACTGCGGTCGCCGTCGCGCACTAGCCGTCTAGCCGGGCGGGGTCGGCGTCTGGGAGATCGGGGAGTGGCGCTTGGCGTAGACCAGGTGTCCGATGTCGCCGTCGATGATCCCGTCGAGCAGGTGCACGAGCCGCGCCATGCGCGGCGGGATGTGGCCCTGGGCCAGCGTCGTCGTGAAGCGGCCGTAGAAGAGCGAGTAGCGGTTGCCGTTGTCGTCGCCGCCGAACCCGCCGGGCACCACCGAGTGGCCGTCGAGCCGGCGCCAGGGAGCGCCGCGCAGCGCTCGGACGACGCGCCGCTGCTGGTCACGCGAGAGCCGGATCGCCTTGTTCTCGAAGCCGCCGTGGCCGCCGCCGAACTGGACGGCGGCGGTGCGGTCGGCGCGCAGCTCGATCGAGAACGGCAGCGGGTCGTCGCCCTGCACTCGCGTCATCCGGATGAGCCCGCGGGCGTGGCTGGGCTCGGGTGCGCGGCCCATCGCGCCGGTGTCGGCGGTCGCCGACGGCGTCGCCGTCGCGGTGGCGGCGGCCGGCCTGTCGGCGCCGCCGCCGCAGCCGGCGAGCGCCGCCGCGATGAGCACGACGCACGCCGATCCGGTCCGCACGCACGCACGTACACTCACGACATGGCCTCCGTCCGGGACTTCCCGCTCTTCCCGCTCGGCCTCGTGGCGCTCCCTTCCGAGCTCATCCCGCTGCACATCTTCGAGGAACGCTACAAGGCGATGGTGGCCCACTGCCTCAGCGAGGAGTCCGAGTTCGGGATCGTCTGGAGCGCCGACGATGGGCTGCGCCCGGTCGGCTGCGCGTGCGAGATCGCCGAGGTGCTCGAGCGCCTGGAGGACGGGCGCATCAACCTGATCGCGCGCGGCACGCGCCCGTTCGAGCTGCACGACCACCACGAGACGCTGGACTACCCGACCGGCACCGTCGAGTTCCTGGACGACCGCGACGAGCCGGCCGACGCGGAGGCCGCCGGGTCCGCGCACGACGCCTATGCGGCGCTCGTCCGCGAGGCGACCGACCGGGTACCGGACCCCGAGCAGATCGGCGCGATGTCGGCCTACGAGATGGCCGCGACGGTCGAGTTCGGCCTCGACGCCAAGCAGGGCCTGCTCGACCTGCGCTCGGAGACCGCCCGGCTGCATCTCGTCACGCGGCTGTTCCGCGCCGCGGTCCGCCGTCTGGACTTCGTGGAGCGCGCGCAGGCGCGCGCCCGGTCCAACGGCAAGGTCCATTTCGGGGCGGGCGGGGACGTCTAGTCGCGGGTGCGGGCCCGCAGGCGCGACTCGTCGAGGTCGATCTCGCGCTGGAGCTCCTGCAGCAGGTCGGCCGGATATGCGCGTTCGCGCTCGAGCTCCTGCAGGCACTCGCGCTCGGTCTCGAGCATCGCCTTGGTCAGCCGTGCGGCCTCGCGCAGCTGCTCGCCGCGGCTGTGGTCGTCCTCGATGCGCCCGTGCAAGCGATCGAGCCGGGCCTGGTAGCGGTCGCGCAGCCGGTCGACGACGGCGTCGTCGGGATCCTGCTCGCGCGCGATCTCCTCGAGACGCTCGAGCGCGGCTTGCGTGATGCGGGCGCGGGCCTCGGCGTCCGCGCGCCGGCGCTCCTCGCCCTGGCCGAGGCCGAGCCGCTCGATCAGGGGCGCCAGCGTCAGCCCGGGCAGCACGAGCGTGATGATCACCACCGCGTAGGCGAGGAAGATCACGAGGTCGCGCTGCGGGAAGCGCGTGCCGGAGTCGACCATCACCGGGATCGCCAGCGCGGCCGCGAGCGACACGCCGCCGCGCATCGAGCTCCAGCCGACGACGAGCCGCTCGCGCGGGTTCGTGCGCGGGCTGAAGTCGTCGCGGAACGGCGCGATGAGCGCCACCACGCCCGGGAAGGTGAACATCCAGACCAGCCGCACGCCCATGACGACCGCCGCGATCAGCACGGCCTGCCCGATCAGCGAGAGCGCCGCCGTGTCCTCGATGCGCCCGACGAGGTTCGTCAGCTGCAGGCCGATGAGCAGGAACAGCAGCGAGTTGAGCAGGAAGTTCAGCGCCTCCCAGAACGTGCGCGTGCGCAGCCGGCTCTCCGGCCCCGAGAGCCCGAGCGACTGGTGGCCGATCCAGAGCCCGGCGGCGACCGCCGCGAGCACGCCGGAGACGTGCACGCGCTCGGCCGGCACGTAGGCGGCGTACGGCGTGAGCAGCGAGAGCGTGACGTCGATCGACGGCTCGTCGGCGAGCCGCCGCAGCCGCCCGACCAGCCAGCCGGCCGCGAGGCCGATCGCGATCCCGCCGAGCGCGACGCCGATGAACTGCAGCGCCGCCGACCCGAGCGCGATGCCCGTCGTCCCCACCGCGCCGAGCGCGATCGTGTAGGCGGTCAGCGCGGTGCCGTCGTTGACCAGCGACTCGCCCTCGAGGATGGTCACGATCCGGCCCGGGGCGCCGAGGCGCCGGATGATCGAGCCCGCCGACACCGGGTCGGTCGGCCCGAGCACCGCGCCGAGCACGAAGGCCGGCGCCCAGTCGAGCCCGACGACGGCGTGGGCGATCACCGCGACGACGACGACGGTGAGCAGCACGAGACCGATCGCCAGCAGGCCGATCGGCGCGGCGTTGTCGCGGAGCTCGTAGGCCGACGACGAGAAGGCCGCGTAGTACAGCAGCGGCGGCAGGAAGACGAACAGGACGATGTCCGGGTCGATCTGCGGCGCGGGCAGCCCGGGGACGAAGCCGAGCCCGAGCCCGCCGAGCACGAGCACGATCGGATAGGGCACGTCGATGCGCCGCCCGACCGCGACCAGCAGGGCGATGACGCCCAGCAGGAAGACGAAGACCTCGATCTCGCTCACGCGGTCTCCCTACCCGGGTGGGGCCGCGGAAGGCGCCGCGGTCGCGCCGGGCAGCTAGCGGCTCTCGGCGTCGCGCACGCGCTTGACGAGCGCCTGCATGATCGCCCAGGCGAAGTCCGGGTGATCGCGCACGAACGGCCTGAAGTGCCAGCGCGTCATGCCGGCGCAGCGCAGCCCCTCGCCGGCCGTGATCGAGGCCGAGCGGGCCTGGCCGTCGATGATCGCCATCTCGCCGAAGGAGTCGCCGGGGCCGAGCCTGCGGACCTCGTCGGCGCCGACCGAGACGCGGGCGCTGCCGTCGAGGATCACGAAGAAGCCGATGCCGCCCTCGCCCTCGACGAGGACCTCCTGGCCCTCGGAGTACGAGCGCTCCTGCATCGACTCCGTCAGGCTCCGCAGCTCCTTCTCCGGCAGCTCGGAGAACATCGGCACCGCACGCAGTGAGTCGGACTTCGCGCTCATTTCGGGAGCGTATCCCATACGACTAGCGCGGCAGGCGACAGACGTCCTCGCTGATGTCCTTGGTCAGCTGCTGGACGGCCAGGAACGCCTTCGGCTGGTGCGGCGAGGTGTCCGAGAAGGTCACCGATCCCTGCTCGACCCGGACCCGGTAGGCGAGGACGCCGTTCGGGCCGGGCGGCAGGCGCAGCGCGAGCTCGGCGGGCTTGACCAGGTCGCGGGCCAGCTCGCGCGCGCGCAGCAGCAGCTCGCCGTTGAGCGGGTGCTCGCGGCCGTTGCAGGTCACCGATCCGCCGTCGTTGACGACCATGTCGACCTTCGCGTTGCGCCCCTGCCCGCTGCGCAGGACCTCGAAGAGGTCGGGCGACGCCTGACCGCACGCGGCGAGCAACGGCGCGAGCGCCAGCAGCAGCAGCAACAACAACCCCCGCCTCACACCACCACCAGCTGCGCGCCCGCGACCTCGCGCAGGAAGCGCGGAGTCGACATCACCCCGTGCAGGCGCGCCTCGGCGTCGGCGCGCTCCACGCCGGCGGCGGAGAGCGCGGCCGAGCACGCCCACAGCCGGCAGTCGGGCAGGCTGAGCGCGGTGTCGCGCAGCTCCGACAGCGTGCGCGCGAACGCCTGGCGCTCCTCCCCGGGGGCGCCAGGCAGCGCCTTGGAGCGCAGGATCCACGCCTGGAACTCGGTGTCGAGCAACGGCTCGAGGGCGCGGAACGTGACGAGCCCGCGGGCCGGCGTCCCGTCCGCCGCGGCCGACACGAGCAGGGAGAGCCCGGTGTAGAGCCGCTCGGGTCGCCCCGACTCGAGGATGGCGGCGATCATGCTGTCCATCGTATGGTCCGCACGCTGGACGTCCGGGGGCTGCGCTGCCCACTGCCGCTGATCCACGCCCGCGCCGCACTGCCCGCGCTCGGACCGGGCGACGTGCTCGAGGTGCTCGCTACCGATCCCGAGGCGCCGATCGACCTCGCGGCGCTCGCCGCCGACGCCGCGCTGGAGTTCGACGCGGTGCCCGAGGGCGCCGGCTGGCGGATCACGCTGCTCAGATCCGGCGGGCCCGGATCTCCAGCCGGCTGATCCGCGTCTCGCCCGGGGCGAGCTCGGGCAGCCGGCCCTGGGCGCGGTCGTGGGCGCGCCCGAGCACCGAGCAGTTCGCGGGCTCGAGGGCGAGCACCGCCAGGCCCGGCGCCGGATGGACCCACTGCCACAGGCGCGGCATCGTCGCGACGTCCCAGCGCACCGCGACCTCGAGCCCGAGCCGCTCGTTGCGCACGCGTGCCTCCGCCCAGCCGTCGGCGCCCGCGTCGACCTCGTGCTCGAAGACACGCTCCGGCCCGTCGAGGATCCCCGGCCACGCCGCCCACGCATCGGTGTAGGGCTCGGCGTCGGCATCGCGCGGATGGGTCGCGCGCGCATCGAGCACCACCTCGGCGCCCTCGCCCCACAGCGGCGCGCCGAGGTTGACGTGGTAGAGCGTCGGCACGGCCTCCAGCGCTCGCCCGCGGTTGCGGACCGTGTCGACGAGCTCGACGCGACCCTCCCCCACGCGCGTGCGCCAGACCCGCTCGACCTCGAGGTGGTAGCGCAGCGAGTCCGCCTCGGTGATGCGGCCGCGCACGCTCAGCACGCCATCGTCGGTGCGCTCGATCGCCTCGATCGTCGCGCGCTGCTCGTGGAACTCGCCGTGCTGGCCGATCCCCTCCGACGGGGCGCCGACGTTGCGCAGCCCGCACGTGGTCACGAGCCCGCCGTCGAAGCCGCGCGACCAGTCCTGGTCGCGCGGATTGGCGATCGGCGCGGTCTCGCCGACGGGCGAGATCCAGGCGAGCGGCACCCCGCCGTACCAGGCCGCGCCGGCGTCGAGGCCGCGATCGGGGAGCAGGCGCAGGTCGATCCCGTCCCACACGCGCAGATCGATGGCGCGGCAGCCCGCGGCGGGGCCGTCCGCAACCACGGAGGGGACGGCGACGGCGAGCTGGTCGAGGTTGCCGAGGGCGGCGGGCGGCAGCATCGGCCGCGACCCTACCCGTGCAGCGCGACCCCTGCCGCGACGAGCGCGATGCCCGTCGCCTCGGCCGCCGACGGGACCTGGCCGAGCACGACGATGCCGATCACGGCGGCCGTGGCCGGCAGCAGCGAGACGAGCAACGCGTAGGTGGCGCGCTCGAGCCGGGCGAGCGCGAGCTGGTCGGTCACGTAGGGGATCACCGAGGACGCGAGGCCCACGCCGATGCCCGCGAGCAGCGCGACCGGGTCGCCGAGCGCCGGGATCGCCTCCCAGCCGCCGAGCGGCGTCACGACGACGAGCGCGATCAGCATCGCCGCGGCGAGCCCGTCGATCCCGGAGAGCCCGTCGCGCTTGGCCACGCGGTCGGCGAGGACGATGTAGGCGGCGAACAGCAGCGCGTTGGCGAACGCCAGCGCGAGGCCGAGCGGCGCGGCGCGGAGCTCGACGTGGCTGAGCAGAGCGACGCCGCCGACCGCGATCGCCAGCGCGGCCGCGTTGCGCGGGCGGCGCGCGCCGAGCGCGGCGAGCCCGACGACCGGG
The DNA here is from genome assembly GCA_036269915.1 of Solirubrobacteraceae bacterium. Taxonomy (GTDB): domain Bacteria; phylum Actinomycetota; class Thermoleophilia; order Solirubrobacterales; family Solirubrobacteraceae; genus DATBDM01. Next base: position 2,689 of record DATBDM010000086.1, on the reverse strand, counting down.
AGGAACTCGATCGCGGCGACGGTGCCGAGCGGGAGCCGGTCGATCGCGAGGTAGAAGCACGCGTTCATGACGGCGAGCACCGCGCCCCAGCCGGCGAGCAGCCGCCGGCCCTCCGCGTCCTGCGCCGCCCACGCCCGCCACGGGCGCCGCCACAGCGCGAACACCGCGGCCGCGGCGGCGATCCGCAGCCACGCGACGCCGAGCACGTCGACGCGCGCGAACAGCAGCACGGCGAACGCCGGCCCGAGGTAGTGGAAGACGGCGGAGACGACGAAGTACAGCTGCGGCGGCGTGCGCCGCGCGACGGCGACCATCTAGGGCATGATCGCCACCGCATGCGCTGTTCTACAGAGGCGATCGACGGTATTCTCGGTCACATGCTTACGGATCGAACGTCGATCCTCGACGAGACCAACGTGCGCCTCCTGGCCGAGCTGCAGGCGGACGCGCGCCGCTCGCTGGCCGAGCTGGGCCGGCGGGTCGGGCTCTCCGCCCCGGCGGTCGCCGAGCGGCTGCGGCGGCTCGAGCAGGCCGGGGTGATCACCGGCTACCGCGTCGAGATCGACCCGCGCGCGCTCGGCTACACGCTCGGCGCGATCATCCGCATCCGGCCGGCGCCGCGCCAGCTCGCCGCCGTCGCGGACCTCGCGCGCGAATCGCCCGAGGTCATCGAGTGCCACCGCGTCACCGGCGACGACTGCTACGTGATGATCGCCTACGTCCGGGACGTCGTTCACCTCGAGGAGCTGATCGACGCCTTCGCCGCCTACGGGCAGACGACGAGCGCGATCATGCAGTCCTCGCCGGTCCCCCGGCGCGGCCTCACGCCGTCGTGAGGACTCAGACCACCGCCACCGCGCCGCCCCGGCGCGGATCGCCGCCGCCTGACATCGCCCCGGTCGCCGGATCGAGCTCGACGGCCTGGCAGCCGCCGAAGAAGAGGTTGCGCGCGCGGAAGCGCGCGACGACCTCGCCGGCGGCCTCGAGCGCGCTCAGGTCGATGCCCGGCTCGGCGTAGATCGTGCCCTCCTCGTCGTGCAGGCGCGGCGCCTGCACCGCCTCGCCCGCGTCCATCCCGAGGTCGATCGCGTTGACGATCACCTGCAGCAGCGCGGAGCGGATGCGGTTGGAGCCGGCCGAGCCGAGCACGAGCTGGGGGACGCCGCCCGCGCTCACCACGGTCGGCGCCATCATCGACGGCAGCCGCCGGCCCGGCGGGTGGGTGAAGTAGCCCAGCGGCGAGAGGTCCTCCTCGCCCATGACGTTGTTGAGGTGCACCCCGGTGCCGGGCACGACGAGGCCGGAGCCCTCGCCGTTGGAGCACGTCACGGAGCACGCCCAGCCGTCGGCGTCGAGCGCGGCGATGTGGGTCGTCGAGCCGAGCCGGCTCGCGAAGCGCTCGGCGAAGCCGGGCTCGGCGAGCCCGGCGAGGAACTCAGGCGTGCGCTCGGCGTGCGCGCGCCGCATCGCCTCGATCAGCGCCGCCGCGTCCGGCGGCGCGGGCTGGCGGTCGAGCCGGGCGAGCATGTGCGCGAGCAGGATCCCCCCGGCGCTCGGCGGCGGGTTCGTCGCCACCTCGCGGTCGCGGAAGCGCACCCGCACGGGCGCCCGGTCGACCGGCGCGTAGGCGGCGAGGTCCTCGCGGGTGAGCGCGCCGCCGCGCGCGGCGACCCAGGCGACGAGCGCCCCGGCGATCTCGCCCGCGTAGAACGACTTCGGGCCCTCGGCGGCAAGCTGCTCGATCGTGACGGCGAGCTCGGGGTCCGACCAGCGGTCGCCGGCGCCGAGGACCCGGCCGCCCGGGTGGAAGCGCTCGCGTGCCTCCTCGGAGGACTCGGTGATCGGCGAGAGGATGTGGAAGACGTAGGCCTGCTCGGGCGTGATCTCGACGCCGTCGCGCGCGAGCCGGGCGGCGGGCGCCGCGAGCTCGGCGAGGTCCAGCCTCCCCCAGCGCTGCGCGGCCTCCCACAGCCCGGCCGGCGTGCCGGGGACCCCGACCGAAGCGGCGCCGACGTTGAAGAGCTGGACGGCGTCGCCGAAGGAGACCTCGACCGCGATCAGCTCCGCGCGCCCGCCGGGGTCGAAGCCCCGGCCCGGCGCCTCGACGAAGAAGTCGAGCAGCAACGGGTCGTGACCCGGCTCGGCGACCATCATGTAGCCGCCCGAGCCGAGCCCGGTCAGCAGTGGTTCCGCGACGAACGAGGTGAGCATCGCGGCAAGCGCCGCGTCGACCGCGTTGCCGCCGGCGCGCAGGGCGCGCGCGCCGGCCTCGGCGGTCAGCGGGTGACCGGCCGCCACGATCCCGCGGTCGGCCACCTGGTCCTCAGTATCGGGGAATGAACTCGGGCACGTCGACGTCGACGCCGCGGCCCACCCGCGCCGGCTCGCGCTCGCGCCGCGTGTCGCCGCGGGAGACGCGGAACTCGTCGCGCAGGCGCTCCTCGGTCGGGCGCAGCGACGGCTTCTCGCCGTAGCCCGTGGCGACGACCGTGATCCAGACCTCGTCCTCGAGCTTCTCGTCGATCATCGCGCCGAAGATGATGTTCGCGTCGGGGTGCGCGGCCTCCTGGACGGCCTTGGCCGCCTCGTTGACCTCCCACAGGGACAGGTCCTTGCCGCCGGTCATCGACAGCAGGATCCCGCGCGCGCCCTCGAGCGTCGTCTCCAGCAGCGGCGAGGACGTCGCCGC
>DATBDM010000085.1:0-31224 GCA_036269915.1 Solirubrobacteraceae bacterium | reverse complement strand
CGGGAGATCGCGGGTGATCTCGAGCCAGGAGCGGCAGCCGAGGTACTCGTCGCGGACTCGCACGGTGACCGGACGCGGGATCCGGTAGGTGCGCAGGAGCAGGACGTGCAGCGGGTGCCGGCGCTTCCAGCTGAGGCGCTTTTCGGCGTAGTCCGGCGTCCAGACGTAGAACGGCGAGAGCGCGTCGACGGCGCGGCGATCGGTGATCGTCCACGACGACGCGACCTCGGCCCAGGCGCGGATGCGCACGCGGTCGGGCTGGGCGATCCCGCCGTCCGTGGTCAGCGCCCGGGCGGGTGGCTCGCCCTCCGGCCAGACACCCTCCTCGAGCGCGCGGCGCAGCTCGGGCTGGTGGGACTCGCGCACGAGGTCGTTGCGCTGGTGGTCGAAGGTCGGGTACAGGAAGAAGCGGTCGTGCTCGAGCGCGAAGTGCTTGTCGGGCTCGCGGATGCCGCCCTTGCGCAGGGTGACGAGCTGCTCGCCCTCGGCGAGTGCGCGCACCGTCACGGCCCATTCCTTGAAAGCGATCGGCATAAGGGGAGTTCTCGAGGTGGGGAAGGAGAGAAGAGTGTTCGGAGAAGTGACTCGCCGGGCCGGAATCAAGCCGCGACGAAGCCGGCTGTGCGTCCCTGCCCTCTTTCACGGCCGGGTAACCACCGGCGAGGTCGTCACATACTATGCACAAAGTCCGAAATCCGCATAATACCCCTGCAAATCGAGGTAGTTTCGGCGTGCAACGGTTCCTGGCAACGTGTCCACGCACGCGTGCGCACGATGCGTTGTGTGGCCGAGATCACACGCGCGTGTCGTTCAGTCCCTCGATGACCTCGAGCACCGCGGCGAAGTCCTGTTCGCCCAGGCCGCGGCCCATGCCGGCGCTGTAGAGCTCGCCCGCCAGGCCCGCGAACGGGAAGCCCGCGCCGGCCAGCCGGGCTTCTTCGAGGCACAGCCGCACGTCCTTGAGCATGTGCTCGAGCTTGAACAGCGGGTCGAAGTCGTGCGTGAGCATCGGCCGTGCCTTGAGCTCGAGCATCGTCGAGCCCGCCGAGCCGGAGCGCATGACCTCGACGAGGGCGTCGAGGTCGACCCCCTCGCGGCGGCCGACCACCAGCGCCTGCGCGATCGTCGCGCAGTTGACCGCCGAGACGGCGTTGGAGAGGACCTTGACCCGCTGGCCCTGGCCGACCTCCCCGGCATGGACGAGCGTCTCGCCCATCGCCTCGAACAGCGGCTGCGCGCGGCGCATGTCCTCGTCGGCGCCGCCGGCCATGATCGTCAGCGTCCCCGCCTCGGCCTTCGGCGACGAACCGGTGACGGGCGCGTCGATGAAGCCGTGTCCGCGCTCGCGCAGCACATCGGCGAGCCGGCGCGCGTCGGCGGGGGCGATCGTGGACATGTCGACGAACAGGGCGCCCTCGGGCGCGCCCTCTGCCGCGCCGTCGGTGCCGAGCAGCATCGCCTCGACCTGCGCGCCGTCGACGACCATGGTGATCACGACGTCGGCGCCCTCGGCCGCGGCGCGCGGGCTGTCGGCGACGGTCCCGCCGTGCTCGGCGGCCCACGCGTCGGCGCGTTCGCGGGTGCGGTTGAAGACGCTCAGCTCGAAGCCCGCGCGGCGCAGATTCGCCGCCATGCGCGAGCCCATGATGCCCAGCCCGATGAAGCCGACGCGTTGCGTCGCCACGGGTCACCTCCCTGGTCGCAAGGAGGTGCCACGGTACCTACGCGGCGGCGAGCTTGACCTCTTCGGTCTCGGCGAGGTGCTGGTGCGACGGGCAGTAGCCGTTGTGGGGGAGGGGCGTGCGCTGGCACGCCGTCCCGCGCCGCGTCGTCGCCCGACACTCGAGCCGGTTGCCCTCGACGTCGTAGCCCGTCAGCGGCCGCGAGGCGAAGTACTCCTTGGCGAAGGTCATGTAGCGGTCGACGATCTTGTAGACGCGGTACTGGGCCGACATCGGGAAGTAGATGCGGATGTCGTTGAACAGCGTCTTGGAGGGGCGGGCGAAGTAGTGCCAGTCCGTGGCGAGTCGGTGCACGGCCGCCTCGCAGGCATGCAGGACCTTCTCGTGGTTGCCGGCGTCCTCACCGAGGCGATCCTCGATGATGTCCGGCGCCAGCTCTCGATAGATACAGCGGCTCACCTGATACATGCGTCTCCCCTTCGCACGACTCCGCTCGCGTGGGTCCCTCCGACCCGTGGCGCAGTCTTTGCCATTCCGGTGTCTTTACGAACGCATGGACTATTAAGTTCGTGTTAAGCGAACGTCAGCGTTCGCCTGGCGGTTATTCCCAGACGGGCAAACCTGGCGCGCCGTCACCCGGGTCGATCACGGTGTGCCGGTGATCGAGGGCGGGATCGGTGGCCGGGAAGTCGGCGCGCGCGTGCGCGCCGCGCGTCTCCTCGCGTGCCAGCGCGCTGCGGGCCACGAGGCGGGCGAGGGGGTGCGGGTCCTCGAGCAGCTCGCGCAGGCCGTCGGCATCGCGCTCGAGGCCGGCGAGCGCCCAGACGTTCTCGCGGGTCTCGCGGCTCGGCGCGGGTGCAACCGCTGCGGCCGGTTGGGCCACGTCGCGGAGCGCCGCGGACGGCCACGGGTCGCCGAGCCCGGCGAGCGCCGCGCGGCGTCCGAAGACGAAGCACTCCGAGAGCGAGTTCGAGGCCAGGCGGTTCGCGCCGTGCAGGCCGGTGCAGGCGCACTCGCCGACCGCATAGAGCCCGGCGACGCCGGCACGGCCCTCGAGGTCGGAGACGATCCCGCCCATCAAGAAGTGACTCGCGGGTGCGACCGGCACCCGGGTGGTCGTCGGATCGAGCCCGGCGTCGCGCAGGGCGGACACGATGTTGGGGAAGCGGCCGGGGTCGACCTCGCGCATGTCGAGCTCGACTGCCGGCGCACCGGTCTCCTGCAGCACGTGGAAGATGGCGCGGGCGACCGCGTCGCGCGGGGCGAGCTCGTCGACGAAGCGCTCGCCGTCGGGACCGTGCAGCGTGGCGCCCTCGCCGCGCACCGCCTCGGAGATCAGGAACCCCTCGCGACCCTTCAGGCCGGCGACCGCGGTGGGGTGGAACTGCGCGAACTCGAGGTCGGCGAGCGGTGCGCCGGCGTCACGGGCGAGCAGCAGGCCCGATCCGAAGGACCCCGGCGGGTTCGTCGTGCGCGACCACAGCGCCGCGGCGCCGCCGGTGGCGAGGATCACCGCCCGCGCCTGCAGGACGCGGCCGTCCTCGCAGAGCAGGCCGACGCAGCGTCTGTCCTCGTCGGTGAGCAGTCGCGCCGCGCGCGCCCCCTCGAGCACGGTGATCCGCTCGTGGGCGGCGACGGCGGCCGACAGCTCGCGCAGCACGCGGCGCCCGGTCGCGCTGCCGCCCGCGTGCACGATCCGCCGCACGCTGTGCCCGCCCTCCAGGCCGAGCGCGAGGTTGCCGTGGCGGTCGGCGTCGAAGCGCACGCCGAGCGTCTCGAGGTCGTGCACGCGCGCCGCCGCCTCCTCGACCAGCACCTCGGCGGCGGAGCGGCGCACGAGGTTGCGGCCGGCGAGCAGCGTGTCCTCGAGATGGCGCGCCGGGGAGTCCTCGACGGCCAGTGCCGCGGCGGCGCCGCCCTGCGCCCAGTAGGACGCGGTCTCGGCCAGCGGCCGCGCGGAGACGAGCGTGACCCGCGCGCCCTCGCGCACCGCGCTGAGGCACGAGAAGAGGCCGGCGGCGCCGGCCCCCACGACGATGAGATCGGCCGGCTCGCTCACGGCGGCCTACGGTATCGGCGTGACCGCCGCCGCCTGGTACCGCCATGATGCGAGCTTCGCCCACGACGTCCCCGGGCACCCGGAGCGGCCTGAGCGGCTACGTGCGCTCGAGGCCGAGATGGCGCGCGACGATTGGTTCGGATGCACCGTGCGCGACGCGCCCTTTGTGCCGCGCGGGCAGTTGCTTGCCGTGCACACGGCGGCGTACGTCGACGCGATCGAGGCGCTCTGCGCCCGCGGCGGCGGCTTCATCGACGGCGACACCGCGGCGGTCGCGGGCACCTGGGAGGCGGCGTGCCGGGCCGCGGGCGGGGCGGTGGCGCTCGTCGACGCGTTGCTCGGCGGCGAGGCGCGGACGGGGGTCAGCGCGCTGCGCCCGCCGGGCCACCACGCGGAGCCCGACCGCGCGATGGGCTTCTGCTTCTTCGACTCGATCGCGGTCGCCGCGCGCCATGCCACGGCCGCGCACCGTCTCGAGCGGGTGCTGATCCTCGACTGGGACGTCCACCACGGCAACGGGACCAACGCCGCCTTCCACGCGGCCGACGACGTGCTCTTCGTCTCGATCCACGAGTGGCCGCTGTATCCGGGGACCGGGCCGGCGTCCGACGCCGGGTCGGGTGCGGGCGAGGGCTTCACGGTCAACCTGCCGGTGTCCGGCGGCTCGGGCGACGCGGCGTGGCGCTCGCTGGTCGAGCACGTCGGCGCGGCGCTCGTGCGCGAATGGGAGCCGCAGCTGGTGCTCGTCTCGGCCGGCTTCGACGCCCATCGTGACGACCCGCTGGCGACCTGCACGGTCAGCGAGGCGGGCTTCGCCGGGATGGCGGCTTCGCTGCGACGCGCGGCCGATGCCGTCGGCGCCCCGCTCGGGCTCGTGCTCGAGGGCGGCTACGACATCGGCGCGCTGACGCGCTCGATGGCGGCGGTCATGCCGGTCCTCGTGGCGGAGGAGACCCCGGCGCCGGAGCGCCTCGACGCGCATCCGCTCGCCGAGCAGGCGCGCGCCCGGCTCGCGCCGTACTGGCCCGGGCTGGCGGCCGCGGTCTAGGTCCGGGCGCTAGTTCGGTGCGACGCGCTCGACCTGCGCGCCGGCCACGCGCGACTTCAGGCCGGCCAGTGCGGACTTGGCCTCGGCGCGGGTGGCGTACTGGCCCGAGAAGACGACGAAGCGGTTGGGCGTCAGCGTCCGGTAGCCGCTCGAGTCGAGGATGCCGACGGAGATGCCCTGACCCGCGAGCTCCTTGCCGCGCGCCGTGGCGGCCGAGCGGGTCGAGGAGGACTCGAGCACGATCGTGAAGCCGGTCTTGCCGGCGGGCCAGTCGGCCAGGCCCGTGCCGGCGGCCGGGGTCGGCGTCGCGGATGCCGCCGGCGTCGTCGTGGCGGACGGGACGGGCGTGGTCGCGGCCGGCGGCGCCGCGGTGGGCGCCGCGGTCGCGGCGGGTGTCGGCTGGGTCGTGACCGTCTCGGCGTCGCTGGAGAGCTCGACGATCGCGAGCACCACGGCGATCACCGCGAGCGCGAGCAGACCGCCGACGACGGCGACCGGCAGCCGCCAGCCGCGTGGCGCGGCGACGCGGGCGCCGAGGCCGGTGCCGCAGTGCAGGCACCACTCCTGCTCGGGGCGCAGTGAGGCGCCGCAGCGCGGGCAGCGGCGCTCGGTCTCGACCGGCGCGCTCTCGACGGGCTGGGACGCGGGGGTCTCGGTGGCGCTCACGAGCGCTCCTCGGCTCCGGGCTCGGGCGGCTCGGCGGCGGCCCGCTCGACGCGGGTCGGGGGATCGCCCGCTTGGTCTGGCGCTGCCGCTTCGTCCTGAGGCGCTGCCGCTTCGTCCCGAGGCGCTGCCGCTTCGTCCTGAGCGGGTTCCCCGGGCGCAGCCTGGGTCAGGTCGCCGGCGCGCGTCGCGTCGGCGGGCTCGGCGGGCGCCGCGATGCGGCGGCGGCCCCACAGCGAGGCGGTCGTCATGCGCTCCTCCTCGGCGGCCGCTCCCGTCGCCGGGCCGATGGTGCCGGCGCCGGTCGTGCCCGAGCTGGTGCTGGTCGCAGTCGCCGGCCCCGCGCCGGTCGCCTGCGTCCGGCTACCGGCGCGCTCGCGCGCGGCCCGGCCCGTCAGCGGCGCGCCGCAGCGCGAGCAGAAGCGGGCGCCCGAGCCGTACAGCTCCCCACACTCGGGGCAGGTGCCGCCGATGCCCGGCTCGCGCAGGACGGTCTCGGCGTGCGGCTCGGCGAGCCGCTCCTCGAGCTCGCGCACCTCGGAGTCGAGCGTCGCGAGCCGGCCGGCCTTCGCGTCGAGCAGGCGGCGATGGGCGTCCGGCCCCTGCTCGGAGCGGTGCGCCTCGGCGTAGAAGCCGCCGAGGTCGCGTAGCAGCAGCTCGCGGACGTGGCGCAGGTAGTGGACCCGGCGGCGCAGCTTGCCCCGCCCGGCGCTGGATTCGGGCGCGTCGCGCAGCTCGTCGAGGTCGACGCCGGCCGGCAGGTCGCGGCCCGGGACCTCGGACTCGGTCGCGGCGGCCTCTCCGGTCGCCGGCTGGAGCGTGGTGCCCGGCTCGGCGACGGTCGCGGGCTCGGCCGCGGAGGTCCCCGGCGTGGTGACCTCGGTGACGGGGTCGACGGCGCCGTTGGAGGGCAAGGGCTCTCCGCCCGCGGGGCGGGTCTCGCTGGCGGCGTCGCCAGCCGCCTCGGACGTGCCGGTCGCCGGGGGCGTGGCCTCGTCGTCGGTGGCGGCGCGGCCGCGGGAAAAGCGTCGCATCAGGCCGCTCATCGGACTCGGGCAGGGCGCGTGAAGTGCACGCACCCCGAGCGGTCGAGAATAGCGGCGCGGCTGGTCACGATCATCACAACGGCTCCGAGCCCCGATCGGTTCGCTCCTCCACGACATCACGCCAGGCGGCGACCACGCGCGCCGCCATGCGGTCGGCCGAGAAGAGCTGGGCGCGGTCGTGGCCGTCCACGCGCGGGTCCGGCTGCGAGAGCGGCGCGCGCAGGGCCTCGCGCCAGCGCACAGGGTCCCACGGCGCGCAGAGGGCGCCCTCGAGGTCGCCGAGCACCACGGGATGGATGCCGACAGGCGTGCCGAACGCGGGCACGCCGCAGGCGATCGCCTCGATCACGGCGAGCCCGAAGCCCTCGTCCTGCGATGGCACCACCACGGCGTTCGCGGCGTTGATCCAGTACGGCACCTCCTCCGGGACGACGTTGCCCATGGTCAGCAGCCGCGCGTCGCCGGCCGCCTCGCGCGCTCGGTCGAAGCGCTTGAGCGGACGCGCGGGGTCGTGCGGGAACAGCAGGCACGGCTCGTCCGGGTCCAGCCCGATCCGCTCGCGCGCCTCGGCCCGCGGGATCGGGCGGAAGCGGTGGACGTCGATCCCCACCGGCAGCACCGCGACGCGCCGGCGCGTCCCGGCGCCCGGCACGTTCGCGCTGAACGCGCGCGAGACCGCCGCGGGCAGCGCCGTGAACGGGAGCGCGAGGCGCGTCGCCCGGCGCGAGCGCGGCACGAACAGGTCGTTTCCGTGCAGGGTCACGACGACCGGTCCGAGCCGGGCGAGCAGCGCCGGCCACGCGGTCAGCCCGAAGTGCGCGTGCACGACGTCGAAGCGGCGATCGCCGAAGCGGCGGCGCAGGTCGCGGGCGGCGCGCACGAGCGCCCGCGGGCCCGGGCCGAAGGCGAACAGCTCGACCTCCACGTCGCCGCGCCGGCGCAGCGCCTCGACCTGGTCGCTCACGAACGAGCCGAGCGGGGGCCGCTCGGCGGTGGGGTACATGTTCGTCACGACCAGGGCTCGCATCGGGTTCCCGAGCCTACGCGCCGGCGCGGCCGCCCACGGGCGGTTTCCGCCGCTGTCCGCAGTCTTGGCACAGGTTCGGCACACAATCGGCGCAGACGCGTGTGGCGCCGTCGCAGGCACCGGCCGGACGATGGCGGCAGCCTCCGCCGACCGGCGCAGGCGGCCATCGACAGGCCGGGCCGACCGGCCGCGGAGGACGTCCAATGACCCATCACGAACGCCTCGGGCACCTGCACGCCGCGGTGCTCATCCGCCTGCACGATCTGCGCGGGAACCCGATGCGCGGTCAGGGGACCGTCGAGTACGTCGGGCTGATCCTGCTCATCGCGGTCCTGATCGCGGGGGTCGTCCAGGCGAGCCACTCGTTCAAGGACACCGGCATCGCCGAGGCCGTCGTCAAGAAGATCAAGGGGGCGATCGACGGGGTGTCCGCCGGCCGCTGAGCGGCGTGCGAGACTGGCCGCCCATGAGCGAGCCGCGTACCCGCAGCGGAGGCCGCGGCCCCGCCGACCTGCGCCCGGTGACCATCGATCCGGGCTTCGTCCGCAGCGCGACCGGTTCGGCGCTGATCGCCTGCGGCGGCACGCGCGTGATCTGCACCGCGTCCGTCCAGGAGTCGGTCCCGAAGTGGATGGCCGGGCGCGGCCGCGGCTGGGTCACGGCCGAGTACGGCATGCTCCCGGCGTCGACGGGCGAGCGCAAGCAGCGCGACGTCACCAAGGGGCGTGCCGACGGGCGCAGCGTCGAGATCCAGCGGCTGATCGGGCGCTCGCTGCGCGGCGTGGTCGACTTCTCCGCGCTCGGCGAGCGCACCGTCTACATCGACTGCGACGTGCTGGAGGCCGACGGCGGGACGCGCTGCGCCTCGATCACCGGCGGCTTCGTCGCGCTCGAGCTGGCCTGCCGGTGGCTCGTCGCGGACGGCAGGCTGAAGGCGCTGCCGCTGACCGGCAGCGTCGCGGCCGTGTCGTGCGGCGTCGTCGGCGGCGAGGCGCTGCTCGACCTCGACTACCCCGAGGACTCCACGGCGGAGGTCGACGCGAACGTCGTCATGACCGGCGATGGCGGGCTGGTCGAGGTGCAGGCCACCGCGGAGCGCACGCCGCTCTCGCGGGCGAGCCTCGACGAGCTGCTCGGCCTGGCCCAGCAGGGCATCGAGGCGCTACGCGCGGAGCAGGTCGCGGCGGTCGAGGCGGGCAGCGCGGCGTGAGCGCGCCCGGGACGCTGCTGCTGGCGACGCGCAACGACGACAAGCTGCGCGAGTTCGCCCGGCTGCTCCCGGGCGTGGCGCTCGAGCCGCTACCGGCCGAGCTCGACTCGCCCGAGGAGACCGGCGCGACCTACGCCGACAACGCGCTGATCAAGGCGCGCGCGGCGGCGGGCGCGACGGGCCGGGTGGCGATCGCCGACGACTCGGGCATCGAGGCGGCCGCGCTGGACGGCGCGCCCGGGGTGCGCAGCGCGCGCTACGCGGGCGAGCACGCCGCCGACGGCGAGAACCTCGCCAAGCTGCGCGCGGAGGTGCCGGAGGGGACGGCGCTGCGCTACGTCTGCGTCATCGCCCGGGTGGCGCCCGACGGCGCCGAGCAGCTCTTCGAAGGCATCTGCGAGGGCGTCATGGCGCCCGCGGGCCGCGGGACCCGGGGCTTCGGCTACGACCCGGTCTTCGTCCCCGACGAGCCGTCCGCCGGCGGCCGCACGATGGCCGAGCTGACCGACGACGAGAAGGACGCGATCTCGCATCGCGGCCGCGCGGCGCGAGCGCTGCTGGCCGCGCTCGACGGCTGAGGGCTCCTCGGCGGGGGCGATGGCGGCACGGAGGTCAACCCCGGCTGGGTACTGGGGCTGTGGCCGGCGGGCATGGCGACGGTGCGTTTGGCGCGTATTCCCTCCACCGGAGGCAAAACGCGCCACGCGCTCCTAGTCGCCCGGCGACTCCGGCGCCGGCGACGCGTCCGACGCCGAGTCCTCCGGGACCTCGCGCGCCGGCTCGGTGTGCACGATCACGTCGACGAGCTCCGGGCACTGGAGGCGGACCGCCTCCTCCACCTCGCCGGCCCGCCGGTGCGCGACGCGCAGCGGCTGCTCGCCGGGCAGCACGATGTCGAGCAGCAGGATGCGGCCGGCCTCGGCGTCGCGGAAGCTGACGGCGATCGGGGGCGAGCCGGTGAGGCGCTCGACGACGTCATCGATCACGGCCGCCTGGTCGGCGACCTCGCGCGGGGTGGGGCGGCGGGCCCAGTCCGTGTCGGCGAGCGGCTCCATGTGGGTGTGGATGTCGCGGACCTCGGGGACCGCTCGGCGGATCGCCGTCTCGAGCCGGGAGACGACCTCGTGAGCCTCCTCGAGCGGCTGGCCGGGCGGCAGCTTCACGTGCAGCGAGAGCTCGTAGGCGTCGCCCGTGCGGATCACGCGCACGTTGTGGATCTCGCGCACGTCGGGCACCGTCTGCGCGGCGGCGGTGACGCGCTCGCGCAACGGCCCCTCCGGCGCGCGCGGCTCGACGTGGACGACGACGTCGGAGCGACCGAGCGCGACGTGCACGGCGTCTTCGACCGAGTCGGCGACCGCGTGCGCCTGGCCGACCGCGACGTCGGGCGCGACGGCGATGACCAGGTCGACGAAGTCGAAGCCGGCGGCGTGGCGCACGCGCACGCGGCGCACCTCGACCGGCAGCGGCTCGAGCGCCGCCCGGACGGCGTCCTCGGCCTCGGTCGAGGCGCGGTCCATCAGCACGTCGATCGAGCGCCGCGCGAGCCGCACGGCGGCGATCACCACGAGCACGGCGACGAACAGCGCCGCGATCGCGTCGGCCTTGGGCTCGCCCGCGCGCACGAGCACGAGGCCGATCAGCACCGCGATCGAGCCGGCGAGGTCGGAGGCGAAGTGCAGCGCGTTCGAGGCCAGCGCGGCCGACTCGAACCGGCGCGCGGCACGGGCGCTCGCGAGCGCGCGCGTGAGGTCGATCGCGATCACCACGACGATCACCGCGAGCGTCCACCACTCGACGTCGACCACGCTCGTCGAGGACTCGAGCAGCCGGTGCAGCGACTCGGCGCCGATCGCGACCGAGACGAGCCCGAGCACGGCGCTCTCCGCGAGCGCCGCGAGGTGCTCGGCCTTGCCGTGCCCGTAGTGGTGCTCGCGGTCGGCGGGGCGGACGGCGACCCGTACCGCGAAGAGCGTCAGCAGCGCGGCGACGAGGTCGGTGGCCGAGTGCGCGGCCTCGGCGACCAGGCCGAGCGACCCGCTGATCGCGCCCGCGGTGAGCTTGATCGCGACGAGCGCGATCGCCGCGACGACGCTGAGCAGCGCGGTGCGCTGGCGCTCGCCGGCGCCGGGCGGCGTGAACGCCGCGGCGTCGTCGGGAGCTGCCGGCGCGCGATCGGAGGTCGGGGCGGCCATGCGCAGGAGGTTAGGAGCGTCAGCGCAGGTTGATGCCCGCCGAGATCGCGATGGCGAGCGCGACCCCCGCGTAGCCGTCGTAGCCCGAGAGGACGAGCACGAGGGCGGCGATCAGGCAGGCGCCGACGGTGACGAGCCAGGCGATGCGGGAGAGGGGCACGAGCGGGATATCCTCGCGCACGTCGATGACGCCTGCGCTCACCCCTGTCCGCGCGCTCGATTACCTGCGCGAGCTGTCGGCCGACATCCGGGCCGGCGCGGTGCTCGGCGCCGACGGCACGCTGCTCGCCGGGCCCGAGTCGCTCGCCGCGCCCGCGCGGGAGCTGCTCGAGGCGGCCGACGACGCGGCAGACGTCCACGTCACGACGGCCGACGGCGCCGTCTTCCTCGCCCGCGACGACCGGCACGCGATCGTGCTCGCCTGCGGGCGCTTCGCGCTGCCGTCGCTCGCCCGCTACGACCTGCGCATGGTCCTGACCGACCTCGGCGGCGACTCCGAGGCGGCCGCCTGATGGCGCGTCTGCCGCGCCGTCCGTCCGCTCCGCGCCCCTACGGGATGGGCGCGGTCGCCGCCGGCTGGACCCGCCGCCGCGAGGCTCGCGCACCGCGCGTGACCGTCCGCGACGCCTCCGGCCAGCCGCGCCAGCTGGCCGCCGACGACCCCCGTTCTCAGGCCCTGCTGAGCGCCGCCGAGCACGTGCTTTTGGCGGCCCAGCGCGCTTCGGGAGCGTAACCACCCCGACCGACCGGGCCCCGTTTCTCCGCAATTTGCGGGAAAAGCCCCACCACAGGCCGAAGCGCGTCCGGAAGCGCTGTTAGCTTCGCTCGCCGTCATCACGACTCCCCCGCTTTCGGGGGATCCCCCAAGGAGGATCTATGACCAAGTCGGAGTTCATCGACAAGGTCGCGGACGAGAGCGGCCTGAGCAAGAAGGACGCCGGCTCCGCGGTCGACGCCGTGATCGCCACGATCGAGAAGTCGCTGAAGGGCGGCGAGGAGGTCAGCTTCACCGGTTTCGGGAAGTTCCACGTCGCCGAGCGCGGCGCTCGCGAGGGTCGCAACCCGCGCACGGGCGAGACCATGCAGATCGCGGCCAGCAAGGTTCCGCGATTCACCGCCGGCTCGGGCCTCAAGAAGGCCATCAAGTAGCCGGAGCTCCAAGCTGATGCCGGGCGCCGGCAGCATCGAGGCGCCCGGCCCGGTGAGGACGCCGCAGCCGTTCGGTGAGCGACTCGCGGCCGCAGTCGCGGCGCGCGAGTCGCAGATCGTGCTCGGGATCGATCCCGATCCCGCGCGGCTGTGGCGGACCGCCGGGCGCGCCGATCAGGCGCGCCCGGCGCTCGCCGCCGCACTCGCGGCGGCCGACGACGCCGCACGCGCGGCGGCGGGCGGCGTGACGCCATCCCCGGGCGCCGGCGCAGCTGTGCGCTTCGACGCGGCGGCCGCGGTACTGGCCCACTGCCTCGCGCTGATCGACGCCGCCGGACCGGCGTGCGTCGCGATCAAGCCCCAGCTCGCGTGCTTCGAGCGGCTCGGCTTCGCCGGCTGGCTGGTGCTGGAGCGCGCATGCGCGCATGCGCGCGACGCCGGACTGCTGGTGCTCGCCGACGGCAAGCGCGGCGACGTCCCCGTGACCGCGGCCGTCTACGCGCAGGCGTTCGCCGGCCTCGGCGCCGACGCGTTCACCGCCAACCCACTGCTCGGCCGCGACGCGCTCGACCCGCTCGTGCAGGGCGCGCGCTCCGCCGGCGCCGGCGTGTTCGCGCTCGTGCGCACCTCGAATCCCGGCGCCGCCGACGTCCTCGACCTGCGCCTCGAGGACGGCTCCCCGCTGTGGGAGCACCTGGCCCGGATGGTCGCCGACCTCGGCGCGGGGGAACTTGCCGACGTCGGGGCCGTCACCGGCGCGACCGCGCCCGAGCACCTCGTGCGCATGCGCGAGTTGATGCCGCGCACGCCGTTCCTGCTGCCCGGCGTCGGCGCCCAGGGCGGCGACGTCGCGGACCTCGCGCCCGCCTTCGCGCCGGGGCGCGCGGCGGGCCTCGTGACCGCCTCGCGCTCGATCGCGAACGCCGGCGAGACGTCCGGCACGGAGCCCGGCCCGGCCGCCCGCGCGGAGGCCGAGCGACTGCGCCAGACCGCCTGGTCACTGGCCTGAGCGCGTCGATCCCGGCGCTATGATCGCCCGCGATGGCCGCACGCAGCCCCGCGCGCTTCCTGGCGCCGCTTGCGCTCGTCGCCGTCATCGGCGTCCTCTACCTGATCGTCAAGCCCCAGTCGTCGGGCGAGTCCGGGTCGGCCACGCCGACGACGACCGCGCAACCGGCGAAGAAGCAGAGCGCCAAGAAGACCCGCAAGAAGAAGACGCCCAAGACCTACACGGTCCAGTCCGGCGACACGCCGTCGGGCATTGCCGAGAAGGCGGGCATCTCGCTCGCCCAGCTCGAGGCGCTCAACCCGAGCCTCGACCCGCAGGCGCTCGCGCCCGGGGAGAAGCTCAAGCTCAAGTGACCGGCCGGCGGGCGGCGCTCGCGCTGCTCACGATCCTCTGCCTGCTCGTCGCCGCCCCCGCCGCGGCCCGCGCGGCGACCCCCGCACCGGCGTGCCCCGCGTCGGTCACCGCGCCGAGCGCGATCGTGATCGAGGTGTCCTCGGGCGAGGCGGGCTGCGCCAAGGACGCCGAGGACCGGCGGCCGATCGCGTCGACCACGAAGCTGATGACCGCGCTGCTCGCGCTGGAGCGGCTCAAGCTGCGCGCCAAGGTGCAGACCTCGCCCTACCGGCCGTCCGCGGGCGAGTCGGTGATCGGCCTGCTGCCGGGGGAGCGCCTGACGGTGCGCGACCTGCTGCACGGGCTGCTCGTCTTCTCCGGCAACGACGCCGCGATGGCGCTCGCCTACGGCGTCTCGGGCTCGGAGGGCGCGTTCGTGCGGCTGATGAACCGCCGCGCGCGCCAGCTCGGACTGACCGAGACGCACTACGAGAACCCGATCGGGCTCGACGCGCCGGGCAACTACTCCTCCGCGCACGACCTGGTGAAGCTGGCCACCGTCCTGCGCACCAACGCGTTCTTCCGCAGGACCGTCGACTCGCCCGGCGTGACGCTGCACTCGGGCTCGCACGTGCGCCGCTTCCTCAACCGCAACGACCTCGTCCGCCGCTACCCGTGGGTCAACGGCGTCAAGACCGGCCACACGCACCTGGCCGGGTATGTGCTCGTCGGCTCCGCCGAGCGGCACGGGGTCCAGGTCGTCTCGGCGGTGCTCGGCACGGCCGACGAGGGCGCGCGCGACGCGCAGTCGATGGCGCTGCTGCGGGCCGGCCTCGGGGCATTCCGGAACATCGCTCCCGCGCGCGAGGGCCGGCGCGTGCCCGGGCTGGCCGCGGTGCCGATCCGCTACCGGCCGGGCGCGAAGCTGCGGCTCGTGGTGGGGCCCAACGACGCCCGTGCGGTGGTGCGGCGAGGGCATCGCGACGAGGTCGTCCTGCGCCCGCTGAAGGTGCCCAAGCTCCTGACGGGGCCGATCCGCCGCGGCCAGGTGCTCGGCTCGGCGCAGATCATGCGCGGCGGCACGCGCATCGCGACCGTGCCGCTCGTGGCCTCGGAGGCGGTGCCGGTCGCGAGCGTCGCGCAGCGCACCCGCGCATGGTTCACGACGCCGTGGGCGATCGTGCTCGCGTTCGCCGTGGTTGGCGGTACCGTGCTGCTGCTACGGCGGCGGAGCGTCCGGTCCCGGCGCCCGCCCCGCAGGGAGGCTCCCGTCGCATGATCCTGACCGTCACGCTCAACACGGCGATCGACAAGACCCTCTCGGTCCCGAACTTCCGGCTCGGCCGCCGCCACCGGGCCGCCGATCAGACGACCATGCCGGGAGGCAAGGGCGTCAACGTCGCGCGCGTGCTCAAGGCGCTGGGCGCGCCCGTGATCGCCACGGGCTTCGCGGGCGGCGCGACCGGGACGCGCATCGTCGACCAGCTCACGCAGCTCTCCGTGCTCTCGGACTTCGTGCGCATCCGCGAGGAGTCGCGCACGAACACCGCGGTGGTCGACCCGACGACCGGCGAGCAGACCGAGATCAACGAGAAGGGGCCGAAGGTCTCCGAGCAGGAGACCGAGCTGTTCGTCGACAAGCTGCTCTACCTCGCCAAGGGCGCGAGCGTGTGCGTGTTCGCGGGCTCGCTGCCCCGCGACGTCGACGTCGACATCTACGCGCGCTTGATCCGCGAGCTGCGCCGGGTCGGCGTCAAGACGATCGTCGACACCGACGGCGATCCGCTGCGCCGCGCCGTGCGCGCCGAGCCGGACATCATCTCCCCGAACGAGCTCGAGGCGGAGGAGCTCGTCGGGTACGAGTTCAACGACGACGGCGACCGCCTGCTCGCCGCCGCCGAGATGGCCGAGCTGGGCGCCCGCACGGCGATCATGACGATGCCGGACGGCTGCTTCGCCCGGATGCCGCCGACCGATCACGGCGAGGATCCGCGGCTGTACCGCGTGCGGCTGGGGGAGGGGGCGATCGAGCCGCGCGCGACGGTCGGCTCCGGCGACGCGTTCCTGGCCGGCTTCGTGGCCGCGCACTACCTCGGCCGCGCGCCCGACGAGTGCCTCGCCTACGGGGTCGCCTGCGGCGCCGAGTCGACCCAGCACCTCGGCGCCGGGCTCGTCGATCCCGGGCGCGTGGACCGGCTCGTGGGGGACGTCGTCGTGGAACGTCCCGCACTTCCCGCAGAGGTGTGAGCGCGGACTCATAACGTCGCTCGCATGCTCTAGCCTCGGACGTCCGCTTCCCGTCCGCCACCACCCCTAGGATCCCGCCATGGAAGTAGAGATCGGCCGAGGCAAGAAGGCGCGTCGCGCCTACGGATTCGATGATGTCGCCATCGTCCCGTCGCGGAGGACGCGCGACCCCGACGACGTCGACATCTCCTGGACGCTCGGGCCCTATCGCTTCGAGCTGCCGCTCCTGGCCTCCGCGATGGACGGCGTGGTCTCCCCGGACAGCGCGGGCATCATCGGGCGGCTCGGCGGACTGGCGGTCCTCAACCTCGAAGGCATCTGGACCCGCTACGAGGACGCGGACGACATCCTCGCGCGCATCGCGGGCCTGCCGCGCGAGCAGGCCACGCGCGAGATGCAGGAGATCTACCTCGAGCCGGTCAAGGAGGAGCTGATCGCGCAGCGCATCCGCGAGATCAAGGAGCACGGCGTCGTGGCCGCCGCGTCCCTCACCCCGCAGCGCGTCGAGCAGTTCTACGAGATCGCGCTCGACGCCGGTCTCGACATCCTCGTGATCCAGGGCACGGTCATCTCGGCCGAGCACGTCTCGAGCCAGGGCCACGTGCTCAACCTCAAGGAGTTCGTGCGCGAGATCCCCGTGCCCGTCGTCCTCGGCGGCTGCGCAAGCTACTCGGCCGGCCTGCACCTCATGCGCACCGGCTGCGCGGGCGTGCTCGTCGGCGTCGGTCCCGGCGCGGCGTGCACCACGCGCGGCGTGCTCGGCGTCGGCGTCCCACAGGCGACGGCGATCGCCGACGTCGCGGGCGCGCGCTCGCAGCACATGCTCGAGACCGGCGAGTACGTGCGCGTGATCGCCGACGGCGGCATGCGCACCGGCGGCGACGTCGCGAAGGCGATCGCCTGCGGCGCCGACGCGGCGATGGTCGGCTCCCCGCTCGCCCGCGCCTACGAGGCCCCCGGCCACGGGTTCCATTGGGGCATGGCCACGTTCCACCCGACGCTCCCCCGCGGGGCGCGCGTGAAGACCACGCAGAACGGGACGCTCGAGGAGATCATCTCGGGCCCCGCGCGCGAGAACGACGGCACGTTCAACCTGATGGGCGGCCTGCGCACGTCGATGGCGACGTGCGGCTACCAGGACATCGCCGAGTTCAACCGGGCCGAGCTGATGGTGGCGCCCGCGCTGCAGACCGAGGGCAAGCACCTCCAGCGCGAGCAGTCGATCGGCATGGCGGCGCGCGGCGGGAACGTGTCGCTTGTCGCAAGCTGACCTGCAGTCGCGCGGGCGGGGCTCGGCCCTGCCCGCGGACCAGCCCGTCGAGGAGCTCGAGCTCGAACGCGGCGTCGCGACCGACGAGGTCGTGGTGCTCGACTACGGCGGCCAGTACTCGCAGCTGATCGCCCGCCGCGTCCGCGAGTGCGGCGTCTTCTCCGAGTTGCTGCCGCACCACGTCGGCGTCGACGAGGTGCGCCGCCGCAACCCGAAGGGCCTGATCCTGTCCGGCGGTCCGGCGTCGGTGTACGCGCCGGGGGCGCCACGGCTGGATCCGGAGCTGCTCGAGCTCGGGATCCCGGTGCTCGGCATCTGCTACGGCATGCAGGCGATCGCACTGACGCTGGGCGGCAAGGTCGAGGGCGCGGAGATCGGCGAGTTCGGCCGCTCGGCGCTCACCGTGCACGAGCCCGGCCAGCTGCTCGCGGGCACGCCGCCCGAGCAGGCCTGCTGGATGTCCCATCGCGACACGGTCTACGAGGCGCCGCCCGGGTTCGCCGCGCTGGCGAGCTCCACCGCGTCGCCGGTCGCCGCGCTCGAGAGCCCCGAGCGCGGCATCTACGGGATCCAGTTCCACCCCGAGGTCGTCCACACGCCCTACGGCCAGCAGGTGCTGACCACCTTCCTCGAGGACATCTGCGGCTGCGAGCGCACGTGGAGCGCGGCGTCGATCATCGACGAGCAGGTCGAGGCCATCCGCCGCCAGGTCGGCGACGGGCGCGTGGTCTGCGGGCTCTCGGGCGGGGTCGACTCATCGGTCGCCGCGCTGCTCGTGCACCGCGCGGTCGGCGACCAGCTGACCTGCGTGTTCGTCGACCACGGGCTGATGCGCAAGAACGAGGGCGAGCAGGTGATCGCCGCGTTCCGCGACCACTTCAAGGTGCCGCTCGTCGCGGTCGATGCCGAGGAGCGCTTCCTCGCGCGGCTCGCGGGCGTGAGCGAGCCGGAGGCCAAGCGCAAGGCGATCGGCGCCGAGTTCATCCGCGTCTTCGAGGAGGAGGCGGCCAGGATCGGCGACGCGAAGTACCTCGTGCAGGGCACGCTGTACTCGGACGTGATCGAGTCCGGCGGCGGCACCGGGGCGGCGACGATCAAGTCCCACCACAACGTCGGCGGCCTGCCCGAGGACCTCGAGTTCGAGCTCGTCGAGCCGCTGCGGGCGCTGTTCAAGGACGAGGTGCGCGCCGTCGGGGCCGAGCTCGGGTTGCCCGAGCGGCTGGTCTGGCGCCAGCCGTTCCCGGGGCCGGGACTGGCGATCCGCATCGTCGGTGGCGAGGCGACCAAGGAGCGCCTGGACACGCTGCGCAACGCCGACGCGATCCTCCAGGACGAGATCCGCAAGGCCGGGCTCTACCGCGAGCTGTGGCAGTCCTTCTGCGTGCTGCCCGACATCCGCACGGTCGGCGTGCAGGGCGACGAGCGCACCTACGGCTACCTCGTGGCGATCCGCGCCGTCACCTCCGACGACGCCATGACCGCTGACTGGGCGCGGCTGCCGTACGACCTGCTCGAGCAGGTCGCGTCGCGGATGATCAACGAGATCCGCGAGGTCAACCGGGTGGTGCTCGACATCACGAGCAAGCCGCCCGGGACGATCGAGTGGGAGTAGCGCCCGTCCGCTGGGGGATCCTCTCCACGGCGGCGATCAACGAGAAGCTGCTGGCCGGCGCGCGGCGCTCCGACGCTGTCGAGGTAGTCGCCGTCGGCTCGCGCGACGGCGATCGGGCGGCAGAGTTCGCGCAGCGTCACGGCATCGCGCGCGCCCACGGCTCCTACGAGGCGCTGCTCGCCGACCCGGAGGTCGAGGCGGTCTACGTCCCGCTGCCCAACGCGCTGCACCATCCGTGGACGCTGAAGGCGCTCGCGGCCGGCAAGCACGTGCTCTGCGAGAAGCCCTACAGCCGCCGGCCGGTGGAGGTCCGGGAGGCCTTCGACGCCGCCGAGCGCGCCGGCCTCGTGCTCTCCGAGGCCTACATGTACCGCTACAACCCGCAGATCGAGCGCCTCGCCGAGCTCCTCCGCGACGGGGCGATCGGCGAGCTGCGGACGATCGCCTCCGCGTTCACGCACCCCTGCGAGGACCCGGACGACGCGCGCCTGAGCGCCGAGCTCGACGGCGGCGGGCTGATGGACGTCGGCTGCTACTGCGTCAGCGCCGCGCGGCTGCTGGCGGGCGAGCCCGAGGCGCTCACCGCGCAGCAGGACCTCGGGCCGAGCGGCGTCGACGTGCGGCTGGCCGGGACGCTGTCCTTCGCGGGCGGCGTGCTCGCGCACTTCGACTGCGGCTTCCACGTGCCCGATCGCTCGCACCTGGAGGTGGTGGGCAGCGCGGGGACGATCCGCGTCAACGACCCCTGGCACTGCCTGGAGCCCGGCATCCTGCTCACGCGCGCGGACGGCGCCGTCGAGGTGATCGCTCCCGCCGTCGAGAGCTCCTACCGGCTCGAGCTCGAGCGCGTCGGCGATGCGGTGCGCGGCGCCGGCGGCCCGCCGCCGCTCGGGCGCGAGGACGCGCTCGGCCAGGCGCGCGCGATCGCCGCGCTCTACCGCGCGGCGGAGTCCGGCGCGGCGGTGCGGCCGGGCGACTGACCGGCGCGTTCGTCGCGGCCCGCGCGCTGCGTGCGCCAGAACCACACGAGCCCTCCGACGCACAGCACGAGCGCGACCCAGAAGTTCAACCGCATGCCCAGCACGTGCTTGGACGGGTCCGTGCGCAGCAGCTCCTCGCCGATGCGCGCGAACGAGTAGCCCGCCACGTAGAGCGCGAAGATCCCCGGCGGGCGGATGTGTCGCCGGCGGCCGAGGATCACCAGGAAGGCGGCGAGCGCCAGGTTCCAGATCAGCTCGTAGAGGAACGTGGGGTGGAAGGTGGCGTACTGGGCGTCGCCCGCCGGGCGGTGCTGGGGATCGATCTCGAGCCCCCACGGCAGCGTCGTCGGGCCGCCGAAGAGCTCCTGGTTGAACCAGTTGCCGATCCGCCCGATCGCCTGCGCGACCAGCAGCCCGGGCGCCGCGCAGTCCATGAACAGCGGGATGTCGACCTTGCGGCGGCGCAGGACGATGAGGCCGCCGAGGACGCCGCCGGCGATCCCGCCCCAGATGCCGAGGCCGCCCTTCCAGATCGCGAACGGCCCCCACCAGTGGTCGGGGACCTCGTTCCAGCTCGTGGCGAGGAAGTACAGCCGCCCCCCGATCAGCCCGGCCGGCACGCCCCAGATCGCGACCTCCTGCGGCAGCGACGGGTCGCCGCCCTTCGCCGCCCAGCGCCGGCTGGAGATGACGACGGCGGCGATGATCGCCACCACGTAGCAGAGCCCGTAGGCGTGCAGGAGCACCGGACCGATCTGGATGCCGTTCGACGACGGGCTGGGGAGGAAGGCAAGGAGCACGCCGCTATGATGGTCGACCGCCGCGCGGACTCCGCGCGATGTCTCCATGCCCTCGGCAACGACCACCACCTGACTTCCTTGAAGACCTACGTCGCCACCCCCCTAGATCGCGAGCGCAACTGGCTCCTCGTCGACGCGGAGGGCCAGACCCTCGGCCGCCTGGCGACCCAGATCGCCGACGCGCTGCGCGGCAAGCGCAAGCCGACCTACACGCCGCACATCGACACGGGTGACTTCGTGGTCGTGGTCAACGCGGAGAAGATCTCCGTCACGGGTCAAAAGCGGCAGGAGAAGCTCTACCACCGGCACTCCGGCTATCCCGGCGGCCTCAAGACGCGCACGCTCAACGACATGCTCGAGCGGCGTCCCGAGGAGGTCATCCGGCTCGCCGTCAAGGGCATGCTGCCGCGCAACCGCCTCGGCCGCAAGCAGCTCACCAAGCTCAAGGTCTACGCCGGTCCCGACCATCCGCACGCCGCGCAGCAGCCGCGGGCGCTCGAACTGAAGACTCGGTAGGAGAACCATGGCGGACGAAGAGAAGAACGAGCAGGAGCAGCCCACAGCCGAGGAGACCACCGAGGAGCAGCCCGTCGAGGCCGCTGCCGACGAGGTCGTCGTCGAAGGTGACGCGGTCGTGACCGACGAGGATCTGGAGGAGGACGTCGAGGAGGAGCAGACTCCTCGCGTCAAGCCCGAGATCCCCGGCGCCGACCTCGAGGTCGACATCGTCCGCGACGGCGAGGGCGACCGCCCGGCCTACTACTCAGAGGACGACGACGAGGCCGAGGCCTCCGACGACAGCGACTCCGAGGACCTGACGCAGCCGATCGCCGACGCGTCGATCGACCTCGCCGCCGCCGCGCGCTACCGCGCCACCGGCAAGCGCAAGAGCGCGATCGCCCGCGTGTCGCTGCGCCCCGGCACCGGCGCGTACGTCGTCAACGGCCGCACACTCGAGCAGCACTTCCCGCGCACCGCGCTGCAGCGCACGATCCGCCAGCCGCTGGAGACCGTCGGCTACGAGACGCGCATCGACGTGATCGCGTCGATCCAGGGCGGTGGCGTGTCGGCCCAGGCCGGCGCCCTGCGCCACGGCATCTCGCGCGCGCTCATCGAGGCCGCCCCGACGCTGCGTGTGGAGCTCAAGCGCCGCGGCTTCCTCACGCGCGACCCGCGCGTCAAGGAGCGCAAGAAGGCCGGCCTGAAGAAGGCCCGCAAGCGGCCGCAGTTCTCCAAGCGCTAGCGGGATGGAACTCCGCACGGCCCTCGGGGGCCCTGCGCGAGACGAGCCGCGCCGGGTCCGCAAGCTGTTCGGCACCGACGGCGTCCGCGGAGTCGCGGGCGAGGTCGTCACCGCGGAGCTGGCGCTGGCGCTGGCCCGCGCCGCCACGGCGCGGGTGTCCGGCGGCAGCCGCGCGCGCGTGCTCGTGATCCGCGACACGCGCGAGTCGGGGGAGATGCTCGAGGCCGCGGTCGCGGCAGGCATCGCCGCCGCGGGCGGCGAGGCGCTGCTCGGCGGCGTGCTGCCGACCCCCGGCGCCCCGCTCGAGATCCGCCGCCACGGCTACGACCTCGGCGTGGTGCTCTCCGCCTCGCACAACCCGTTCGCCGACAACGGCATCAAGTTCTTCGGCGGCGACGGCTTCAAGCTCTCCGACGCGACCGAGCTCGAGATCGAGGCGGCGCTCGAGCAGCCGCCCGCGCCGGCCGCGGCGATCGGCCGCGTGCGCCGGCTCGAGGGCGTGCTCGGCGACTACGTGGACGCGCTCGCGGAGCGCTTCTCCGGCCTGGACCTGAGCGGGCGCCGGATCCTGCTCGACTGCGCCAACGGCGCGACCTACGCGGCCGCCCCGGAGATCTTCCGCCGCCTCGGCGCGACGGTCGAGGTCGTCGCCGCGGAGCCCGACGGGCGCAACATCAACGCCGGCTGCGGCTCGACCCACGTCGAGGCGCTCGCCGCGGCCGTCGCCGGCGGCGGCTATGACCTCGGCTTCGCCTTCGACGGGGACGGCGACCGCGTGCTCGCCGCCGACCGCACCGGCACCGTCGTCGACGGCGACGAGCTGATCGCGCTCGCCGCCCTGCACCTGCGCCGCTGCGGCCGCCTGCCGGGTGACGGCGTCGCGGTGACGGTGATGACCAACTTCGGCTTCCACCAGGCGATGGCCGCCGCCGGCGTGCAGGTCGCGACGACCGACGTCGGCGACCGCTACGTGCTCGAGGCGCTGCGAGACCGCGGCTGGACGCTCGGCGGCGAGCAGTCGGGCCACATCATCGACACCTCGTTCGTGCCGTCGGGCGACGGCATTGCCGCCGCGCTGCTCTCGCTCGAGGCGCTGGGCGACGGCGACCTCGCACGACGAGGAGCGATGGAGAAGCTCCCGCAGGTGCTGGTCAACGTGCGGCTCCCGGACCGCGCGGCGCTGTCGGCCGCGGTCGATGCGCTGCGCGAGGACGTCGACCGGGAGTCGGCCGCGCTGGAGGGACGCGGCCGGGTGCTGGTCCGACCCAGCGGCACCGAGCCGCTGGTGCGTGTGATGGTCGAGGCGCCGACACGCGAGGAGGCCGACGGCGTGTGCGGCCGGCTCGTGGCGCTCGTCGGGTCAGACCCGGCCTGAGCCTCCTCTCGCGCGGGCTCATCGGCGGGGCGGAAGCCGTCGCCGCCCGGCGCCGTTGCTTGGGCGGATGTACACGGTCGAGAGCACCGGCGCCCTTGGGCGCGCGCGCCGCGCCGCCGTGTCGGGCGGCCTGCGCTCGCGCGTCGGCACGACGGTGCTGCTGCTGGGCACCTGTTCACTGCTCACCGACGTGTCCTCGGAGATGGTCTCGGCGATCCTGCCGCTGTACCTCGTCAGCACGCTCGGCTTCCTGCCGCTGCAGTACGGCCTCATCGACGGCCTCTACCAGGGTGCGGGCGCGTTCGTGCGCCTGGGCTCCGGCTTCCTCGGCGACCGTCTCGGCCGCCACAAGCTGATCGCCTCGATCGGCTACGGCGTGTCCGCCGTGTGCAAGCTCGGTCTCGCGCTCGTGGGAGGGGCGTTGGGCAGCCTGAGCGCGATCGTGATCCTCGATCGCGCCGGCAAGGGGATCCGGACCGCGCCGCGTGACGCGATGATCTCGCTGTCCGCTCCGCAGCGCGAGCTGGGCACGGCGTTCGGCGTGCACCGGGCGATGGACACGGCCGGCGCGCTCATCGGCCCGCTGATCGCGTTCGCGCTGCTCGCCGTCGCGCCGAACGCGTTCCACTCGCTGTTCGCGATCTCCTTCATCTTCGCCCTGATGGGCTTCTTCGTCATCTCCATCCTCGTCCGGGAGCCGACGTCGCGAGCGCGTGAACAAGCCCCCAAGACGGACATGCGGGCGGCGTTCGCGCTGCTCGGCGAGCGCGACTTCCGCGCGCTGACGCTGGCCGCGGGAGCGCTCGGGCTCGCCACCGCGAGCGACGGGTTCATCTACCTGGTCCTGCGCGACCGGATCGAGTTCGGCGCGAGTCTCTTCCCCCTGCTGGCGACGGGCACCGCGCTGCTCTACATGCTGCTGGCGGCGCCGCTCGGGCGCCTCTCGGACCGGATCGGCCGCGGCCGCGTGCTGATCGGGGGCTACGTGCTCCTGCTGGCGGTGTACTGCCTGCTGATGGCGCCGTCGGCGGGCGCGTTGTCGGTCGCGGGCGCGCTCGCCCTGCTCGGGACGTACTACGCCGCGACCGACGGCGTCATCGCCGCGATGGGAAGCGCCCGCCTCCCCGAAGAGCTGCGCGGGAGCGGTCTCGCGCTGCTCGGGACGTCGACGAGCGCCGCCCGCCTGGTCGCCTCGATCGTCTTCGGCGCGCTCTGGACCTGGGTCGGCGTGCATGCGGCGATCGGGCTGTTCGCCGCGGGGCTCGTGATCGCGATGGTCGTGGCAGTCCAAGGGCTGCACATTGCGCACGCGTAGCCGCATCCGCCTCTTCGTGGGGCTCGCGGTCGTGTGCGGCGTCGCGATCGTCGCGCTCGCGGCGGCGACCGTCCTCCGAGCCACGCAGGGCCGCGCCGCCGCGGACCGCGCCGTGAGCGAGGATCGGCCGCAGGCGCGGCAGATCCTGTCCGGCGGAGACCCCTTCGCCGTCCTGCGCTCGGTCGACCGCAGCCACCCGGCCACCTACGGACGGGTCGAGGTGGCGTCCCTGCATGGCCGGACGCCGGGAAGGCCCGCGCTCGCCGGGCCGGCGTGCCAGCGCGTGGCCTTCGCGGCCGGCCGCGGCATCTGCCTCGACGTCCTCGGCACCGAGACGTCGGTCGAGGTGATGGACGCGCGGCTGCGCGTGCTGCACCGATTCAACGTCCCCGGCGTGCCGAGCCGGGCGCGCGTCTCTCCCGACGGTCGCTGGGGCGGAGTGACGACGTTCGTCGTGGGGCACGCCTACGCGAAGCCCGGCCAGTTCTCGACCGCGACGACGCTCGTCGACATGCGCACCGGGAAGCCCGCTGGCGACCTCGAGCGCGACTTCCGCTTCACCCACGACGGCGCGGTCGTGGATGCCCGCTCGCGCAACTACTGGGGCCTCACGTTCGCCGGGGACGGCGACACGTTCTATGCCACGCTCTCCTTCGGAGGCCACTCGTACCTGGTGCGCGGGTCGATCTCCGCGCGCAGCGGGCGCACGATCCACGACAACGTCGAGTGCCCTTCGCTCTCGCCTGACGGCACCCGCATCGGCTACAAGAAGGTGATCGCGCACGACCCGACCGTCTGGCGCTTCCACGTGCTGGATCTCGCGACCGGGCGCGAGACGGCGCTGGCCGAGACCCGCTCGGTCGACGACCAGCTGGCCTGGGTGGACGACCAGCACCTCGTCTACGGAGACGGGGAGCGTGTCTGGATGGTCAACGCGGACGGATCCGGGCGGCCGCAGGTGTGGATGGGCGGAGCGGATTCCCCGACCGTCGACGTCCCTCGCACCGACATCGCCGCAGCCGGCGGCCAGCCGGCGCACGGCTGAAGCGCGAACCACGGGTCGAATCCGGCTCTCGGCCGGCTCGCGAACTCGACCTTTGGGTGACGCGGCGCCCGCCGCCGGGGACGAACATCGCGCCTAGCCGTCCCGGACGTCGTGGATGGCTGTTCCTCGATCCAGCCATGACCCGAGCTCCCGCCACGACACCCGCCGCCCGCCCCGTACTGCGGCGGCTGCTGACCGTGCTCGCCGCGGCGGTCGTGGTGCTCGCCTTCCATCCCGCCGCCGGCTTGGCCGCCTGCGCCAACCCGGTCGCCTGTGAGAACGCCAAGCCGGGGAGCGCCCCCTCGACGTGGCAGGTGAACGGCTCGGGTGACTCGAGCATCCAGGGCTACGCCACGACGATGAGCGTCAACAAGGGCGGGACGATCCGCTTCAAGATCAAGACGACCGCGTCGTCCTACCACATCGACGTCTACCGGCTGGGCTACTACCAGGGCAACGGCGCGCGCCTGCAAGCGGCCGGCATCCGCCCGTCCGCCAACCTGCCGCAATCCCAGCCCAGCTGCCTCACGACGGCATCCACGGGGCTGATCGACTGCGGCAACTGGGGCGTCTCGGCCTCCTGGGTGGTCCCCGCCGATGCGGTTTCGGGGATGTACATCGCGCGACTGGTGCGCGACGACACGGGCGGCGCCAGCCAGATCCCGTTCGTCGTCCGCGACGATGCCGGCGGCTCGCAGATGTTGCTGCGCACGTCGGACTCGACGTGGCAGGCGTACAACAGCTACGGCGGCAACAGCCTGTACTCGTGTACCTCGCCCTGCCCGCCCGGCAACCCGCGTGGGTACAAGGCCGCGTTCTCGGTCTCCTACAACCGCCCCTTCGACGGCACGATCCCCCAGGACGGCGGACGGTCGTACCTTTTCTATGCCGAGTACCAGCTGATCCGCTTCGTCGAGCGCAACGGCTACGACGTGAGCTACATGAGCCAAGCCGACGTCGCGGCCAACCCGGCGCTGGTGCGCACGCACAAGCTCATCGTCTCCAGCGGTCACGACGAGTACTGGTCGGGGCCGGAGCGCGCGAGCGTGGAGGCGGCGCGGGACGCCGGGGTCAACCTCGCGTTCTTCAGCGGCAACGAGGTGTTCTGGAAGACGCGCTGGGAGAACAGCGGCGCCGACGGCACCTCGGCGCCGTACCGGACGCTGACGACGTACAAGGACACCCATTTCGACGCCCCCACGGACCCGGTCGCGTGGACGGGCACCTGGCGCGACCCGCGCTTCAGCCCGCCGGGAGACGGGGGCCGCCCGGAGAACTCGCTGACGGGCCAGCTGTTCGTCGTCAACTCCGGCTCTTCGGACATCAAGGTGCCGGCGGCGCAGAAGGACCTGCGGCTCTGGCGCAACACCGCGGTGGCGAACCTGGGCGCCGGCCAGTCGCGCACGCTGGGGGCGGGCAATCAGACGCTCGGCTACGAGTGGGACGTCGACGTCGACAACGGCTTCCGCCCGGCCGGCGAGTTCGACCTGTCGACTACGACCGTGAGCGGCGTCGAATCGTTCACCGACTACGGCACGACCGTGCAGTCGCCGACCACCCAGACGCATCATCTGACGATGTACCGGGCTCCCAGCGGCGCGCTCGTGTTCGGCGGCGGCACGGTCCAATGGGCGTGGGGCCTGGATACGACCAACGCCTGGAGCAATGCCGGCCCGCCGGGGGGTTCAGCAGCGGATGCCGTGATGCAACAGGCGACGGTCAACCTGTTCGCGGACATGGGGCTGCAGGCGACGACGTTGATGACGGGCCTCGTCGCGGCTTCGGCGTCGACGGACGCCGTGGCGCCCACGACCACGATCGCGACTCCCAGTCAAGGCGCCGCGCTCGCTGACGGGTCGAAGGTGACGATCTCCGGCACCGCCGCCGACAGCGGCGGCATCGTCGGCGGCGTCGAGGTCTCCACGGATGGCGGGAACACGTGGCATCCGGCGACGGGGACCACGTCCTGGAGCTACAGCTGGGTGGTGCACGGCGCTCCGACGACGAGGATCCTCGCGCGCGCCGTCGACGACAGCGGCAACCTCGAGCCCTCGCCGCCGAGCGTGAGCGTCGACGTCGGCTGCCCCTGCACCATGGCCGGCCCCAACGTGACGCCCTGGACGCTCGACGACAGCGACGGCGGCGCGATCGAAGTCGGCGTCCGCTTCAAGGCCGATCTCGACGGGTCCATCACCGGCGTGCGCTTCTACAAGTCGTCGCTGAACACGGGAACGCACATCGGCAACCTCTGGTCGACGAGCGGCGCGCTCCTGGCCACGGGCACGTTCTCCGGGGAGTCGAGCACCGGCTGGCAGCAGCTCAACTTCGCCACGCCGGTCAGCATCACCGCCGGCACGACCTACGTCGCGTCCTACTTCGCGCCCAGGGGGCACTACTCCGTCTCCTCGAGCTACTTCTACATGCCGAGCCCCGTCGGCGGCAACGTGCTCGACTCCGGGCCGCTGCACGCGATCAGCGCCAACGGCGGAAGCCCCAACGGCGTCTACACGTACGACGACTCGTCGAGCTTCCCGACCTCCACGTACTTCGGTGAGAACTACGCGGTCGACGTGGTGTTCACGCCGAAGCTGCCGCCCGGCCCGGTCGGGCCCGTCAGCGCCTCGCCGGGGCCCGGCTCCGCGACCGTGACGTTCTCCGCGTCCGTGACCGGCGGCTCGCCGTCGCGCTACATCGTCACGCCGTTCATCGGGTCGGCGGCACAGCCCACGACCACCGCGGATGCCGCGCCGTTCTCGAACTCCGTGACCGTCGGCGGGCTCGACCCGGCCATCACGTACACGTTCAAGGTCCAGGCCGCGAACGGCAGCGGCACCAGCGCCTTCTCGCCGGAGTCCAACCCGGTGACGCCGACCGCGCCCAGAGTGCCCGACGCGCCCACGGGCGTCACCGCCGGCGCGGGCAACACCCAGGCGACCGTGCGCTGGACCGCGCCCGCCGACGGCGGCCGGACGATCTCCCGCTACGTGGTGACGCCCTACGCCGGCGGGGTCGCGCAGGCTCCGACGACCGTGACCGGCTCGCCGGCCGCGACCTCGGGCCTCGTGAGCGGCCTCACGAACGGCACCGCCTACACGTTCACGGTGACCGCCGTCAACTCCGTCGGCTCCGGGCCGGAATCCGCCGCGTCCAACGCCGTCACGCCGAACGCCGGCCCGCGCTTCATCCAGAGCGTGTCGGGCCGCAGCCCCTCGGGCTCGACCCTGCAGCTGACCCCGTCGGCGAACATCACGGGCGGCGACCGGATGGTCGTGATGGCGGGCGTGTGGAGCAGCGGGAACGCGACGATCTCCGGGGTCACGGACTCGGCCGGCAACACCTGGACGAAGGCGACGAGCGTCACGGCGTCCGACGGCACGCAGCTCAGCGTCTGGACGGCGCCGATCACCGCCGGTGACGGCACCAAGCCGACGATCACGGTGACGGCGACCGGCGGCGCCGACATCGGCGGGGCCGCGCTCGAGTACGCGAACCTGTCGGCAGCCGCGGGCGCCGCAGCCGTGGACGCGGTCAAGACCGCCACCGGCACATCATCCGCGGCCGGGTTCGTCACCTCCGGGCCGACCGCCGCGCTGACCGGCGACAACGAGCTGGCCCTCGGGGTCTACGCGGACTCCGGGTTCGGCCGCACGCTCGGCGCCGATCCCAACTTCACGCAGCGCGTCAACGTCTCTCCGACCAGCGACATGGAGTTCCTGGCCGAGGACCAGACCGCCGGCACGGGCGACACGCCGGCGGCACGGGTGTCGACGGGCGCGAGCACGCCGTGGATGATGGCGACGGTCGTCTTCAAGAACGGCGCGCCGACCCCGCCGGCCCTGGCGGTGAGCCCGGGCAGCCTGTCGTTCGGCGCGACGCAGGGCGGCGCCGACCCGAGCGCCAAGACCCTGAGCGTGACCAACGCCGGCGGCGGATCGCTGGCCTGGAGCGCCTCGGAGTCGGCGAGCTGGCTCGCGCTGTCGCCGTCGAGCGGCACGAACGCGGGGACGATCACCGTGACCCCGTCGATCGCGGGTCTGGCGCCCGGCACGTACACCACGGACGTCACCGTCAGCGCGGCGGGGGCGGGCGGGTCGCCGAAGACCATCCCGGTGACGCTGACGGTCGACGCGCCCAAGCCGCCGGCGCTCTCGGTGACGCCGGCAAGCCTCGCCTTCACCACCACCCAGGGCGCCGCGAGCCCGGCCGCGAAGACGCTCACCGTGGCGAACACGGGAGGCGGCACGCTGAGCTGGTCCGTCTCCGACGACGCAGCGTGGCTGGCCGTCAGCCCGTCGAGCGGGACGAACGGCGGCACGATCACCGCCACCCCGACCACCACCGGCCTGGACGCCGGCACCTACACGGCGACGGTGACCCTCGCGGCCCCCGGCGCGGACGGCGCTCCCACGACGATCCCGGTCACGCTGACGGTCAACGCCCCGGCGCCACCCGCACTCGCGGTCTCGCCGTCGACCCTCGCGTTCAGCGCCACGCAGGGCGGCGCGAATCCGCCCGCGCAGAACGCCACGGTGACCAACGGCGGGAGCGGCAGCCTCGACGTGAGCGTCACCGACGATGCCAGCTGGTTGAACGTGACTCCCGCGAGCGCCACCGCGCCGGCGACGCTCTCGATCGCCCCGAACATCGCCGGGCTGGCCGCGGGCACCTACACCGCGACCGTGACGGTCAGCGCCACGACCGCGGGAGCCACCGGCTCGCCGAAGACGGTCGCGGTCACGCTCACGGTCGCCCCGCCGGCGTCGTCGGGGGTCGTGGGGGCCTGGGGCTTCGACGAGACGTCGGGCGGCTCGGTCGCCGACGCCTCCGGCAAGGGCAACACCGGCACGATCACCGGAGCGACTCGCAGCACCGCCGGCAAGTTCGGTGGCGCACTCAGCTTCAACGGGACGAGCGACTGGGTGACCGTTCCCGACTCCAGCAGCCTCGACCTCACGTCGGGGATGACGATCGAGGCGTGGATCCGCCCGACCGCCGTCGGCTCGGCATGGCGCACGGTCCTGCTCAAGGAGCAGCCCACGGGCCTCATCTACTCGCTCTACGCCGGCAACGGCAGCGGGAAGCCCGCATCGCACGTCTTCACCAACAAAGACATCGGGCTCAACGGCGTGACGAACACCGCGCTCAACGCCTGGACGCATCTGGCCGCCACCTTCGACAACGCGACGCTGCGGATCTACGTCAACGGGGTCCAGGCGAGCACCAAGACCGTGAAGGGCCCGCTCCGCGTCTCCACCGGCGTGCTGCGAATCGGCGGCAACAGCATCTGGAGCGAGTGGTTCGCCGGGCTGATCGACGAGGTCCGGGTCTACAACCGTGCCCTCAGCGCGAGCGAGCTCCAGGCCGACATGGCGCGACCGGTCAACGGCTGAGCCGTCGGCCGGGATTGCCTCTAGACTGACGCTGTCCGGTCGGGCGGTCCGCCGCCGGCTCGAGGCACGACGACGTGATCCAAGGAGGCACGCCCATGTGCGGCATCGTCGGCTACGTCGGCCAGCGCTCCGTACCGGATGTGCTGCTCGAGGGGTTGCAGAAGCTCGAATACCGCGGCTACGACTCCGCGGGCATCTCCGTACAGGCCGACGGCCGGCTCGAGTCGGTGCGCGCCGTCGGCAACCTCCAGTCCCTTCGCGATGCGGTCGCCGAGGCCGGCGGGGCCGGGGACGGTGACGGCGGCGCGATCGCGGTCATGGCGCCGCCCGCGACCACCGGCATCGGGCACACGCGCTGGGCCACGCACGGGCGCGTCACCGAGGAGAACGCGCACCCGCACTTCGACGACGAGGGCCGCGTCCACGTCGTGGTCAACGGCATCGTCGAGAACTACATGGAGCTCAAGCAGGAGCTCCTGGACCGCGGGACGCCGTTCACCTCCGAGACCGACGTCGAGGTCATCGC
>DATBDM010000084.1:0-10087 GCA_036269915.1 Solirubrobacteraceae bacterium | reverse complement strand
GGCGGTCCTGCCGCCGGCCACGGTGATGTGGTCGGCGAACGAGGCGGCGCCCGCGTCGCTGATCGCGACCGGCAGCCGGCCCGCGCGCGCGACGCGGCCGCTCGCGGGATCGATCGCGAGGATCGTCCTGCGCTGGCTCGTGAGCAGCGCGCCGCGCCCGCCGAGCACGTAGAAGCGCCCGCCCAGCGCCGCGCCGGCGGCGTGGGTCGTCGGCGACGGCAGCGCGCCCAGCTTCGACACGCTGCCGGTCGCGGGATCGAAGGCGAGGATCTCGCGGCGGGCGGTGACGCCGGAGGTCCCGCCGGCGATCAGCACCCTCCCGCCTACGGCGGCGACCGCCGCGTAGCGCAGCGGCCGCGGCAGATGGCCGGCGACGCGCGGGGCCGCGCCCGGCCGCACGGCGACGATCGTGGTCAGCGGCGCCGTGCCCGTGTAGCCGCCGACCACGTACGCGGTGCCGCCGACGGTCGCGGCCTCGACGTCCGACGCGCCCGCCGGCAGCCGCCCCGCCGAGCTCACCGCGCCGCCGCGGGTGACGCGCTCGATCGCCGCGCTGCCGACCTCCGACTGGCCGCCGCCGATGAACAGGGTGCGGCCGCCGGCGGTCGCCGCGGCCGCGTCGTGCAGCGGCGAGGGAAGGTGCCCGACGAGATGCCCGCTGGCGCCGTCGATGCGGACGACGTCGGTCAGCGACGTGTCGGCCGAGCTCAGCCCGCCCATCGCCAGCGCGGAGCGGCCGGCGGCGGTCATCGCGGGAAGCTGGACCGGGGCGGGCATGTGGCCGCGGCCCGTGACATGCAGCTTGACGGGCGCCGGGGTCGCAGTCGCCGTCGCGGACGGGGTGGCGGACGCCGTCGCGCCGCCCGCCGGGCGCGCGTGGTCGTGCGTCGTCGTGCTCGAGCCGCAGCCGGCCGCGAGCACCGCGACGGCGACGAGCGCCGCTGGGCGCGCAAACCGGTCCATCGCCCCCGGGATAGCAGTAGCGTTCGCGCGCATGCGAAAGCTTCTCATGCTCACGGGCGCCACCGCGGCGGCCGCCCTGATCGCCGCGACGCCCGCCCGGGCGGTCGTCTACGGCGCTCCCGACGGCAACGCCCACCCCGAGGTCGGCGGCCTGCTCGCCCAGCAGGCGTACTCCGACGGGACCTGGATCGAGTGCACCGGCACGCTCATCTCCCCGACCGTGTTCCTCACCGCCGCGCACTGCGACGAGGGCGTCCCGCGCGTGCGGGTGAGCTTCGCGTCGCACTACGTCGAGGGCAAGAGCACGGCCTACTCGGGCACCTACCACGCCGACCCGAGCTACAACCAGACAGCGAGCGACCCGCAGGACCTCGCCGTGGTCGTGCTCGACAAGGCCGTCAAGGGCATCACGCCTGCGCGGCTGCCGAAGGCCGGCTCGCTGAGCAACCTCAGCGGCTCGCAGCAGTTCACCTCGGTCGGCTTCGGCGCGCACGCGGTGACGAGCGGCGGGAAGGGCGGCAAGCAGTTCGCCTACGACGACTCACGCTACGCGGGCGTCGGCACGCTCAACACCGTCACGAACACGTGGCTGAAGATCTCCGGGAACCCCGCCAACGACAACGCCGGCACGTGCTACGGCGACTCGGGCGGCCCGAACTTCCTCGGCGGCGGCGCGAGCGAGACGAACATCATCGCGGGGACGACGATCACCGGCGACACGCCGTGCCGCTCGACCAACGTCGACTACCGGCTCGACACCGCCAGCGCCCGCGCGTTCCTCGGGCAGTTCGTGACGCTGCCGTAGCTAGGCGTCCTCGACGACGTGCTCGATCGCGCCGAGCGACTCGATCTCGACGCGCACCACGTCGCCGGCGGCGAGGAAGCGCGGCGGGTGCATCGCCTCACCGACGCCCTGCGGGGTGCCGGTGAGGACGATGTCCCCCGGCTCGAGCGTGATCGTCTCGGCGATGAAGTCGACGACAACCTGGGGGCCGAAGATCAGGTCGGCGGTCGTCGAGTCCTGGCGCGGCTCGCCGTTGACCCATGAGCGGATGCGCAGGCTCGTGGCGTCGGGCAGCTCGTCGACGGTCGTGATCCACGGCCCCCACGGGCACGAGGTGTCAAAGCCCTTGGCGCGCGTCCACTGCGGCTCGGCGCGCTGCAGGTCGCGCGCGGAGACGTCGTCGCCGACGGCCCAGCCGGCGATCCGGCCTCCGGCGCCGAGCACGGCGACGAGCTCGGCCTCGTAGTCCATCCGCTCGACCACCCGCGGGCGCCGGACCGGGCCGGAGCCGGGCACGCTCGAGCGCGGCAGCTTCATGAAGACGATCGGCCGCTCGGGCAGCTCACGGCCCTGCTCGGCCGCGTGGGCGGCGTAGTTGAGGCCGATGCCGAAGATCGCCTGCGGGCGCGGGACGGGCGCGAGCAGCGTCACGTCGGCAAGGCCGAACGACGGGCCGTCGGCGGGCTCCGGCGCCCCGGCGGCGAGGCGGTCGACGACGGTGCCGGAGGCGTACGCGACGACCTCGTCGCCGCGCACCTCGCCGGCGCGCGGCGCGTCGTCGCCCGGTGCGAGGAAGGTGCACAGGCGCATTGGGGTCCGGACTCTAGACGGATGTCCCGTTGCGCCGGGTATCCGTCACCCCACAATGAGTCTCGTGGACACGAGCGCGATCAAGGCAGCGGCGGCGGCGTCCTCGGCGACCTACCGGTCCTTCGCCGACGCCACACGCGCCGTGCTCGACCTGCTCGAGCACCACATGCCCGACGCGGTCCTCTACCTCGCGCACCTCGACCGCGGCCAGTTCACGCATCGCATCGTCGACGCCCGCGGCGGCGCGGCGCTCGGGCTGCGCTCGAACCTGGCGATCCCGCTCGGCGACGCCTTCTGCTCGCACATGGCCGAGGACCGAGGCCCGCGGCTGTGCAACGACGTGCCCGGAAGCGACGTCTACGGGACGCTCGCGATGCAGGAGCGCGTGCAGGCCGGCGCCTACCTCGGCGTCCCACTCGAGCTCTCCGACGGCACCCGCGTCGGCGCGCTGGCGGCGCTGCACGACCGCCGCGGCGCGTTCGGCCCGGCCGACGAGCAGCTGTTCACCATGCTCGCCCGCGTCCTCTCCGCCGAGCTCGAGCGCGAGTCCAACGAGCGCGACCTGCGCCGCTTCAACGACCTGCTGCGCGATCAGGCCCGCGGGATGGGCGCCATCGGGCGCGTCGCCAAGGCGCTCGCCACCGGCCACGACGCGCGCACCGCGGTCTGCGAGGCCGCCTGCGAGGTCGCCGGCGCGCCGATCGCCTTCCTGCTCGAGCCGTCCGGCCGCGACTTCCAGTCGACCGCGATGGCCGGCATCTCCGTCGCGCCCGTGACGATCCAGCCGCGCGCGGAGGCCGGCCCCGGCCGCGCGTTCCAGGCCAAGGAGACCTACTTCGTCGCCGACGCGACCCAGCACCCCGCGCTGGCGGAGCCCCTCGTCGAGGCCACGCGCGCCCGCTCGGCGGTGTTCGAGCCGGTGCTGCGCGACGGCCAGGTCGCCGGGGTGCTGATCGTGATCTGGCAGGCGCCGCTCGAGGCGCTGTCGGATGCCCCCGCCGGCGTGCTGCGACTGCTCGCCGCGCAGGCCGCGGTGGCGATCGAGCATGCCGCGCTGCGCTCGCGCATGGAGGCGCTCGCGCTCACCGACCCCCACACGGGCCTGATGACCCGCCGCGTCTGGGACGACGAGCTGCCGCGCGAGCTGGCCCGCGCGCGCCGCGCCGACACGCCGGTCTCGGTCGCGATCGTCGACATCGACCACATGAGCGCCTTCAACATGCTCCGCGGCGAGCGCGAGGGCGACATGCTGATCAAGGAGACCGCCGCGCGCTGGCGCAACGAGCTGCGCGAGGTCGACGTGCTCGCCCGCCTCGAGGGCACCGAGTTCGCGGTCGTGCTCCCGTCGTGCGGGCTCGGCGAGGCGTGCGAGGTGCTCGACCGCGTGCGCGCCGCGACGCCGCGCGGTCAGACCGCGTCGGCCGGCGTCGCGCGCTGGGACGGCGAGGAGCCGGCCGAGCTGCTCGTGGCCCGCGCGCAGGACGCGCTCTCGGCGGCGAAGTCCGCCGGGCGCAACGTCACGATCCCGGCCGACTGAGCTTCGCCCGCGCCGGCTACCCGCCGCGGCGCGCCAGCTCGCGCTCGAGCAGCGCGTTCGCCTTCTCGAGCTGCTCGACCGTCGCCTTGGCCACCGACGGCGCGTTCGTGTCGCGGTTGATGCGCGCGTTGATCGTGCGGTGCTCCTCGCGCGTCAGCCGCGCCAGCGAGGAGACGAGCCCGCGGCGCTTCTCGCGCAGGCGCTCGCGCTTCTCGAACGCGCTCTCGCGGGGCGCTGGCGCGGCTGCGGTCGTCGTCGTGGTCGTGGTCGTGACGCCGCCGAACGCGGCGAGCGCGGGCGACGGGGCCGGCCCCGGCTCGGCGAACAGCTGCAGCGCCTCGCCGGGCTGGGTGGTCTGCAGGACCTCGTCGTCGCGCCGGGCGCTCGACCACAGCGCCTGGAAGGCCTCGGTCGGCTCTCCCCGCTCGGCGCGCTCGGCCAGCGGCATGACATCGTCCCCACCCACCCCCAGCACGAGCGCGTGGTTGCGCTCCTCCTCGATCTCGACCGCGAGCCGCTTGAGCGTCGGGTCCGAGGGCAGGAACACGTGCGACATCTGCTGGCGCGGCGTGGTCGTACGGCGGATGAAGCGGCCGATGACCTGGCGGAAGAACAGCTCGGTCCGCGCAGCGGTCGCGTAGACGCCGACCCGCAATCGCGGGATGTCGACGCCCTCGGAGACCATCAGCACCGACACGAGCCAGGCGCTCGAGCCGGTGGAGAAGCGGGCGATCCGCTGCGAGGCGTCGGCTGCGTCGGAGGTCACCACATCTGGGCGGTCGCCGGTCACGCGGGCGAGTTGGTCCGCGAGGCGCTCGGCGTGCTCCTTGTCGGCCGCGATCACGAGGCCGCCGGCGTCGGGGTGATCCCCGGCGCGCAGGTCGACGAGCTGGGCGTGCGCGTCGCGCAGCACGTGGCTGATCCAGTCGCCGTCCGGGTCGAGCGCGGTGCGCAGCCGGCGCGCGGCCTCGGCCGGCGGCAGGACGACCTCGAAGTCGGCCTTGCGGCGCTTGCCCTCGCTCACCCACTCCATGTCGCCGCCGTAGGTGTGGAAGGTCACGGGGCGGCAGACGCCGTCGAGCAGCGCGTCCGTGTAGCCGTAGGCGTAGTCGGCCGCGGAGATGCCGTCGCCGTCGTAGCTCACCCACGGGATCGGGGTGTTGTCCGAGCGGAACGGGGTGCCCGAGAGCAGCAGCCGGAAGCGTGCCGAGGCGAAGGCGTCCAGGGTCGAGCGGCCCCAGCTGGCCTCCTCGCCCATGTGGTGGGGCTCGTCGGCGATCAGCAGGGTCGGCGACTCGGCGCAGCGGCGGCGGTGGACGCCGGGTCCGGCGGCGAGCGTCGCGTAGGTCACGGCGACGCCGTGGCGGTCGCGCGGCTCCGGCCCGGCGGCGTTGGGCCGGTTGGGCTCGAGGTCGAGCCCGTAGCGGGCGGCGTCGGCCGCCCACTGGCGGCAGATGTGCGTGGTCGGGGCGACGACGCACACGCGCGCCACGCGGCGCTCGGAGAGCATCCGATGGGCGACGTGGAGCCCGAACGTCGTCTTGCCCGCGGCGGGGGTCGCGGAGGCCAGGAAGGCGGCGCCCTCGTGGGCGAACACCTCGGCGGCTGCGGCCTGCTGCCAGGCGCGCAGGGGGCGGTTCGTGGGCCAGGACGGGAGCGTGCGGGAGCGCACCGCCCGGCCCTCGGGGAGCGGTCTGTCGTACGGCAAGAGGCCGCAGGCTACGAATCCCGGCGGTCGGAAATCGGGTCCGCCTCCGCACACACCGAGGTTTCGTCGTTCCTTGCTTGTGCAATCATCGAAGTGGAATGGCACAGATGCAGATCACGCACTTCACCGACCCCGGCTGCCCTTGG
Source organism: Solirubrobacteraceae bacterium (assembly GCA_036269915.1). GTDB lineage: Bacteria > Actinomycetota > Thermoleophilia > Solirubrobacterales > Solirubrobacteraceae > DATBDM01. The sequence goes on along the minus strand of DATBDM010000084.1, from coordinate 4,139 downwards.
GCCTGGTCGGCTTCACCGCACCTCGCCGTGCTGCGCTGGCGCTACGGCGACCAGCTCGAATGGCGCCACGTCATGATCGGGCTCACCGAGGAGCGCGCGCAGTACGAGTCGCGCGGCTACACCGGCGCGCGCATGGCCACCGGCTACCGCTCGTTCCGCTCGCGCGGCATGCCGTTCGCGACCGAGCCGCGCGACCACGTGCACGCGACCGGCGCGATGTGCCGCGTCGTCGTCGCCGCGCGGCTGCAGGCGCCCGAGCACGAGTGGGCGGTCCTGCGCGCACTGCAGTTCGCGCAGTTCACCACCACGCTCGACCTCGAGGATCCCGCCGATCAGCGCAAGGCGCTCGCCTGGCTGCCCGGCATCGAAGCCGCAGCGCTCGTCGCCGCCGCCAAGGATCCCGCGACCGAGGCCGCCTACCAGGACGACCGCCGGCTGGCCCGGACCGCCGGTGGCGGCCCGACCGAGTTCCAGGGCAAGGAGGCGACCACGCCCGAGGGCGAGGTCCGCTTCACCGCCCCGAGCCTGGTCTTCACCGCGCACGACGGCCGCACGCTCGAGGCGGGCGGCTTCCAGTCGACCGAGGCCTACGACGTCTGCGTCGCGAACCTCGACACGTCGCTCGCCCGTCGCGCCCCGGCGACCGCCGAGCAGGCGGACGAGGTGCTCGCGGCGTTCCCGGAGGGGCTGACGACCGCCGAGGTCGCCGCCGTGATGGCGCCCTCGAACACGCCGCCGAAGCTCGACGCCGCCGAGGACGCGCTGATCGCCGCCGCGAGCGCCGGCCGGGCCGAGCGGCTGCCGTTCGGCCACGACGCGCTCTGGCGCACCCCGCTGCCCGTCGCGCGGGCGCTCTCGGCCGCGGCCTGATCCAGGCCGGTTCTGGCAAGGTGGGCGGCGTGTCCCAGCCGCCCACCGCCGGAGCCGATGCCGTGCTGCCCGCGCGCCGCACGCCGCTCGCGTCGCTGCGGGCGGCCGTGCGGCTGGGCGTCGCGCGCGCCCGGGCGCGTGGTGGGTTGGACGCGGCGCCGGGTGCATGGCTCGCTCCGGGCGCGCGCGTGTCGGTCGCGCGCGGCGCGTCGGTGGTGCTCGGCACGGACTGCGAGCTCGGGCCGGGCAGCCGCATCGAGGCGGCGGCCGGACGGGTCGACATCGGTGCGCGCGCCCGCCTCGGCGAGCGGGCGACCGTCGCGGCGGTCGAGCGCGTCGAGATCGGCGAGGACGCGCTGATCGGCGACTGGTGCCTGCTCTCCGACGCCGACCCCGGCTACGACGACGTCGAGCGACCGGCGCGCGAGCAGCCGGTGCGGGCGGCGGCCGTACGCGTCGGTGCGGGCGCGCGCGTCGCCGCGCACGCGACGCTGCTGGCCGGCGCGCAGGTGGGTGAGGGGGCGCTCGTGGGCTCCTACGCGCTGGTTCGCGAGGCGGTGCCGCCGGGTGCGGTGGTCGCCGGTGTCCCCGCGCGGGTCACGTCGGCGTAGACCTCGGCCGTCTGGCGCGCGACGTCGGCCCAGTCGAAGCGCAGGACGTGCTCGGAGGCCTCAGCGACGAGCCGGTCGCGCAGCGCGTCGTCGGCGAGCAGCTCCTCCGCCATGCGCGCGAGCGCGTGGGAGTCGCTGGCGCGGAAGCGCAGCCCGACCTTGCGCCCGCCCGGCACGACCTCGCGCAGGCCGCCGGTGTCGGCGACGATCGTGGGGCAACCCGACGCCATCGCCTCGAGCGCGACGAGCCCGAACGGCTCGTAGAGAGACGGGACGACACACAGGTCGGCAATTCGGTAGAGCGAGTGCAGGATGTCGTCGCCGGTCCAGCCGAGGAAGGTGCCGTGGCGGGTCAGGCCGAGCCGCTCCGCCTGCGCCTTGAGCTCGTCGTCTGCCGTGCCCGACCCGGCGACGAGGAAGCGCACGCCCCCGAGGCGCTCGATCAGCCGCGGCATCGCGTCGAGTGCGAGGTGGAAGCCCTTCTCGTAGACGAGCCGGCCGACCATCAGCACGAGCTTCTCCTCGGGCTCGGCGAAGCGGGCGCGCAGGCGGGCGAGATCGTCGACGGGCTGCAGGTCGGACGGGTCGATGCCGTTCGGGATGACGGTCACGCGGCGCGGGGAGATGCCGAAGACGTCGGTGACGTGGCCGCGCATGAAGTACGAGCAGGTGATCACGCGGTCCGCGGCGCGGACCATCCGGCGCTCGACGGCGTGGATGTGCGCCTGCGGGTGCTTGTCGACCCAGCCCTGGTGGCGGCCGTGCTCGGTGGCGTGGACGGTCACGAGCCACGGGAGCGCGCGGGAGCGCGCGAGCGCGCGAGCGGCGTCGGCGACGAGCCAGTCGTGTGAGTGGACGAGGTCGAAGTCGACGCGCTCGCACAGCTCGTCGCCGGTCGCGCGCATGTCCTCGTTCATGCGGTCGACCCAGGCGATGAAGGCGTCGAGGTCGTGCTTGGGGAACTCCGGCTCGCGCACGCGATGGACGATCACGCCGTGGCGGACCTCCTCGGCGTCGAGCCGGCCGCCGCCGCGCGTGACGACGTGGACCTCGACGCCGTCCTCGACGAGCTGCTCGGACAGCTTGCGGACGTGCCGGGCGAGGCCGCCCTCGACGACCGGCGGGTACTCCCCGGAGAGGACGAGGACGCGCAGGCTCATGCGGCGAACTCGCCGCCCTGGAGCGGGCCGGGGTCGCCCTCGAGCTCCGCCGCGTACGCCTCCGCGTCGTCCCGCGGCTCGTAGCCGATGCGCAGCCCGGGCTCCGGCGACCACCACGAGCGGCGGTTGGCGCTGACGCCGTAGACGACCTCGAAGCCGACGTCGGGCGCGGTGAGTGCGGCGAGCGTCAGCCGGGTCATGTCGGCGGGGCTCAGCCAGGTCGACAGCTCGCGCGCCACGCGCGGGCGCGGCCGGAAGGAGCCGATCCGCAGGCACACGACCTCGAGCCCGAACTTGTCGACGTACATGCGGGCGAGCGCCTCGCCGAACGCCTTCGAGACGCCGTAGTTGGAGTCGGGGCGGACGGGGTCGGTGCCGTCGAGCGGATGGCCGGACGCGTACATGCCGGTGACGTGGTTCGAGGAGGCGTAGACGACCCGCCGCGCGCCGCCGCGGCGGGCGGCCTCGAGGACGTTGCGGGTGCCGACGATGTTCGGGCCGAGGATCTCGCCGAACTCGCGGTTGGACGGGATCCCGCCGAGGTGGACGATCGCGTCGGCGCCGTCGGCGGCGGCGAGGATCGCCGCCTCGTCGGTGAGGTCGGCGACGATCACGCGCTCGTTGTCCGCCTCCGCCTCGAGTGGAGCGACGTCGGTGATCCGCAGCTCCGTCGCCCGCTCGCGCAGCGGCGCGCGCAGGTGCGAGCCGATGCCGCCGGCCGCGCCGGTCAGCAGGACGCTCCCCAGTGCCATGGCGTCGCAGGCTACCTCCCGGCGCCCGCCCGACGACCCACCCGAACCTAAAGGGGGTCTGACCCTCTTTAGCTAAAGGGGGTCAGACCCTGTTGAGAACAGATGAAGGGGTCTGGCCCCTTCATGAAGGGGCCAGACCCCGCTCGGGCCGGCGGCGGAGCTCGGTGACCTCCGCGTCGATCGTCGTATGGCCGTGGTCGCGGGCGACGGAGACGCGGTGGTCGCCGTCGCGGACGTAATGCACGTCGCCGACGCGGTAGACCGAGATCGGCGGGAGGGAAGCGCCGTGGGCGACGGCGAGCCAGAGGCGCTTCCAGTGCTCGGCGTCGGAGCCGTGCGGACGGAAGCGGGCGTCGAAGATGTCGGCCTTCGCAGCCTCGACGGTGCCGACGATCGACGCCACCTCGACCGGCTGGATGCCGAGGTCGCGGTGCTCGGCGACGGCCGCCCAGCCGTGGCGGTCATCGAGCAGCGCGAGCCGCTCCGGCGCGAGGCCGCGCATGCGCCGCCGCTGCTCGGCGATGCGCCGGGCGCGCACGACCGCGCGGACGCGGTCGTCGGCCTCCGACCAGGTCCCCGCCGGCGGCGGCAGCAGGCTGTCACAGGCGACGAGCGCCGCAGCGATCCACAGCAGCACCGAAGCGACGCCGGTCGCGACGACGGCCGTCGCCGCGAGCGCCGCGGCGAGCACGAGCCGGGAGCCGCGACGTGAGCCCAGCCGAGCCGTCACATGCCGACTCTCCCAC
>DATBDM010000083.1:0-8928 GCA_036269915.1 Solirubrobacteraceae bacterium | reverse complement strand
TCATCAACGAGCCGACCGCCGCGTCGCTCGCCTACGGGCTCGACAAGGAGTCCGACCAGACGATCCTCGTCTTCGACCTCGGCGGCGGCACGTTCGACGTGTCGGTGCTGGAGATCGCCGAGGGCGTCTTCGCCGTCAAGTCGACCGCCGGTGACAACCACCTCGGCGGCGACAACTTCGACAAGGCCGTCGTCGACTGGCTCGCGGCCGAGTTCAAGCGCGACCAGGGCATCGACCTGACGACCGACAAGATGGCCCTCCAGCGCCTCTACGAGGCCGCCGAGAAGGCCAAGATCGAGCTGTCCTCCGCACAGGAGACGCAGATCAACCTGCCGTTCATCACGGCCGACGCCTCCGGCCCGAAGCACCTCGACGTGCGCCTCAACCGCGCGAAGCTCAACGAGCTCGCGTCGGCGCTCATCGAGCGCGTCGTCGCTCCCGTCCGCCAGGCGCTCGACGACGCCAAGGCCAAGGGCGCCGACGACATCCAGCACGTCGTGCTGGTCGGCGGCATGACCCGCATGCCGGCCGTGCAGGAGAAGGTCAAGGAGCTCACCGGCAAGGAGCCGCACCGCGGCGTCAACCCGGACGAGGTCGTCGCCGTCGGCGCCGCCATCCAGGCCGGCGTGCTGGGCGGCGAGGTCAAGGACGTCCTGCTCCTCGACGTCACCCCGCTCACCCTCGGCATCGAGACCAAGGGCGGCGTGATGACCAAGCTGATCGAGCGCAACACGACGATCCCGACCAAGAAGTCGGAGGTGTTCTCGACCGCGGAGGACAACCAGCCCAGCGTCGAGATCCACGTGCTCCAGGGCGAGCGCGAGATGGCGATGTACAACAAGTCGCTCGGCAAGTTCCAGCTCACCGGCATCCCGCCGGCGCCGCGCGGCATCCCGCAGATCGAGGTCGCCTTCGACATCGACGCCAATGGCATCCTCGCCGTGTCGGCGAAGGACCTCGGGACGGGCAAGGAGCAGCGCATCGAGATCAAGTCGGGCTCGGGGCTGAGCGACGACGAGATCAAGCGCATGGTCTCCGACGCCGAGTCGCACGCCGAGGACGACAAGCGCCAGCGCGAGCTCGTCGAGGCGCGCAACAACGCCGAGAGCGCGGCCTACAACGCCGAGAAGCAGGTCAAGGACCTCGGCGACCAGATCGACGAGGCGTCCAAGCAGGAGATCGAGTCCGCGATCGCCGAGGTCAACGAGGCGGTCAAGGGCGAGGACGCCGCGGCGATCAACGCCGCCGCCGAGCGCCTCCAGACGGCCTTCCACAAGGTCTCCGAGGCGATGTACCAGCGCGCCCAGGCCGAGCAGGCCGCCAGCGGTGCGTCCGCCGAGAACGGCTCGAGCGCCAACGGCTCCACGTCCGCGGAGGACGAGGAGGTCGTCGACGCCGAGGTGGTGGACGAGTCCAAGTGAGCGACGAGACCCGGACCAAGCAGCCCGAGGTCGAGACCGAGGAGACCTCCGCGCTCGAGGGCGCGGAGGCTTCCGAGGCTCCCGACGAGACTCCGGCGGCCGAGACCGAGACAGAGGTCGCCCAGGACCTCGACCAGCTCGTGGCCAAGGCGCGCGAGCGCGACGAGTACCTGGCGCTCGCGCAGCGCACCCAGGCCGACTTCGAGAACTACCGCCGGCGCATGGCGCGCGAGAACGCGCAGGCCGGCGATCGCGGCGTCGCCAAGGTCGCCCGCGAGCTGCTGCCCGCGCTCGACCACCTCGAGCTCGCGCTCAAGGCGGCCGAGGGCCACGAGGACGTCGTCAAGGGCTTCGCGATGGTGAGCGGTGAGCTGCAGGCCGCGCTGGGCCGCGTCGGCATCGAGGCGTTCGCGCCGGTGGGGGAGGCGTTCGACCCCAACGAGCACGAGGCCATGGCGCAGACCCCGGTCGAGGGCGTCGAGCCCGGCACCGTGGCCGAGGTCTACCAGCAGGGCTACCGCATCAACGGCGTGGTCCTGCGGCCCGCCCGCGTCGTGGTCGCTCAGTAGGAGCCGGCGAGATGGCGCGCGGCGGCGACTACTACAAGACCCTGGGCGTCGACCGCAAGGCGTCCCAGGAGGACATCAAGAAGGCGTACCGCAAGCTCGCGCGCCAGTACCACCCGGACACCAACAAGGAGCCCGGCGCCGAGGACCGCTTCAAGGAGATCTCCGAGGCCTACGACGTCCTCGGAGACCCGGAGAAGCGCAAGGGCTACGACCGCGGCGGTGGCGTGTTCGGCAGCGCCAACCCGTTCGGGGGCGGCACGGCCGGCCAGACCGGCGACTTCGGCTCGTTCTCGGACATCCTCTCGAACATCTTCAACCAGGGCGGCGGGCAGGCGCGCGGCACGCGCACCAAGCCCGCGGCCGAGCGGGGCCGCGACCTCGAGACCGCGATCACGCTCTCCTTCGACCAGGCGGTCGAGGGCGCGCAGGTCCCGGTCACGGTCTCCACGCACGTCCCGTGCCCGACCTGCCGCGGCACCGGCGCCCGCCCGGGCACCTCGCCGAGCGTCTGCCCGGTCTGCCAGGGCCGCGGCGTCGAGTCCCAGGGCCAGGGGCTGTTCTCGATCACCCGCCCGTGCACCCGCTGCGGCGGATCGGGCACCGTGATCGAGGATCCGTGCCCGACCTGCCAGGGCCAGGGCCGCCTGCGCGAGCTCAAGAAGTACCGCGTCAACATCCCGCCCGGGGTCAAGGAGGGCTCGCGCATCCGCCTGGCCGGCAAGGGCGAGGCGGGCCTGCGCGGCGGGCCGGCCGGCGACCTCTACGTCGTCTGCCACGTCGGCGAGTCGAGGGTGTTCACCCGCAAGGGCGACCATCTCGAGGTCGAGGTGCCGATCACGGTCGCCGAGGCGATCGGCGGCGCCGACGTCGAGGTCCCGACGCTGCACGGCACCAAGCGCCTGCGGGTCGCGCCCGGCACCAAGCACGGCACGGTCCAGCGCCTGCGAGGCGAGGGTCCGCGGATCCTCGGCAAGGGCCCGTCCGACCGGGGCGACATCCACTATCGATTCGTGATCGAGATGCCCAAGGACCTGACCGCCGAGCAGCGCCAGGTCGTCGACGAGCTCTCGAAGGTCATGAACGGCAACCCGCGCGAGGCGCTGCTGCGCGACGCCCGCCGGAGCGAGAGCGCAGCCTGATGGCGGCGCGGCGGGTGACGCGGGTGACGGCGAAGGTGGAGCGCGACCGGGGGGTCTTCATGATCTCGGTCGCCGCCGAGCTGGCCGCGATGCACCCCCAGACCCTCCGCATGTACGAGGCGCGCGGGCTGATCGAGCCCAAGCGCTCGCCGAAGGGGACGCGGCTGTACTCGCAGGCCGACGTCGAGCGGCTGCGCCGCATCCAGGAGATGACGACCGAGCTGGGGCTCAACCTGGCCGGCGTCGAGCGCGTGCTCGAGCTCGAGACCAAGCTCGAGCGCGCCCAGCGGCGGCTCGACGCGATGGAGCGCCGCTCCGCCGAGCTGCTGGCCGAGATCGAGGCGCGCGAGGCGGAGGTCGAGCGGCTCGAGGCCGTCCGCGAGTCGGTGCGCGCGGAGATCGTGCGCTACGAGGCGCCCGGCACGGCGCTGATCCCGATCCGCCACGTGAAGCGCCGCTAGACGAACGGCGGCCGCGCAGCTAAGATCTTAGTCAACCCGACTGAGATCTGGACACGTTCATGCAACTCGATCGATTCACGCAGAAGTCCCGCGAGGCCATCGAGGCGACGCTCCGCCTCGCGGCCGATCGCGGCCATACCGAGGCCTCGCCCGAGCACCTGCTCTGGGCGCTGCTGGCCGAGGCCGACGGCAACATCGCCCCGATCCTGCGCGGCGTCGACGCCGACCTGGCGACCATCCGCCGCGACGTCGGCCGCGCGCTCGACGCCAAGGCCACCGTCACGGCGGGCTCGCGCGAGCCCGCCACCGCCCGTGAGCTCCTCGACGTCCTGCGCGACGCCGAGCGCGAGTCCGGGCGCATGCACGACGACTACATCTCGACCGAGCACCTGCTGCTCGCGCTCGCCTCGGCCCGCACGCCCGCGGGCGACGCGCTGCGCGCCGCCGGCGCGGCGCGCACGCCGCTGTTCGAGGCCGTCGAGGCCTTCCGCGGCCCGCATCGGGTCACCGATCCGAACCCGGAGGAGAAGAACCAGGCGCTCGACAAGTTCGGCCGCGACCTCACGGTGGCCGCCCGCGAGGGCAAGCTCGACCCCGTGATCGGGCGCGACGACGAGATCCGCCGGGTGATCCAGGTCCTCTCCCGCCGCACCAAGAACAACCCGGTGCTGATCGGCGAGCCCGGCGTCGGCAAGACCGCGATCGTCGAGGGCCTCGCCCAGCGGATCGTCGACGGCGACGTCCCCGACTCCCTGCGCGACCGCCGCGTCGTCGCGCTCGACATCGGCGCGATCCTGGCCGGGTCGAAGTACCGCGGCGAGTTCGAGGAGCGGCTGAAGGCCGTCCTCAAGGAGGTCCAGGAGGCCGCCGGCCAGGTGATCCTCTTCATGGACGAGCTGCACACGATCGTCGGCGCCGGCGCCGCCGAGGGCGCGGTCGACGCCGCCAACCTGCTCAAGCCGATGCTCGCGCGCGGCGAGCTCCGCGCGGTCGGCGCCACGACGCTCGACGAATACAAGAAGCACGTCGAGAAGGACGCGGCGCTGGAGCGGCGCTTCCAGCCGATCACGGTCGGCGAGCCCACCGTCGCCGACACGATCGCGATCCTGCGCGGGCTCAAGGAGAAGTACGAGGCCCACCACGGCGTCGCCATCACCGACGACGCGCTCGTCGCCGCCGCCAACCTCTCGCACCGCTACATCGCCGACCGCTTCCTCCCCGACAAGGCGATCGACCTGGTCGACGAGGCCGCGTCGCGCGTCTCGATCGAGAAGTCGACCAAGCCGACGGAGATCGACGAGGTCGACCGCCGCATCGTCCAGCTCGAGATCGAGAAGTCCGCGATCGGCACCGACGACTCCGCGGCCGCCCGGCTCGAGGAGGTCGAGCGCGAGCTCGCCGAGCTCAACGAGCAGGTGACCGGCATGCGCGCCCAGTGGGAGCGCGAGAAGGAGCAGGCCGAGGGCCACGGGAAGCTGCGCGAGCGGCTCGACGAGGCGCGCGGCGAGTTCGAGCGCGCGACACGCGACGGCGACCTCGAGCGCGCAGGCCAGCTGCGCTACGGCGAGATCCCCGAGCTCGAGCGCAAGCTCGCCGAGGCGGAGTCGCGCGAGAGCGACGAGCTCGAGCCGCCGGTCTACCTCTCCGAGAAGGTCGACGCCGAGGAGGTCGCCGAGGTCGTCGCCCGCTGGACCGGCATCCCGGTCACCCGCCTCGTCGAGGGCGAGGTGGAGAAGCTCGTGCACATGGAGGAGCGCCTGCATCGCCGCGTCGTCGGCCAGGACGAGGCCGTCGAGGCCGTCTCGGACGCGCTGCGCCGCTCGCGCGCCGGCCTCAGCGACCCCGACCGCCCGATCGGCACGTTCCTGTTCCTCGGCCCGACCGGTGTCGGCAAGACCGAGCTGGCGCGCGCGCTGGCCGAGTTCATGTTCGACTCCCAGGACGCGATGGTCCGCATCGACATGTCCGAGTACATGGAGAAGCACGCGGTGTCGCGGCTCGTCGGCGCGCCTCCCGGCTACGTCGGCTACGAGGAGGGCGGCCAGCTCACCGAGGCCGTCCGCCGCCGGCCGTACTCGGTCGTGCTGCTCGACGAGATCGAGAAGGCCCACCCCGACGTCTTCAACGTGCTCCTGCAGGTGATGGACGACGGGCGCCTGACCGACGGCCAGGGCCGCACGGTCGACTTCAAGAACACCGTGCTGATCATGACCTCGAACATCCCGGGGGGCCGGGCGGGCGTCGAGGCGCAGTTCCGGCCCGAGTTCGTCAACCGGCTCGACGACATCGTCGAGTTCGACCCGCTCGCCCGCGAGCAGCTGCGCGAGATCGTCGACCTCCAGGTCGCCCTGCTCGTGCGCCGCGTCGCCGAGCGCGGAGTCGAGATCGAGCTCACGGACGCCGCGCGCGACCTGCTGGGTGAGCTCGGCTACGACCCGGCCTACGGGGCGCGGCCGCTCAAGCGGGTCGTCCAGAAGCAGCTCGTCGACCCGCTGGCGCTCGGGCTGCTGAAGGGCGAGTACGCCGCCGGCGACCGCATCGTCGTCGACGCCCGCGACGGCGCACTCACGTTCGAGACCGCGGTCGCCGAGCCCGCGGTGGCCTGAGGCGCTAGCCGAACTTGCGGTAGATGCTGATCCGGTAGCCGTAGAGCGTCCGGGACTTGCGGAACTTCCTGGTGTTCGAGAACCAGTAGTCGTAGGTCCCGGTGCTCCAGCGGCGCAGCGGCATGTAGCGCAGCTTGCGCGTGACCAGGCCGCAGGCGCCGCCCGGCCGGCCGATCCGGAACGTGCCCTTGGTCTTGCCGCCGCGGCGCACGTGCAGGTACAGGCGCTTGTGCAGCGGGAAGCCGAAGCCCTGGTAGCGGACGGTCTGCGCGGGCTTGGCGCGCGCCGGAACGCGGACGCCGCGGCGCACGACCTTCGTCCTCGCGGGCCCGGCGGTGGTGACGCCGTCGGTCACGGTGAGCGAGAGGGTCTTGACGCCCGGCCGGCCCAGGACCGGCGTGGTCAGCGGCGAGCCGGCGGTGGAGAAGACGCCCGAGCCGTCGGCGGTGACCGTGCGCCCGAAGCTGCCGAGATGGATCGTCAGGCTCGCGCCGGGAGCCCAGCCGCTGGTGATCATGTTGAACGTGGGCGTCCCCGAGCGGGCGCACTTCTGGCCCGCCACGACAGCGGCGGCGGAGGCGGTCGACGGGACGGCGAGGGCGGCGAGCGTGCCGGCGAGGCCCAGCAGCGCGGGACGGGAGACAGCCATGGCGCGGAACCGTACTCGTCGCGGGCGCATCAACCGCCGATGATGCGGCGCACGGTGATCGGCACCGGCACGAACACGCTCTTGGGGGTCGGCGACCAGCGCTTCTGCTGATCGACCTGCAGCTTCCACACGCCCGCGCGTGGCCGCACGATCGGGATCTGCGGGCGACGGACGGAGAACGTGCCGCACGCGCTCGACGGGCCGTCCGCGAAGCGCACGGTCCTGCGCACGCGGTCGTGGAAGACGTAATGGGCCCAGATCGCCTTGTGTTGCGTGAATCCTCGCCCCGTGAAGCGGATCACGTCGGAGGTGGCGGCGCGCTGTGGCCGGAGCTTCACGCGCAGGGCGGTCACCCGCGTCGTCGTCGTCACGGCGCTCGCCGGATCCAGGTGATCGCGCAGCGTGATCGTCAGCGGCCGCTCGCCCCTGGCGTTGTACGGCGCCTGCTCGCGCACCTTCACGACTCCGGCGGTATTGGAGTCGAACGAGATCTGGCGTACGCCGTCGTAGAGCAGATCGACCGCGTGGAGGGGCGCGAAACCTGTCGCGCGCAGCTTGATCAGCTCCCGTGCGGCGGGGTCGACGGTGACGTAGCAGGCCTTCGGACCGCTCGCGAGCACGGGCACGGCGAGCGCCGGTTGGGCGAGCGCGGCGGCGCCGAGGACGGCGGCGGCGGGGATGCAGATGCGGAGGCGGCGGACGGTCATGACGGCATCGACAGCGTAGGAACACCGCATCGGGGCGAAAAGATCGGATACAACCGCTCCCAGCCGCGGAACCCGCAAGCGCAGGAGGAAGCGCCGTGCCGACCTACATCATGCTCGCGACGCTCACGCCCGAGGGCGTGCAGACCGTCAAGAACAACCCCGCCCGCATCCGCGAGGTCAACAAGGAGGTCGAGCAGCTCGGCGCCTCGGTGAAGGCGCAGTGGGCGACGCTCGGGGCCTTCGACTTCGTGAACATCGTCGAGGCGCCCGACGAGAAGGTCATGAGCCGCGTCTCGCTCGAGCTCGGCTCGCGCGGGACGGTCCACTACGAGACGCTGACCGCGATCCCGATCGACGACTTCATCGCCTCCCTGTGAGGGTCCTGGTGGTGGGCGCCGGAGGGCGCGAGCACGCGATCGTGCGCGCCCTCCAGCGCTCGCCCCGGAACCCGGAGGTGCTGTGCGCGCCGGGCAACGCCGGCATCCGCCGCGACGCCGCGCCGCTGGAGGTGGCGAGCGACGAGCCCGCCGCGCTCGCCCGCGCCGCGCGCGACGCGGGCGTGGACCTCGTGGTCGTCGGGCCCGAGGCGCCGCTGGTGGCCGGGCTCGCCGACGCGTGCGCGGCCGAGGGCGTGCCGTGCTTCGGCCCGCCGGCCGCGGCCGCCGCGCTCGAGGGCTCCAAGGTCCACGCCAAGGCGGTGATGGAGGCGGCCGGCGTCCCCACCGCCCGGCACGCGACCGTGGAGACGGTGGCGGATGGTCTCGCCGCGATCGCGCGCTACCCGGTGGTGGTGAAGGCTGACGGTCTGGCGGCGGGCAAAGGCGTGGTCATCGCGGCGACCGAGCACGAGGCGCGCGCGGCGCTCGACGCGATGCTCGTCGAGCGGCGCTTCGGCGACGGGCCGGTGCTGGTCGAGGAGTTCCTCGAGGGCGACGAGCTCTCGGTGCTCGCGCTCTGCGACGGGCGCACCGCGCTCCCGCTCGCGCCCGCGCGCGACTTCAAGCGCATCGGCGACGGCGACACCGGCCCCAACACGGGCGGGATGGGCGCGTTCTCGCCGGTCGCCGAGATCGACGACGCGTTCCTCGAGCGCGTGCGCGCCGAGGTGCACCAGCCCATCCTCGACGAGATGGCGCGCCGCGGCGCGCCCTTCCGCGGCGTCCTGTACGCCGGGGTGATGCTCACCGCGGACGGGCCGAAGGTGCTCGAGTACAACGTCCGCTTCGGCGATCCCGAGACCCAGGCCGTGCTCCCGCGGCTGAGGTCCGACCTGCTGGAGCTCATCCGGCGCGCGATCGTGCCAGGCGGCCTGGAGGGCGCGACGCTCGAGTGGGACGCCCGCGCCACGGTCACCGTGGTGCTGGCCTCGCGCGGCT
>DATBDM010000082.1:0-6408 GCA_036269915.1 Solirubrobacteraceae bacterium | reverse complement strand
CAGCCCGCGGACGAGCACGTCCGGGTTGCCGCTGCGCGGGCGCAGCGTCACGTGCGCCGAGCCGTGGCGCGGGATCTCGATCCGGTACCAGTCCTGCGGGTCCTCGGTCAGGTCGACCGTCGCCGTGCGATGCCCGGCCCGGCGGCCCTTGAAGAAGAACGGCGCCGCGCGCCCGATCAGGGTGCCGTCGATCAGGGCCGGCCCGTCGTTGGGCTCGTCGGGATCGTGCGTGCTCTTGGGCCGGACGAGCGCCCGGTCGACGCTGAGCACGCCGTAGCCCGTCTCGCCGTCGTAGCCCCTGGTGCCGACGTCGCGGGCCGAGAAGCGGACGACGTCGGCGGCCTGGTCGGCCTTCAGCGACGGCCGCGCGGCGCGGATCCAGGCGATCGCGGCGGAGACCATGGGGGCCGCGAAGCTCGTCCCCGATTCGTAGTCGTAGCCGTCGGGCGCGGCGGGGCAGCCCGTGTCCTCCTTGGCGAGGCTCAGCGGCACCGCGACCGGGATGCACTCGCCGGGCGCGGACAGGTCGACCGCCGGGTTGGCGTTGGAGAACTGCGTCGCGCGGTCGTCCGGGCCGACGGCGCCGACGGTGACGACGTGCGGCAGCGCGCCGGGGAACTCGATCGGGTTGCCCTCGGCGAGCTCGTTGCCGGCGGCGGCGACTCCGACGATGCCGTGCGCGACCGCGATCTCGAGCGCCAGGTACTCAGGCGCGCAGAACTGCGGCGAGCCGTAGCTCATGTTGATCACCGAGGCGCCGCGCTTGATCGCGCTGAGGATGCCGCGGGTCGAGTCCGCGCAGGAGATCTGGTCGTCGAGCGCGATGTTGAGCGCCCGGGCGCCCGGCCACAGGCCGGTGAAGCCGATCCCGTTCTGCGGGGCCGCGGCGACCGAGGCCGTCGACGTGCCGTGGGCGTTCGTGACCGGATGGCCGCCGGTGGTCGTGACGTTGCCCGCGCCGAACTCGGGATGGGTCTTGTCGAGCGTCGCGTCGACCAGCACGATCAGCTTGCGGCGAGCGGGCAGCTTGGTATTCGGGTTGACGACGTGGTCGCGCCAGCGATAGCCGGCCAGGTCGTCGAGCGGGTCGTTGCCGAAGGCGCGCGCGGTCTGACGGGAGGCGCGCAGGACGTCCGGCTGGGCGTAGACGAGCCGGTGGCGCGCGGCGAGCGCGCCGGCGAAGGCGCGCGCCCGCGTCCGCGGGACGACATAGGCACCGGGCGCGCCGAGGCTCCGCGCCCGGTGCGCGCGGGCCAGTCGCTGCGAGGGCGCGCCCGGCCGCGCGCCGACGATCCACGTCGCGCGATCGGCCTCCACGCCGGCCGCGCTCGCGTCGCCGGGCAGCGACATGGGCAGCGCGGGAACGGCCGCCGTCGCGGTCGCCGGAGCGCAGAGTAGGAGGGCGGCGGCGACGAGGGCCGGCCGCGCGCGGCGCGACGTCATGCGCGCAGCGTAGAGGCCGCCTCGCCCGAGCGCACGGCCCGGATCAGCGCCGGGGCGGGCCGATAGCGGTCCTCGCGGTACTCGTCCTCGAGTCCGCCGAGGATGGCGAGGAGCGCGTGCGGCCCGGCGAGCTCGGCCCAGGCGAACGGGCCGCGCGGGTGGTTGAGGCCGAGCACCATGCCGGCGTCGACGTCCTCCGGCGCGCCGACGCCCTCGCCGATCGCGAAGCAGGCCTCGTTGAGCAACTGGGCGACGATGCGGCCCAGGATCAGGCCCGGCGCGTCGCCGACGCGTTCGGCGGTCAGCCCGAGCGTGGCGAAGAACGCCTCGGTCGCGGCGAGCGCGGCCGGCGTCGTCGTGGCCTGGGCGGTCAGCTCCACCAGGCGCCCCAGCGGCGGCAGGACGTGGAAGCCGGCGGCGCCGCCCCCGGGATCGAGCGCCGCGAGCGGCGCCGTGTCGCAGAGGATCGCCTGGTGGCCGGGTGGGCGGGATGGTGTCCGCGTGTCGTCCTTGCGCGCGCCGCAGTCGAGGATCAGGAATGGGAGGTCGCCCTCGGCCGCGAACGGCTCGGCGGCGATCCAGCCGCTCGCGTCGGCGGCGTCGCGCAGGGCCTCGGCGACGAGGCCGTCGCCGGCGATGACCACGAGCCGCCCGTCGCCGCCGCCGGGCTCGGGCAGCTCCGGGTCGGGCGGCGGGCCGCCGGGGTAGTCGAACCAGCCCCGGCCGGTCTTGCGGCCGAGCCGGCCGGCGGCGACCATCCGCGCCTGCAGCGGCGACGGCCGCCAGCGCGGCTCGCCGTAGGACTGGCGGTGGAAGGACTCGGCGACCGCGAGCCCGACGTCGAGCCCGACCAGGTCCATCAGCGCGAACGGGCCCATGCGGAAGCCGCCGGCCAGGCGGCAGATGCGGTCGACCTGCTCCGGGGTGGCGAGGCGCTCCTGCACGAGCCGCAGCGCCTCGAGCGCGTACGGGCGGTTGCAGCGGTTGACGAGGAAGCCGGGGCCGTCGGCGGCGTCGATCACGCGCCGGTCCATCTCCGCGCCGAGCGTGCGGGCGCGCTCGAGCGCCGCGGCGCCGGACTGCTCGCCCGCGACGACCTCGACGAGCGCCATCAGCGGCGCGGGGTTGAAGAAGTGCATCCCGACGACCCGCTCGGGGCGGGGCACGTCGGCGGCGATCGCGGTCACGCTCAGCGACGACGTGTTGGTGGCGAGGACGCAGTCTTCGGCGACGCGCCCGGCGATGCCGCTCAGCAGGGCCTGCTTGAGCTCGACGTCCTCGGGCGCCGCCTCGATCACGAGCTCGCACGGGGCGAGCGCCTCGACGCCGTCGACCGGCTCGATGCGGGCGCGCTGGCCGGGGGCGAGCTTGCCGCCCGCGACGAGCTCGTCGAGCCGGGTCGCGGCGCGGGCGAGCGCCGACGCGTCGGGATCGAGCAGCAGCGTGCGCGCCCCGGACTGCGCGGCCAGCTGCGCGATGCCCGTGCCCATGGTCCCGGCTCCCGCGACGCCGATGCATCTCATGGCGGCGATCATGGCGCACCCGGCGCGTAGCATCCCCCGCGTGGACGTCTTCACCGTCGTGTTCGGCGGGCTCCTGGCCTTCTTCGTGATCGTGCCGGTCCTGCTCGGGCTCTTCTCCAAGCGCTCCCCGCGCGACTACCTGGACTGGAAGCCGACGCGCTCGCCCGAGGCCGAGATCGAGAACGACATCGACGACGTGGCCCAGATGCTCGAGGCCCAGAACGCGATCCGCCGCCGGCGCGGGCGCCCTGAGCTCACCGAGGAGGAGTTCGAGGCGAAGGTCCGGGCCGACCACGACGAGATGCGGCGATGGCGCGAGTCCTCCTCGTAGGCGGGGGACGGCGCGCCCTCGCGCTGACGGAGCAGCTGGTCTCGGACGGTCACGCGGTGCGCGCGACGACGCGCGACCCGGCGCGGGCCGAGGCGATCCGCGCGTCCGGTGCCGAGCCGTTCGTCGGCGACCCGGATCGCATCGGGACGCTGATGGGCGCGCTGACGGGCGTGACCGTGCTCGCCTGGCTGATGGGGACGGCGCGCGGCGACCCCGAGCAGGTCTTCGCCCTGCACGACACGCGCCTGCGGATGTTGTGGGAGAAGCTCGTCGACACGCCGGTCCGGGGCGTGGTCTACGAGGCGGCCGGCAGCGTCCCGGAGCCGGCGCTGATCCGCGGCGAGGCGGTCGCCCGCATCGCCCACGAGACCTGGCGCATCCCGCTGGCCTACGTCCGCGCCGACCCGGCCGACGAGACGGCCTGGCTCGCCGACGCGCGGGGTGCGGTCAACGAGCTGCTGGGGATTTGATTACTTGCCGGACGCCGGTCCGGTACCGCGCGTGCCCGGATTCATCGGGCTGGGCCGAATCGGCTGCGGCTTGGGTGCCGGACCTGGGCTCTTGGGCGGTGTTGCCATGACTGCCTCCATTCTACGCGCCGGTTGCCAGTTCGGCCAACCAGAGCGCGACCTCGACGGCGAGGGCGACCAGCGCGGCGCGGAACGCCCATCGCATCGGCTTGAGCCGACTCTGCTCGTTGGCGACATAGCTGTTTTCCATGTGGAGCGCGAGGTCGCGGTGGATCACGAACAACTCGTCGGCGTCGTGTCCGGGCCGCTCGATGTACGCGCCGATGATCTGGTTGGGGACGGCATCGAACTCCCAGTTGTGATCCGGCCAGAGCACCGCGAGCGCCGCGATCCCAAGGACTGCGAACGCCCCAGTCGCAAGCCACGAGATCGGGGTGAAGCCGTTCGCGGCAAGCGCTTGGCCGCCGAGGAACGACGTCACAATCGCCGCTGCCGAGAAGATGACCCCGGCGCGTGTCCGGAAGGCCACGAGCGCGCTCTCTTGCCCGGCCAGGGCGCGGCGCGCTTCCTCGAACGCCAACTCGTACGCCGCGGCTGACTCCGGGCGGATGTCGATTTGCTCTTGATCCTGCTGATCGGTCATGACGGCTCAGCAAGGATCGCGCAGCGATCGGTCGTCTACGCCGGCACGCGGTCGAGCAGGTCCTCGACGATCCGGGCCGTGGCGCCCCAGACCATGTGCGGGCCGACCTCGAAGGTCGTCGTGCGGAAGGCGATGCCCTTGCGCAGCAGGCGGCGCTCGCCCTTGCCCGCCCGCAGCGCGCTCAGCGGGAACTCGAGGATCTCGGCGACTTCGCTCGCCGAGAGCACCCACTCCAGCCCCGCCTCGATCACGCCCACGAACGGGTAGATCGCATAGCTCGTGACGAACGTCGGGGTCGGCTCCAGCGCGCCGGCGAGCTCGACCGCGTCCGGCGGCAGGCCGATCTCCTCGTGCGCCTCGCGCAGCGCGGTCATCTCGAGCGTCTCACCGTCGTCGCGGCGACCGCCGGGGAAGGAGATCTCGCCGGCGTGGCGCGTGAGGTCGTCGCGCCGGCGGGTGAAGACCGCGTGGACCTCGCCGTCCGCGCTCTCGTACAACGGCACCAGCACCGCAGAGTCCGTGCGGCCGTGGACCTCCATCGCGAGCGCCTCGTCGGGCGCCAGCAGCCGCGACCGCAGCGAGTCCCCGAGCTCGCTCAGGCCAGCTCGATGCGCTCGTCGAAGGCGACCTCGCCCTCGAGGGTGCGATGCACGGGGCACTTGGCCGCGATCACGCGCAGGCGCTCGACCTGCTCCTCGGTCAGCTGCGGCGGCATCCGGAAGACGAGCTCGAAGCGCGTGGGACAGCCGCGCTCGGCCGGGGTGTAGACGCAGTCGATCTCGAGACCGGCCACGTCCCAGCCCTTGCGCTTGGCGTACATCTCCATCGTGATCGCCGTACAGGAGGCGAGCGAGGCCGCCAGGAGCTCCTGCGGGCTCGGGCCCTCGTCCTCGCCGCCCGAGTCCGACGGCTCGTCGGCCGTCAGCAGGTGGTCGCGGATCTTGAGGTCGTGGGTGTACTTCTCACGCTGCCGGGCGACGGCGCGCATGGCGCGCGAGGCAGCGGAGGTGTCGTGCTTACGATTGAGGAGCGACATGAGGAATCAACTCATTGAATAGCAACCCTGTCAGCACCTTAGGAAAGAAATAGGTCGACTTGGGCGGCATGCTCTCGCCGGCCGCTGCCACTGCGCGTACCCGTTCGACCGGGATCCCCGCCGTGAAGAACGCCGCGTCGGCCTCTCCGCGCTCGACGCGCTTACGCGCCTGGGCGGCGTCACGCGCGTAATCGAGCCCGTTGAGGTGCGAGATGTCGTCCTCGCTCATGCTTAGCGCGCCGCGCAGGACGAGCGCTTCGAGCACCGCCGTGTCGAGCTCGCGGTAGGGCTCGGGCTTGTCCGGCAGCGCCGCCGCGACGGCGTCGGGATCTGACAACGTCAACCGCTGCGGCGTGTCGGTCCCGTCGAGGTAGCCGAGCTGCACCGGTCCGTCCTGGGTGGGCGGCTCGAGGTTCTCGGCGCTCACCTCGCTCGCGGTGAAGGACGCCTCGAGCACCTGCCGCAGCGCGGCGCGGCCGTCGTCGTCCAGCGCGGTCAGCAGCCGGTGGGTGGGGAAGACGGTCAGGCCGGGATCCTGCAGGGCGACCAGGCACATCAGCACCCAGCCGGCGTCGGGATCGCCGGTCTCCCGCGCGTGCACGCGCGCGGTCTCGTAGCGGTGGTGGCCGTCGGCGATCAGCAACTCGGTCTGCGCGAGCGCCTCGTGCACCGCGTCCGCGGCCGTGGCGTCGGAGACGCGCCAGAGCCGGTGCACCGTGCCGTCCTCGTCGGTCACCTCGCCCCACGGCTCGCCCTCGACGTGCGGCGCGAGCGCGCCCCACGCCGCGCCGGCGGGGTCGTCGTAGAGCGAGAAGATCGGGGAGAGGTTGGCGTTCGTCGCGCGCGTGAGCCGCAGCCGGTCCTCCTTCGGGCCGGGATGGGTGCGCTCGTGCGGGCGGATCCGGCCCGGCCCGTAGTCCTCTACACGCACGCGCGCGAAGAACCCGCGGCGCGTCCGGCGC
>DATBDM010000081.1:0-19549 GCA_036269915.1 Solirubrobacteraceae bacterium | reverse complement strand
ACTGGATCCGCCGCACCGTGCCCGACCGGCTGCGCATCACGAGCGACTCGGTGCTCGCGCCGGACGCGCCGTAGTAGCGCACGCCCTGCAGCACGTCGCCGTCGGTGACGCCCGTCGCGGAGAAGAACACGTCCTTGCCCTTGACGAGCTCGTCGTGGGTGAGCAGCCGCGTGACGTCGTAGCCGGCGTCGGCGGCCCGCGCGCGCTCGTCGTCGTCGCGCGGCCACAGGCGCCCGATCATGGCGCCGCCGTAGCACTTGAGCGCAGCCGCGGAGATGACGCCCTCCGGCGTGCCGCCGATGCCCCACAGCAGGTCGACGGGACGGTCCGGCGCGACCGCGAGCAGCGCGCCCGCGACGTCGCCGTCGGTCAGCAGCCGCACGCGGGCGCCGGCGTCGCGGATCGCCTTGATGCCCTCCTCGTGGCGCGGCCGGTCGAGCACGACGACCATCACGTCCCGGACGTCGGTGCCCTTGCGCTCGGCGACGAGCCGCACGGTCTCGCCGAGCGGCCGGTCGAGGTCGAGCAGGTCGGCGAGCGGCTCGCCGCCGGCCATCTTCTCCATGTAGAAGACCGGCCCAGGGTCGAACATCGTGCCGCGCTCGGACAGCGCGATCACCGAGAGCGCGTTCGGGCGCCCGTGCGCGGCCAGGCGGGTGCCCTCGAGCGGATCGACGGCGATGTCGACCTGCGGTGGAGAGCCGTCGCCGACCTCCTCGCCGTTGGCGAGCATCGGCGCCTCGTCCTTCTCGCCCTCGCCGATGACGACGATGCCGTCCATGTGGATCGTGTCCAGCACGGAGTGCATTCCGTCGACCGCCGCCTGGTCGGCCGCCTCCTTGTCGCCCATCCCGACGAGTCGCGAGCACGCGAGTGCGGCGGCTTCCGTGACCCGGACCAGCTCGAGGGCGAGGTTGCGATCGGGCGGTGAGGTGTCGGTGGCCATCTAGAGCACTCCCGGTGGCTTTCGTGGTCGTTCGGTGCCGGAGGCGCGCGCGGCGCCCCCGAAGAGGATCAGCACGGCGCCGAGCAGCGAGACGAACCAGCCGACCTTCAGCGAGATCTCGCCGGACGGATCACCCGGGCGGCTGAGGAAGCCGAAGTACAGGATCAGCGCCACGGCGACGAGGCCGACCACGGCCGTCAGCTCGCCGCGCGGCCAGGACAGCTCGTGCTCGCGCACGATGATCCAGGCGAGGATCAGCGGCGCGACCGCGCCGGCGAGCAGTGGCCAGCGCAGGATCGGGTGGACGTCCCAGGCACTGAAGTCGCCCCGCGCCCCGTCGATCTGGGCGTTCGGGTTCGAGCTCGTGCCGTACCACGGCAGGAACACGCCGAGGGCGAGCAGCAGACCGCCGACGACGGCGATCGCTTCACTCGCTCCGAGTCGCCCGCGCATCCTCCGCGAGCCTATAGGGTCGCCGCGTGAGCGCACCCCACCAGCCGGGCCTGACCACGGGACCCGACGGGCGCCCGCGCTGCGCGTGGGCGACGTCGGCGCCGGACTACGTCGCCTACCACGACGACGAGTGGGGGCGGCCCACCCACGACGACACCGCGCTCTACGAGAAGCTCTGCCTGGAGGCGTTCCAATCCGGGCTCTCGTGGCTCACGATCCTGCGCAAGCGCGAGGGCTTCCGGGCGGCGTTCGCGGGCTTTGACCCCGAGCGCGTGGCGGCGTTCGGCGACGCCGACGTCACGCGCCTGATGGACGACGCGTCGATCGTCCGCAACCGGGCGAAGATCCTCGCCGCGATCACCAACGCGCGCGCCGTGCTCGCCCTCGACGTGCCGCTCTCGGAGCTGCTGTGGGGCTTCGCGCCCGACGGCGGCGGTCCCGTGCCGCAGGCGCTCGGCGACGTGCCGGCGACCACGCCGGAGTCCACGGCGATGGCGAAGGAGCTCAAGCGCCGCGGGTTCGCGTTCGTGGGGCCGACGACCGCCTACGCGCTGATGCAGGCCTGCGGGCTGGTCAACGACCACCTCGCCGGATGCGCGTTCCGATGAGCGCGTGCCGCGCCGCGGCCGCGCCGGGCACGCCGTGGACGGCGCCGCCCGGGAACGTGGACGCGCTGCCCAGGTAGAGCCCGCGGACCGGGGTGCGGTACGGCGCGACGCCCGGCATGGGCCGGAGGATCACCTGGTCCAGTGAGTACGACCCGGCGCCGACGTCGCCGTACACGAGATTGGCGTTGCGGCGCTCGAGGTCGGCGGGCGTCTGCACGTGGCGGGCGAGGATCCGCTCGCGGAACCCTGGCGCGAACGTCTCGACGCGCGCCTCCATGCGCTCCACCAGCTCGTCGCGCCGGCCCTCCCAGTCGACGCCGTGCGGCCCGTGGGTGTAGGCCCAGGCGGTGTGCTGCCCGGCCGGGGCGCGCGTCGGGTCGGCCACGGACTGCTGGCCGAACAGCACGAACGGCTGCTCGGCGACGTCCTGGCGCCCGGTGTGGGCGGTCGCGCGCAGCACGTCCTCCTCGTCCCCGCCGACGTGCACGGTGCCGGCCGCGCGGGCCTCCGGCGCCGTCCACGGCACGGCGCCCGCCAGAGCCCAGTCGACCTTGAGCGTGGAAGGCCCGAAGCGGTAGCGGCGCAGCCCCCGCGCGTAGCGCTCGCCGAGCGCGTCGCCGGCCAGCGCGAGCAGGCCCCGCGGGGTGACGTCGCCGACGACGAGCGGCGCGGCCACGCGCTCCCCGCCGGCGAGCACGACGCCGCGCGCGCGTCCGCGCTCGATCTCGATGCGCTCGACGGTCGCCGCCGTGCGGACGTCGCCGCCGTGCGCGCGCAGGCAGGCAACGAGCGCGTCCGCCAGCCTCGCGGCGCCGCCGCGGGGACTCGGCCACCCGACGGCGTGGCCCATCAGGATCAGGTAGGCGGCGGCCACGGCGCTCCCCGCACCGTTCGGCGGGACGTCGCCGTGCATGGCGGCGCCGTACAGCCACGCGCGCGAGCCGCCGTGGCGGAAGAGGTCCTCGCCGAGCGCCGACGCGGGCATCAGCACCAGTCGGACGAAGTCGAGCAGGCCGCCGTAGCCCAGCCGCGTCAGCCCGAGCGCGCCGCGGACGGGCGGGAAGCCTCCGAGGAAGGTCCGGCGCACGGCGTCGAAGTGCTCGAGGTAGGGCGTCGCGAAGGCGGCCCACGACGCGCCGTCGCCGGGATGCAGGGCGTCGAGCGTCGCCGCCGTCTCGGCAACGTCGCGGGAGAGCGCGGCGGCGCGGCCGTCGGCCAGCACGTGCGCCATCGCGTAGCGCGGATGGACCCACTCGAGCCCATAGCGCTCGAGCTCGAAGGACTGAAAGACCGGCGACGCCGCGGCGGCCGGGTAGACGCTCGACCACGTGTCGTGCCGGAAGCCCGGCAGCGTCAGCTCCTCCGTGTGGACCGCCCCGCCGTGGTGGCCGGCGGCCTCGAGCACGAGCACGGAGCGCCCCGCACGGGCGAGCGTGATCGCCGCGGAGAGGCCGTTGGGTCCCGCGCCGATGACGATCGCGTCGAGGTCGGGCATCGGGCGGAGTCTTCCCGGATCGGGTCCGGCATGCTCTGGCGATGACCCCGCCGCTGCTCGAGCCACTGCACCCGCCCGGCCCGCCCGCCGCCGTCGCGGAGCTGCTCGCGCGCCTGCGCCCGCGCGAGCGCGCTCACGCCGCGCGCCCGTTCACGTACGTGAACATGGTCGCGACCGCGGACGGCCGCGCGGCGCTCGACGGCCACACGTCGACGCTCGGCGACGAGGCCGACCTCGAGATGCTGCTCGAGCTGCGCACCCTGGCCGACGCGGTCCTGATCGGCTCCGGCACGCTGCGCGCCGAGGGCTACGACACCCTCGTGCGCGCGCCGGAGCGGCGCGGGCGCCGCTCCGCAGCCGGGCAGCGGGAGACGCCGGTGGCGGTGCTGCTCTCGCGCTCGCTCGACCTCCCGTGGGACGCGGGGCTGTTCGCCGCGGCCGACCAGCCGATCCTGGTCTACAGCGGTCCGGGCGAGGCCGAGCCGCCGCCGGTCGCCGCTCCGGTCGAGCTCGTCCGGCTGCCCGATCCGGCGCCCGCCGCCGTGCTCGCCGACCTGCGCGCCCGCGGGATCGCGGCGCTGCTGTGCGAGGGCGGCCCGACGCTCAACCGCGCGCTGCTCGAGGCCGGCGTGGTCGACGAGCTGTTCCTGACGCTGGCCCCGCTGCTGACCGGCGACGAGAACGAGCCGGCGATCGTCGCGGGCGGTCGATTGAGCGCGCAGACCCAGCTCGGGCTCCGCTGGGTGCTCCGCGCCGGGGACGAGCTGTTCCTGCGTTACGGCGTGGCGTATCATCTCAGTCCATGACACTGAGATCGTGCGCTTGCGCGTGCAACGACTCGTGGTACGCTACGCATACATTGCGTAAGTCCCTACACAAGGTGAAGTATTGATGACCTCGTTGCTTCTCGTCCCGTTGGACGACACCGTGGTCTTCCCGACCATGGATGTGACGCTCCCCGTCGACGTGGGCGACGAGGAGCGCGTTCTCCTGATCCCGCGCCACGGCAGTGAGTTCGCCAAGGTCGGCACCATCGCCGAGGTGACCGACCGCGTCCGCCTTCCCGGCGGCGCCCGTGCGGTCCAGCTCTCCGGCGTCGCCCGCGGCATCGCCGGCGCCGCCTACGCGGACCACGCCGGCCGCCTGCGCATCGAGGCGGAGGAGCGCGCCGACGACGTCCCCGTCGACGGCCGCACCCGCGAGCTCGAGCGCGAGTACCGCGCCGTCGTCGAGGAGATCCTCGAACTGCGCGGCGACGACGGCCGCGTGTCGTCGTTCCTGCGCGCCATCGGCGAGCCCGGCCAGCTGGCCGACACCTCCGGCTACTCCCCCGACCTGACCTTCGCCCAGAAGGTCGAGCTGCTCGAGACCGTCGACGTGACGGAGCGCCTCGAGCTGGCGCTGCGCTTCCAGCGCGACCGCCTGACCGAGCTCTCCGTGCGCAAGCGCATCCGCGAGGACGTGCAGTCCGGCGCCGACCAGCAGCAGCGCGAGTACTTCCTGCGCAAGCAGATGGAGTCGATCCAGCGCGAGCTGGGCGAGGACTCCGCCTCGGTCGTGGAGGAGTACCGCGCCAAGATCGCCGACGCCGGCATGCCCGAGGACGTCGCCGAGCAGGCGAACAAGGAGCTCGGGCGCCTCGAGCGCATGGGCGAGCAGTCCGCCGAGGCGGGCACCATCCGGTCCTACCTGGACTGGCTGATCGCCGTGCCGTGGAAGGAGCGCTCCGAGGAGAAGCTCGATCCGGTGCACGCGCGTGAGGTGCTCGACGCCGACCACGCGGGCCTCGAGGACGTCAAGGACCGGATCGTCGAGTACCTGGCGGTCAAGAAGCTGCGCGAGGAGCGCGGGATCACGGAGGACAAGCGCTCCGGCGCGATCCTCACCCTGATCGGCCCGCCCGGCACGGGCAAGACCTCGATCGGCGAGTCGATCGCCCGCGCGACGGGACGCGAGTTCGTCCGCATGTCGCTGGGCGGCGTGCGCGACGAGGCCGAGATCCGCGGCCACCGGCGGACGTACATCGGCGCCCTGCCGGGCCGCCTGGTGCGCGCCCTGCGCGACGCGGGCACGATGAACCCCGTGATCATGCTCGACGAGGTCGACAAGGTCGGCGCCGACTGGCGCGGCGACCCGTCGGCGGCGCTGCTCGAGGTCCTCGACCCCGCGCAGAACCACTCGTTCCGCGATCACTACCTCGACGTCGAGCTCGACCTCTCCGAGGTCATGTTCATCGCCACCGCCAACGTCGCGGAGACGATCCCCGGCCCGCTCCTGGACCGCATGGAGGTCATCCGCTTCGACGGCTACACGGTCGCCGAGAAGGTCGCCATCGCGCGGGACTACCTGTGGCCCCGCCAGCGCGAGCGCAACGGACTGCGCGAGGGCGAGGTGACGGTGTCCGAGGACATGCTGCGGACCGTCGTCAGCGAGTACACCCGCGAGGCGGGCGTGCGCCAGCTCGAGCGCGAGCTCGGGAAGGTGCTGCGCAAGGTCGCCACGGGCATTGCCTCTGCGAGCGCCGGCGGTGGCGAGCGAAGCGAGACAGCTGCGGCGGCTCCCGTGGAGATCGACCTGGACGTCGTGCGCGACGCGCTCGGCCGCCAGAAGGTCTTCCAGGAGGCGGCGCTGCGCACCGCGGTCCCCGGCGTGGCCACCGGCCTCGCCGTGACCGGCACCGGCGGCGACGTGCTGTTCGTGGAGGCGACCTCGATGAAGGGCTCGAGCGGCCTGGTCCTGACCGGCCAGCTGGGCGACGTCATGAAGGAGTCGGCGCGGATCGCGCTCTCCTACGTGCGCGGCCACGCCGAGCAGCTCGGGATCGACTCGGACGCCTTCGAGGACCGCGAGTTCCACGTCCACGTCCCGGCGGGAGCGATCCCCAAGGACGGTCCGAGCGCCGGCGTCACGATGACGACCGCGCTGGCGTCGCTGCTCTCCGGCCGGCCCGTGCGCCACACCGTCGGCATGACCGGCGAGGTGACGCTGCAGGGCCGCGTGCTGCCGATCGGCGGGCTCAAGCAGAAGGTCCTCGCGGCCCACGCGGCCGGGCTGACCGACGTGATCCTGCCCGAGCGCAACCGCGGCGACCTGGACGACGTGCCCGCCGACGTCCGCGAGCAGATGTCGTTCCACCCGGCGATGAGCATCGACGAGGTGCTCGCGGTCGCCCTCGAGCCGGCCCCGCGCGGGGTCACCGCTTGACGAGGCGGATCGCCCGCCTGTTCGCCCCGTACCGCGGCCGCCTGGCCGCGGTACTGGGGCTGATCGTCGTCTCGGCGGGCCTGGGGATGGTCTCCCCGTTCCTGCTGCGCGACATCCTCGACCACGCCCTTCCGGAGAACGACGACAAGCTGCTGGCCTGGCTGGTCGGCGGCATGATCGCCGTCGCCGTCGCCGGCGGCGTGCTCAACGTGGCCCAGACCTGGCTGTCCAACGTGGTCGGCCAGCGGGTCATGCACGACCTGCGCGCCGAGGTGTACCGCCACCTCCAGCGGCTCTCGCTCGCCTTCTTCACCAAGACGCGCACGGGCGAGATCCAGTCGCGCATCGCCAACGACATCGGCGGCGTGCAGAACGTCGTCACCAACACGGCGACCTCGATCGTCTCCAACGTCACCACGGTCATCGCGACGATCGTGGCGATGCTGCTGCTCGACTGGCGCCTCGCGCTCTTCTCGCTGGCGATCACCCCCTTCTTCGTGCTGCTGGCGCGCCGCGTGGGCGCCGAGCGGCGGCGCATCTCGACCACGCGCCAGGGCGCCATGGCCGACATCTCCTCGCTCGTGCAGGAGTCGCTGTCGGTCTCGGGCATCCTGCTCGGCAAGACCATGGGCCGCGGGCCGGCGCTCGCCGAGCGCTTCACGAGCGAGTCCGAGCGCCTCGCCGAGCTCGAGGTCCGCTCGCGCATGGCCGGGCGCTGGGTGATGTCGTTCATCCAGACCTCGTTCGCGGTCATGCCCGCGCTCGTCTACCTGTTCGCCGGGCTCGCTCCCGGCGCCGCGTCGATCGGCACGATCGTCGCCTTCACGACGCTGCAGACGCGGCTCTTCTTCCCGATCCAGTCGCTGCTCGGCGTCGCGGTCGACATCCAGAGCTCCGGCGCCCTGTTCGAGCGGATCTTCGAGTACCTCGACCTACCGGTCGACCTCGAGCCGGGCGCGCGGTCGCTCAAGGACCTCCGGGGCGAGCTGCGCTTCGACGACGTCTGGTTCCGCTACGACGGTGAGGAGGAGGAGGGCTGGACCCTCGCCGACATCAACCTGACCGTGCCGGCGGGCACGACGCTCGCGCTCGTGGGCGAGACCGGCTCGGGCAAGACCACGCTCGGCTACCTGGCCGCGCGGCTGTACGACCCCGAGCGCGGCGCGGTGCGGCTCGACGGCACCGACCTGCGCGATCTGACGTTCGCCTCGCTGACCGACGCGATCGGCGTCGTCTCCCAGGAGACCTACCTCTTCCATGCCTCGGTGCGCGAGAACCTGCGGTTCGCGCGCCCGGACGCGAGCGACGAGGCGATCGAGCAGGCGGCGCGCGCCGCGCAGGTGCACGACACGATCGCGGCGCTGCCCGAGGGCTACGACACCGTCGTCGGCGAGCGCGGCTTCCGGTTCTCCGGGGGCGAGCGCCAGCGGATCGCGATCGCCCGCACGATCCTGCGCAACCCGCCGGTGCTCGTGCTCGACGAGGCGACGAGCGCGCTCGACGTGCAGACCGAGCGGGCGGTCGGCGAGGCGCTCGACGCGCTCGCCCAGGGCCGCACGACGCTCGTCATCGCCCACCGGCTCTCCACCGTTCGCGAGGCCGACAGGATCGCGGTGCTGGACGCCGGACGGGTCGTCGAGACCGGCACGCACGAGGAGCTGCTGGCGCTCGGCGGGCGCTACGCGGAGCTGGTCGCACGCGACAGTGGACCGGTTTCCGTCTCATACGTACGCTGAAGCCGGAGCTTCAACGACCGCTCCACGCCCTAGGCTGGCTCACGCGATGATGCGCTTTGCCAGCTTCCGCCGGCGCCGCCCCACCGCGCCCATGGTCGTCGCGCTGATCGCCTTGTTCGTCGCGCTCGGCGGCCCGGCGCAGGCCGAGCGCGTGGTGAGCGGGGTCGCGGCCAAGCTCAAGCACGGCAGCGTGACCTCCAGGCAGGTCAAGGACCACTCGCTGAAGATCGGTGACCTGTCGCGCAAGGCGGTGCGCAAGCTCCAGCGGACCCCGCGCGGCAGCGTCAGCGAGCGCCAGCTGCGCAACGGCGCGGTCACGCCGGGCAAGATCGCGCGCGGCGCGGTGCGCTCGACGGCGATCGCCGACCGCGCGGTGCGGGGCGGCGACATCGCGCTCGGCGCCGTCGGCAGCCTCGAGGTCGCCGACGGCAGCCTGACCGGCGCCGACATCACCGACGGCGGCCTCGACGCGCGCGACATCGGGCGCTTCTGGGGGCACTTCTCGATCACGCTCGGAACGGTCGCGCCCGGCAAGTGTTGGCAGGGGGATCCCGTCGGGCTCGCACCGGAGCGATCCGGGGCCGACATCTCCGGCGACCTCGTCAAGGTCACGCCCGGGGCGGCGTGGCCCAACACGCTGACCTTCGCGGCGAGGGTGTCGACGACGCGCAGCCGGTTCACGATCCTCGCCTGCAACCCGACGGGCGTGGAGGCCGGGGGCCTCTCGGTGCCGTTCAACTACGTGATCATCCACGTTCCCTGAGGAGTTCCTAGCCGTAGCGCCGCGCGGCGCGCTCGGCGGACGCGCCGTAGCTCCCACCGAACAGCGCGGCGTGGACGAGCAGCGGGAACAGCTGCCAGAGCGCGACGCGCTCGGCGTGCCCGGCGCTGAGCGGCGCGCGCTCCTCGTAGGCCTCGAGGAAGCCCGGACCGGGCGAGCCGAACAGGCGCAGCATGGCCAGGTCGACCTCGCGGTGACCGCCGTAGGCCACGGGGTCGATCAGGTACGGGCGCCCGCCGCTCCACAGCACGTTGCCGCTCCACAGGTCGCCGTGCAGCCGCGCGGGCGGCTCGGGCGGGCCGGCGAGCTCGGGCAGCCGCTCGCAGACACGCTCGACCGCCGCGACGCCGGCGGCCGACAGCGCGCCGCGGTCGGCGGCGGGGCGCAGCAGCGGGCGCAGGCGCTGCTCGGCGTAGAACGCCGGCCAGTCCCCGCGCGGCTCGTTGGGCAGCGTCAGCCGGCCGATCCGCAGCGGCGTGGGCGCGCCGAAGGCCGTGGCGCCCGCCTGGTGGACGGCGGCGAGACCGCGGCCGAGCGCGGCCGGATCGCCGGGCGCGCTCTCGTCGAGCCAGCCCAGCGCGAGCAGCCGGGCGCCGCCGCCGCCGGGCTCCGCGTCGCCCTCGGCCACGCCCAGCACCTCCGGCACGCCGAGGCCGCCGTCGGGCTCGCCGAGCCAGCGCAGGCTCCCCGCCTCGGCCGTGAACTCGCCGCGCGGCGCGTCGGGCCGTGTCTTGACGAACGCGAGCGTCTCGTCGTCGAGCTCGACCCGCCAGGCCTGGTTGATGTCGCCGCCGGCGGCCCGGGTCGCGTCGCGGGCATCGCGGCCGGTCGCGGCGCGCAGCGCGTGCGCGAGCGGACCGGGCAGGCTCACCGCGCCGCGCGCAGCTCGCCGAGCAGGCCGCGGCAGGCCGCCTCGACCAGGTCGAGCACCCGCTCGAAGCCGCGCTCGCCGCCGTAGTAGGGATCGGGCACGTCGAGGTCGCCCGCGTCCGCCGAGGCCGGGTCGAACTCGCGCAGCAGGCGCACGTTCTCGGCCGCCTCCTCGTCCGGCGCGAGCGCGAGCAGCTCGCGCAGGTTCGCGCGATCCATCGCCACGATCAGGTCGAAGTCCTCGAAGTCGGCGGCGGTGACCTGTCGCGCCGCGCCTTCGAGGCGGACGCCGCGCAACCGCGCCGCCTCCGTCGCCCGCGCGTCGGGCGGCTCGCCGGCATGCCAGCCGCCGGTCCCCGCCGAGTCGATCTCGATCGCGTCGTCGAGACCGGCGTCGCGCAGCAGCCGCCGCATCACGCCCTCGGCGGTCGGGGAGCGGCAGATGTTGCCCATGCAGACGAAGAGGATGCGCATCGCGGTCGAGGATAGGAGGGCGCGACCGCCGCGCGCGCTCGCTATGCGAGCCGCTCGACGATCATCGCCTGACCCATGCCGCCGGCGACGCACATCGTCTCGAGGCCGTAGGTCCCGTCGAGCGTCTGCAGGTCGTTGATCAGCGTCGTCATGATGCGCGCGCCGGTCATGCCGAACGGGTGGCCGAGGGCGATCGCGCCGCCGAACGGGTTGACCTTCTCGCGGTCGATGCCCCACTCCTGCAGGCACGGGACGACCTGCGCGGCGAACGCCTCGTTGAGCTCGACGATGTCGATGTCGTCGATCGACATCCCCGCCTGCTCGAGCACCTTCCTGACGGCGGGGATCGGGCCAAGGCCCATGTACTCGGGGCGGATCGCGGCGACCGCGGAGGCGACGATCCGGACCTTCGGCGTCAGGCCGAGCTCCCTCGCGCGCTCCTCGGACATGACGAGCACCGCGGCGGCGCCGTCGTTGAGCGGGCAGGCGTTGCCGGCCGTGACCGTGCCGTTCTCGGGATCGAACGCTGGCTTGAGCTCGGCGAGCTTCTCCATCGTCGTCCCGGGACGCGGGCCGTCGTCGGACGTGACCTGCGTGCCGTCGGCGACCGTCACCGGCGTGATCTCGGCGTCGAAGTGGCCGTTGTCGCGCGCCTCCACGGCCCGGTTCTGGCTGATCACGGCCCACTCGTCCTGGGCCTCGCGCGAGACGTTGCAGCGCTTGGCGACGTTCTCGGCCGTGAGGCCCATCGGGATGTAGACGTCGAAGAGGTCGCCCTCGGAGCCGTCGAGGTCCGGGTGGGCGGAGTAGGGCTCGTGGGCCGGGAAGCGCGAGACGGCCTCGACGCCGGCGGCGATGTACTGGTCGCCCTCGCCGGCCTTGATCGCGTGGAAGGCCATCCGGATCGTCTGCAGCGAGGAGGCGCAGAAGCGGTTGACCGACGTGGCCGGCACGTGATGGTCGATGCCCGCGAGCAGCCCGGCCTGGCGCCCGACGTTCTGGCCCTGCTCGCCCATCTGGAACCCGCAGCCCATCATGAGGTCGACGGTCTGGGCGAAGTCGACCCCCGGGTTGCGCTCGACCAGCGCCTTGAGCGGCACCGCGGCGAGGTCGTCGGCACGAACGTCCTTGAGCGAGCCCTTGACCGCACGGCCGATCGGCGTGCGGATGGCGTCGACGATGACGGCTTCAGGCATGGGAGCTCCGGTCCTCGGGTTCACGAGCGATTGACTCGTCAGTCGATGCTACCCCCGCGCGCCCCGCGCGGCGACGGCGGTCGCCGCGGCGCGCGCTCCCGCCCAAAGCGCCGCGGCCGGCGCGGCACCCGCCAGCCGCGCGGTGAGCAGCCCCGCGGTGAACGCGTCGCCCGCCCCCGTCGTGTCCACGACGTCCGCGGCGACGGCGTCCACGCGCTCCGTGCGCGCCCCGTCCGTCCACAGCGCGCCCTCCGCGCCGCGCGTGACGACGACCTCCGCGGCGAGCTCCAGCAGCGCGGCCGGATCGCCGGACCCGGTCAGGGCATGAAGCTCGTCCGCGTTGCAGCGGAGCACGTCGACGCGGAGCGACCCGAACGCGCCCGGCGCGAGCAGCGCCGCCGAGGACGGGTCGAGCGAGGTGGTCATCCCGGCCGCACCCGCGCGCGCAAGAGCGTCGAGCGCGCTCGCCCGCGGACCCTCGCGCAGCAGCGCGTAGCCGGCGAGGTGCAGGTGCGAGCCGGCGGCAAGCAGGTCCTCCGGCACCCGTAGCGGCGCGTCGTTGGCGCCCGGGTCCGGGAGCATCGACCGCTCGCCCCCGGGCTCCACGATCACCACGCAGCACCCCGTCGGACGCGCGGGGTCCACCTCGACGCGCGCGTCGACCCCCGCGGCCTGGAGCGCGGCGACCGCCCCGCGGCCGGGCGCGTCGTCGCCGACGCGGGCGACCAGCGCGACGCGACCCCCGAGCCGCGCCGCCCACCAGGCGACGTTGGCTCCCGAGCCACCGCCCGCGAAGTGCACCCGCGCCGGCGTGTCGCTGCCGCGCGCGAGCGGTCCCGAGGCCGCGGCGACGACGTCGGCCATGACGTCGCCGAGGACGACGAGGGTCACGCCGCGGCGGCGGCGATGCGCGCCGCCAGCGCGGCATTGCGGCGCACGAGCCGGACGTTGACCTCCAGCGACGCGCCCGCCGTCTCGCGATGGAAGAAGTCGAGCAGGAACGGGGTCGCGTCCTTGCCGCGCACCCCGCCGGCCGCGGCGGCCGCGAGCCCCGCCTCGAGCACCCGGTCGTGCAGCTCCGGGTCGAGCTGCTCGGACTCGTCGAGCGGGTTGGCGACGACGATCGCGCCGTCGTGGCCGACCTGCGCCCGCGCGGCCATGATCGCGGCGACCTCCTCCGGCGCCTCGACCCGCCACGGCACCGGGAAGCCCGAGTCGGCGAGGTAGAAGCCGGGGAACGCGTCGGTCGCGTAGCCGAGCAGCGTCACGTTGAGCGTCTCGAGGCGCTCGAGCGTCGCGCCGACGTCGAGGATCGACTTCACGCCCGCGCACACGACGACGATCTCCGTGCGCGCGAGCCAGCCGAGGTCGGCCGACTCGTCCCAGCTCTCGCGCGCCTCGCGGTGCACGCCGCCGAGCCCGCCGGTCGCGAAGACGCCGATCCCGGCGCGCGCGGCGAGGTGCGCGGTGGCGGCGACCGTCGTGGCCCCCATGCCGCCGCGCGCGCACACGACGGCGAGGTCGCGCACGCCGCACTTGTCGACGTCCTCGCGCGTCGCGACCGCTGCGAGGGCGTCGTCGGAGAGGCCGATGTGCGGCTCGCCGTCGACGATCGCGATCGTCGCGGGCACCGCGCCGGCGTCACGCACCTCGGCCTCGAACTCGCGCGCGACCCGCAGGTTGTCGGGCCGCGGCAGCCCGTGGGAGATGATCGTGCTCTCGAGCGCGACGACGGGACGGTGCGTGGCGAGCGCGTCGCCGACCTCGGGATCGATCCGCATCTTGTCGTGGACCGTACAGTGGAAGGAGTCATGTTCCTCTCCCGCCACAAGACCGAGCTGCGCGACGCCGGGTCCACCCTCCCGGGTCGCGATCAGCCCCTGCCGGTGCCCTCCCGCCACGAGGTCCTCGGCACCCCTCTGCAGCCTCCGTTCCCCGACGGGTTCGAGCGCGCCGTGTTCGGCATGGGCTGCTTCTGGGGCGCCGAGCGCGTCTTCTGGCAGGCGCCCGGCGTCTACACCACCGCCGTCGGCTACGCCGGCGGGCAGACCCCCAACCCGACCTACGAGGAGGTCTGCTCGACGCAGACCAACCACGCCGAGGTCGTCCAGGTCGTCTTCGACCCGAGCGAGACCTCCTACGAGGCCATGCTCAAGCTGTTCTGGGAGAACCACGACCCGACCCAGGGCATGCGCCAGGGCAACGACGTGGGCACCCAGTACCGCTCCGCGATCTACTGGACCTCCGAGGCCCAGCGCGACGCCGCGCTCGCCTCCCGGGACGCGTACCAGGCGAACCTGAACAAGGCCGGCTACGGCGAGATCTCGACCGAGATCGCCGAGGCGGGCCCGTTCTACTACGCCGAGGACTACCACCAGCAGTACCTCGACAAGGTCCCGAACGGCTACTGCGGCCTGGGCGGCACGGGCGTCAGCTGCCCGATCGGCCTCGGCGTCGCCGGCGCCGGCGCCGAGGGCTAGGCCCTGGCCGAGCGTCCGCCCACCTCGCGCCTGGCCCGGACCGGCCGCTTCGGCGGCCTGGTCGCGGGCCAGGGGATCCGCTGGGCCGGCACGCGCGCGGCCAACCTCGTCCGCACGCCCGAGCGCGCTGACGCCGCCACCGGCGAGCGCGTCGGCGCGCTCGCCCGCGAGCTGGTCGAGCAGCTCGGCCAGATGCGCGGGGCGGCGATGAAGATCGGGCAGGTCCTCTCGACGATCGACTTCTCGGGCATCCCCGAGGACCAGCGCGAGGAGTTCAAGGCGACGCTCGCCTCGCTGCGCGACGACGTCCCGCCGCTGCCCTTCGACGCGGTCTCGGCGCTGATCGAGTCAGAGCTCGAGCGCCCGCTCGAGGATGCCTTCGCCTCCTTCGAAGAGGACGCGTTCGCCGCCGCCTCCATCGGCCAGGTCCATCGCGCCGTCACCCACGACGGCCGCGACGTCGCCGTCAAGGTGCAGTACCCCGGGATCGCGGAGGCCGTCGACACCGATCTGCGCAACCTCAACCTGCTGCTGCCGATCGTCAAGCGGCTCGCGCCGGGGATGGACGTCCGCGCGCTCGCCGCCGAGCTGCGCGAGCGCATCGGCGAGGAGCTCGACTACGAGATCGAGGCGCAGAACCATCGCGCGGTCGCGCGCGCCTGGCGCGGGCATCCGTTCGTGCACGTGCCGGGGGTGGACACGAAGCTCTCGAGCCGCCGGCTGCTCGTGTCCGAGCTACTGGTCGGCAAGCGCTTCGAGGACGTCAAGCGGCTCGGCGACGAAGAGCGCGAC
This sequence comes from Solirubrobacteraceae bacterium, assembly GCA_036269915.1. Lineage (GTDB taxonomy): Bacteria > Actinomycetota > Thermoleophilia > Solirubrobacterales > Solirubrobacteraceae > DATBDM01. The sequence goes on along the minus strand of DATBDM010000081.1, from coordinate 4,514 downwards.
CGCTTCGGCGAGATCGTCTTCCGCTTCTTCTTCGGGACGCTGCTGCACCTGCGCCGCTGCTCGGGCGACCCGCATCCGGGCAACTACCTGCTGCTCGACGACGGCCGCGTCGGCTTCCTCGACTTCGGGTTGATGCGCGTGGTGGACCAGGAGTACCTCGCGGCTGAGCGCGCGGTCGCGCAGGCCGCCGCCGACGGCGACGCGCAGGCGACGTTCGACACGCTGAACGCCGCGGGCTACCTCCCGCGCCCCGACATGTTCGACCCGGACCGGCTGCTGGCCCAGCTCACGATCGCCGGCGAGTGGTACCTGACGCCCGGCTTCCGCCGGCTCGGCCCGAGCTACGTGGCCGAGCTCGTCGAACGCGGCTCCTCGCCGCGCGCGGCCTACTTCGAGGACATGCGCCACATGACGCTGCCACCGCAGGCGCTGCTGATCCGGCGCATGGAGGGCCTCGTGCTGACGACGCTCGGCGAGCTGCGCGCGGGCGGCGACTGGCACGCGCTCGCGGAGGAGTACTTCTCCGACACCGGCCCGTCGACGCCGCTGGGCGAGCAGGACGCGGCGTTCTGGCGCGAGCGCCGCGGCTGAACTAGGCTGCGGCGCGATGCGCCGCCTGCCCCTCCTCGCGCTCGCGCTCGTCGCGGCGCTCGCGGTCCCGGCCGCCGCCGCGACGACCACGAACGTCGACGTCCCCAAGCGCTTCGCCAAGGCGCTGCCGAAGGTCAAGGCGAAGACCGTCGTCCCGGTCCTGCTGCCGCAGACGATGCCCTACGACGGCTCCGGCAGGCTGTACACGTCGAGCGCGGCGCGCTCGCGCGGCTGGCGGCTCGACCTCGCGGCGGCGCCCGGCTGCCACCAGGCCACGGCGTGCTTCGTCGCCGAGTTCTCCGCGCGCCGCGGCGGCTCGGTCGCGGGCGGGCGCAAGGTCGTCCTGCGCGGCGAGCGGACCGGGCACTTCCGGCCGCTCTCGTGCGGCGCGTCGTGCTCGCCGCCGTCGATCGCGTGGCGCCAGCACGGCGCGGCGTACGCGATCCAGGCGAAGGTCGGCGGCGCGCAGACCGAGAAGCGCATCCTCGTGCGGATGGCCGACGAGGCGATCCGCCACGGGGCCCGCTGAACGCGTGCCGGTCCCGATCCTGATCGACTGCGATCCCGGCCACGACGATGCGATGGCGCTGCTGCTGGCGCTCGCGAGCCCCGAGGTCGAGCTGCTCGGCGTCACGACCGTGCACGGCAACACGTCGCTGGCCAACACCACCGCGAACGCGCTGCGGGTGCTGGAGCTCGCCGGGCGCTCGGACATCCCCGTCGCCGCCGGCGCCGACCGGCCGCTGGTGCGCGACGCGCAGGCCGCCGACGACGTCCACGGCGAGTCCGGACTCGACGGCCCCGACCTGCCGGCGGCGGTCACCGCGCCGGTCGCGGCGCACGCGGTCGACTTCCTCGCCGAGCGCCTGCTCGCGGCGCCCGAGCCGGTCACCCTGATCCCGACCGGGCCGCTGACCAACGTCGCGCTGCTGCTCGCCCGCTGGCCCGAGGTCGCGCCGCGGATCGCGCGCGTCGTCCTCATGGGCGGGGCGATCGCGGAAGGCAATGTCACGCCGGCGGCGGAGTTCAACGTCTGGGCCGACCCCGAGGCCGCCGCGCGGGTCTTCGCCTCCGGCCTCGACGTGACGATGGTCGGGCTCGACGTCACCCACAAGGCGCTGCTCACCCCGGCGCACGCCGAGCGGCTGCGCGCCGCCGGCCGGATCGGGACCTTCGTCGCCGAGCTGCACGCCTTCTACGCGCGCTTCCACGCGAGCATCTATGCCTGGGACGGCGCGCCCGTGCACGACGCGGTCGCGGTCGCGCACGTCATCCGCGGCAACCTCGTCCGCACCGAACGTCGCAACGTCGAGATCGACTGCGCCTCCGAGCTCTGCCGCGGGCGCACCGTCGTCGACCTCTGGCGGCGCACCGGGCGGCCCGAGAACGCCTGGGTCGGCGTCGACCTCGACGCCGAGGGCTTCCTCGGCCTGCTGACCGAACGCCTCGCCCGGCTGGGTTGAAGGCTCATGAGACGCGTTATAATTGCATGCAGCAAGCATTATGACCTCCGCCCCTCACATCGAACCCCTCGTCCGCGCCGTCTACGAGCTCACCGCTCTCAAGCGCGACATCCCGCGCCTGGCCGGCTTCGACCATCCCGTCGGGCTCGTCCCGCTGGCCGCCGTGCACCACTGCGCGCCCGCGCGGGTCAAGGACCTCGCCGAGCACCTGCACGTCGACCTCTCCGTCGCCTCCCGCCAGGTCGCGGCACTCGAGGCCGCCGGCTACGTCCGGCGCGAGCCCGATCCCGACGACCGCCGCTCCGCCCGCGTCAGCACGACCGAGGCCGGCGACGCCGCGCTGCAGGCCGCGCACGAGCGCATCGTCGGCGTCTTCGCCGAAGCCCTCGCCGGCTGGTCGGCCGAGGACGCGGAGCACCTCACCACGGCCCTGCGCCGGCTGCGCTCGGACTACGAGCGCGCCGCCGGGCCCCTGCATCACCACACGACTTCAAAGGAGGCAGCGTGACCGCCGCCCAGATCCCCCAGGCCGACCGACCGGCCATGACCCACCGCCAAGTACTGGAGGCGATGTCCGGCCTCCTGCTGGGCCTGTTCGTCGCCATCCTCTCGAGCACCGTCGTCTCGGCGGCGCTGCCGCGCATCATCACCGACCTCGGCGGCGGCCAGTCGTCCTACACGTGGGTCATCACCGCGACGCTGCTCGCGCTGACCGTCAGCACCCCGATCTGGGGCAAGCTCGCCGATCTCTTCGACCGCAAGCGCCTCGTCCAGAGCGCGCTGGTCATCTACGCCGTCGGGTCGATCCTCGCCGGCCTCTCGCAGTCGACGAGCTGGCTGATCGCCTGTCGCGTCCTCCAGGGCGTCGGCGCGGGCGGCATGACCGCCCTGACACAGGTGGTCCTCTCCGACCTCGTGTCGCCGCGTGAGCGCGGCCGCTACATGGGCCTGCTGGGCGCGGTCATGGCGGTCGGCACGGTCGCCGGCCCGCTGCTCGGCGGCGTGATCACCGACGGCATCGGCTGGCGCTGGTGCTTCTACGTCGGCGTCCCGATCGCCGTCGCCGCGATCGTCGTACTCCAGCGCACGCTCGAGCTCCCGCGGCGCGCGCGCCGCGACGCGCACATCGACGTCCCGGGCGCGGTGCTCATCTCGGCCGGCGTCTCGCTGCTGCTGGTCTGGGTCTCCTTCGCCGGCGCACGGTTCGACTGGGCCTCGTGGCAGACCGCCGCGATGGTGCTCGGCGCGGTCGCGCTGCTCAGCGCCGCCATCGCGGTGGAGCGCCGCTCGCGCGAGCCGCTGATCCCGCTCGACCTCTTCTCGAGCCGCACGGTCGTGCTCGCCGTGATCGCCAGCATCGCGGTCGGCGTCGCGCTGTTCGGCACCTCCACCTTCCTCTCGCAGTACATGCAGCTGGCGCGCGGCAAGAGCCCGACCGAGTCCGGCCTGCTGACGATCCCGATGGTGCTCGGCGTGATGGTCTCCTCGACCGTCGTCGGCCAGATCATCAGCCGGACCGGCCGCTACAAGCGCTTCATGCTCGCCGGCACGGCGATGATGACCGTCGGCCTGGCGCTGATGGGCACGCTCGACGAGACCACCAGCCTGGTCGAGCTCGGCGCCTTCATGGCGCTCGTCGGCCTCGGCATCGGCATGGTCATGCAGAACCTCGTGTTGGTGGTGCAGAACTCGGTGCCCTTCAGCGAGATGGGCGCCGGGTCGGCCCTGATCGCCTTCTTCCGCAGCCTCGGCGGCGCGTCCGGCGTCTCCGCACTCGGCGCGGTGCTGAGCGCGAAGGCCAGCGCCACGATCGCCTCCGGGCTGGCGGGGCTGGGCGTTCACGCGGCGGTGGGCGGCAGCTCGTCGGCGCTGCCGAACGTGGCCGCGCTGCCCGCCTCGGTCCGTGCGGTGGTGGAGCACGGCTACGGCAGCGCGGTCGGGGAGATCTTCCTCGTCGCCGCGCCGATGGGCATCATCGCCTTCGTGGCGATCCTGCTGCTCAAGGAGGTCCCGCTCGGGACCGTCTCGGGCGCGGAGGCGGCAGCGGCGGCCGAGCCGGAGCGCGAAGAGCGCGTCCTCGTCCCGGAGCGCGAGCGCGAGCCGGCGCTCGCGTAGCCCGCGAACGCACGTCAACGGCGGCTGGGGAGGTGAGGTGAGAGCTCGGCTCGCGGGGGCCGAGCCCGAGCGCTGGTCGCTTTTCCGTTCCATGCGAACGGAAAGGCGCCCAGCGTGTTCCGTCAGCGGTCGACCCGCTTCCCTACCCAGCGGGGGTTGAGGTTCGGCGGCGCCGCGGGGGCGCTAGACGGAGACCGGCGTCTCGCGCTCGGCCGCCGCGAGGACGGCGTCGAGCAGGCCCGGGAAGCGGGCGTCGAGGTCGTCGCGGCGCAGCGAGACCAGGCGGCGGGTGCCGTCGGCGCGCGTGTGGGTGAGGCCCGCCTCGCGCAGCACGCGCAGGTGGTG
>DATBDM010000080.1:0-4564 GCA_036269915.1 Solirubrobacteraceae bacterium | reverse complement strand
AGCCGGTGGCGATCCCACGCGTCGACCTGCAGCTCGACCTTGAACGAGGTCTCCGAGTCGCCGTCCCAGGAGACCGGGACGAAGCGCTCCGGGTCCTTGCGCAGCGCGACGACGTTGGGACAGTCGGCGCGGTGGATCGTGATGCCGCGGCCCAGCGAGACGTAGCCGAGGATCGGATCGCCCGACACGGGCCGGCAGCACTTGGCCAGGCGCAGCGGCACGTCTTCGACGCCCTCCACGCGGATGCCGAACTTCGACGACGCCGCCTCGGGCCGGCGGCGGTTGCTCGGCTTGATCAGGTCGTCGGCAGCGGAGACCTCCTCCTCGGCCGACTCCCCCTGCTTGAGCCGCTGCAGGACCTTGTTGACGACGACCTTCGGCGAGATCTTGGCGCCGCCGAGCGCGATGTAGAAGTCGTCCGCCTTGCGGAAGCCCATCTCGCGGATCACGTCGGCGAGCAGCGGCGAGCCGGTCAGCTTCTGCGCGGGCAGGCCGGCCTTGGTCAGGTGCTCCTGCAGCAGGTCGCGGCCCGTGTGCTCGGAGTCGTCGCGCGACTCGGCCTTGAACCACGCGCGGATCTTGTTGCGCGCGCGGGTCGTCTTGACCAGCGAGAGCCAGTCGCGCGACGGGCCGCGCTCGCGCTTGGAGGTGAGGATCTCCACGATGTCGCCCGACTGCAGCTCGTAGTGCAGCGGCACGATCTTGCCGTTGACCTTCGCGCCGACGCAGCGGTGGCCGACGTCGGTGTGGATCTCGTAGGCGAAGTCCAGCGGCGTGGCCCCCGAGGCGAGCGACTTGACCTCGCCCTTGGGGGTGAAGACGAAGACCTCCTCCTCGATCAGCTGGCCGCGCAGCTGGTCGGTGAACTCGAGCGGGTCGTCGTCGTCGACCGAGTCGTCGATCAGCGACTTCAGCCACTTGAGCTTGACCTCGGTCGGGTCGACCCCGCTCTTCGAGCCCTCCTTGTAGCGCCAGTGCGCGGCGACGCCGTACTCGGCGGTCTCGTGCATCTCGCGCGTGCGGATCTGGATCTCCAGCGGCCTGCCCTCGGGCCCGATCACCGTCGTGTGGAGCGCCTGGTACATGTTGAACTTGGGCATGGCGACCATGTCCTTGAAGCGCCCGGGCAGCGGCTTCCACAGCGAGTGGATGACGCCGACGGCTCCGTAGCAGTCCTTGACGGAGTCGACGATCACCCGCATGGCCGTGAGGTCGTAGATCTCGTTGAACTCGCGACCCTTCTTGGTCATCTTCGAGTAGATCGAGTAGAAGTGCTTCGCGCGCCCCGAGATCTCGGCCTCGATGCCGAGCGCCTCGAGCTCCTTGGCGAGGTAGCCGCCGGCGCGCGCGACGTAGTGCTCGCGCTCCTCGCGCTGCTGGTTGACCAGGCCCTTGATCTCCTGGTACTTGCGCGGGTGCAGCGTCGCGAAGGCGAGGTCCTCGAGCTCCCACTTGATGGCGTGGATGCCGAGCCGGTGCGCGAGCGGCGCGTAGATCTCGAGGGTCTCCTTGGCCTTCTCGATCTGCTTGGGCTTGGGCATCGCGCCGAGGGTGCGCATGTTGTGCAGCCGGTCGGCGAGCTTGATCAGGATGACCCGGACGTCCGTGGCCATCGCGACCATCATCTTGCGGTAGTTCTCGGCCTGCGCCTCGTCGCGCGACTGGAACGTGATGCCGGTGAGCTTGGTGACGCCGTCGACCAGGCTCGCGACCTCCTCGCCGAAGGCGTCACGGACCTCGTCGAGGTTCGCGGTCGTGTCCTCGACCGTGTCGTGCAGCAGCGCGGCGCACAGCGTCTCGGTGTCGAGCCGCATGCCGGCGCAGATCTTCGCCACGCCGACGGGATGGACGATGAACTCCTCGCCCGACTGGCGGCGCTGGTCGGCGTGGTGCTCGCAGGAGAAGGTGAACGCCTGGACGACCAGGCGGCGGTCGACGGGCTCGGCAACCTCGTCGGCGTGCTCGGAGACGATTGCGAAGAGGTCGGCGAGCAGCTCGCGCTCGAGCCGGGTCAGGTCGCCCGGGATCTCCGCGGCGCCCGGGTCGGCGACCACGTGCTCGCGGTCGACGGGCGTGTGGCCGGCCACGGCGACGTCGGCCTCCGGCGCTCCGCCCGCGACCTGGGGGCGCTCGCGGCCGTCCGCGTCGGCCTCGGCCGACGTCAGGCTGCTGCTCGGATGCTGTGGCTGGTCAGGAATGTCAGTCCGTCCTCGAGACACCGATGGTAGGCCCGAAAGGCGGCTGAGTGCTCCAGCGCGGTGCGCGCGGGGGTCTGGACCGTCCGGAGGGCCGGCCCCTCACGGTCGAGGACGACGAGATCGAGCTCCGTGAGGACCCGCACGAGGCGCCCGGCGAGCGCCGGTGTCCTCGGCTGCGGACCCTCGCCCCGGAGCGCTGTTTCGCAGGCCTCCCCGCGGGCCTCCCCCGCCCGGCGCAGATGCCGGTAGAGAGCGGTCAGCGGGTCGCGCAGGGCGTAGTCCCACTGATGGATGCGTTGAGCAAATGCTAGCTCAGGCTCCCCCCATGCCAGGTGTGCCCAGGCGCCCGCGGACGGACGTTCGAGCAGGCCGAGCAGGTGGGCGTGCGGCGGCGGGTCGATGGCGACGACATGCGCGAAACCGGCGGGCATGCCCGGATCGTCGGCGAGCGCCGCCCACGAGCAGAGGGCGAAGCCGCCGGCGCGGTCGCGCAGCGCCCGCGCGCGGTGCGCCGGGTGCGCCGTGACCGCGAGGACCCGCTCGCCGGTGGCCACGAGGTCGGCGAGCAGCCCGGCGATGCCGGCGCCGCGCAGGTCGCGGACGTGCTCGGCGGCGGGATCCATGGCCGACGCGACGGGGCCGACGGCCGGCAGCTCCCAGCGCCCGAGGTCACGGGCGAGCTCGGCGGCGAGTCCGTCCGCGTAGGCGGGCTCGCCGAGGACCTCGATCGCGATCGCACCCCGCCCACCCGCGGGGACGGCCTGGCGCAGGACCAGCCGCGGCTCGACCGTGCCGTTGAAGCGGTTGACCTCGAGCCGGACCGCGGCGTCGACGGGCGCCCCCGGCTCGGCGGGCAGCCGGCTGCCGGCGCCGAAGTGCACGCAGCGCGAGCGCGCGCCGCCGGCATGCAGCGTGAAGGCGACGTGGCGCCCCTCCCCCATCGCATGCGGGTCGGAGAACCGCGCGCCGGGCACGAGCAGGGCGGGCGCCGGGTTGGCCTGCCCGAACGGTGCCAGCGACTCGAGCTCCTCGGCCAGCCCGAGCGTCAGCGCGTCGCCCGACGCGACCGCGTCGACCCGGACCGTGGGGACGAGGTCGTCGGGCGTCAGCACCTCCGCGGCGTGGCCGCAGAACGCCTCGCGGAACCCGTCGACCGCCTCGCGCGCGATCGTCAGGCCCGCGGCCGCGCGGTGGCCGCCGTGGCGCAGCAGATGGTGGCTCGCCGCGTTCAGGCCGCCGAGCAGGTCGAAGCCGGGGATCGAGCGCCCGGAGCCGGTGCCCTCCTCGCCGTCGAGGGCGATCAGCACCGCGGGCCGGTGGTGGCGCTCGGCGATGCGCGCGGCGACGATCCCGATCACGCCGGGATGCCAGCCCTCGCCCGCGAGCACGTACGCAGGTGACGGCCCCAGCTCGCCGACCAGGGCCTCGGCCTCGAAGCGGATGCGTGTCTCGACGTCGCGGCGCTCGGCGTTGACGGCGTCGAGCTCGGCGGCGACCGCGCGGGCGCGCTCGGGATCCTCCGTGAGCACGAGCTCGAGCCCGGCGTCGGCGCGGTGCAGCCGCCCGGCGGCGTTGATCCGCGGCGCCAGCCGGAAGCCGATCGCGCCGGCGTCGAGCTCACCGGGGTCGACGCGGGCGACGGCCATCAGCGCGCGCAGGCCGGGCTTGCGCGTGGAGGCGAGCCGGCGCAGGCCCTCGCGGACGAGGCGCCGGTTCTCGCCGACCAGCGGGACGACGTCGGCGACCGTCGCCAGCGCGACCAGGTCGAGGTCCTCGTCGGCGAGCGCCGGGTCCTCCCCCGCGCCCGCGAGCAGCGCCTGCGCGAGCTTGTGCGCGACCGCCGCGGCGCACAGGTCCGGGCATGGGTAGCCACCGACGCGCGGGTGCACGATCGGGGCGTCGGGCAGGCGGCCGTCGGCGCGCGGGCTGTGGTGGTCGGTGACCACGACGTCGATCCCCGCCGAGCGTGCGGCCGCGACCTCCTCGACCGCGGTGATCGCGCAGTCCACGGTGATCAGCAGGTCGGTCCCGCGGGCGGCGAGCCGCTCGACCGTGGCCGTGGCGAGGCCGTAGCCGTCGTCGATGCGGCTCGGCAGGTACCAGTCGACGTCGGCGCCGAGCGTGCGCAGCACGCGCACGAGCACAGCGGTCGAGCACACGCCGTCCACGTCGTAGTCGCCGTGGACGGTGATCCGCGAGCGCCGGCCGATGTGGCTCAGGATCCGCCCCGCGGCGTCGCGCAGGCCGCCGAACGCGTCGAGCGGATGGGCGTCGGCCGCGGCGAGGAACGCGCGCGCGTCGGCGGCCTCGCCGAGCCCGCGGCGCACGAGGATCTGGGCCAGCACGTGCGACACCCCGAGCTCCGC
>DATBDM010000079.1:0-3711 GCA_036269915.1 Solirubrobacteraceae bacterium | reverse complement strand
GCGCTGACGCCCGTGGCGTTGGCCGTGCTCGTCGCGGCGAGCGCGTGGCTGCGCACCCGCGCCCTCGGCGCCGCCTACTGGATGGACGAGGGGATCTCGGTCGGGATCGCCTCCCATCCCCTCACGGCGATCCCCGCCCTGCTGCGCCAGGACGGCTCGCCGCCGCTGTACTACGTGCTGCTGCATCTGTGGATCGGCGTCGCCGGGCCGTCCGAGACCGCCACCCACGCGCTCTCGGTGCTGTTCGCGGTGGCCTGCGTCCCCGCCGCTTGGGCGGTGGCGCGGATGCTGTGGGGCGAGCGCGCCGGCTGGGCTGCCGCGCTCCTCGCGGCGCTCTCGCCGCCGCTGACCTACCACGCGCAGGAGACGCGGATGTACCCGCTCGTCGCGCTGCTCTCGCTACTCGTCGCGGGGTCGTTCGCGGGCGCCGTGGTGGCGCGCGGCCGGCCGCGGCTGGCCTGGGTGCACGCCGCGGCGCTGACCCTGCTCGCCTACACGCACAACTGGTTCGTGTTCCTCGCCGCGGCGGAGGCGATCGCGGTGGTCGCGCTGCTCGTCGTGCGCTGGGGCGAGCGCCGCGCGCTGCTGCGCGCGGCGGCGATCGCGTTCGGCATCCCCGCGCTGCTCTACCTCCCCTGGGTCCCGACGCTGCTCTTCCAGAGCGCGCACACCGGCGCGCCGTGGTCGGGCACGCCTACGCTCGGCGACCTCTGGAAGACCCGCACCTGGCTGCTCGCGGGTCCGGTCGCGCTGACCGCGCTCGGGATCGCCGTCATCACCGCGGCGGTCCTGCTGTGGCAACGGCGTGGGGAGTGGGCACAGCTCGTCGCGCTCGCCTGGCTGACCGGCGGGACGCTCATGCTCGCGTTCGCGGCCAACCAGCTCGCCCCCGCGTGGGCCGCTCGCTACGCGGTCGTCCTGCTCGGGCCGCTGCTGCTGCTCGGCGCGCTCGCGCTCTCGCGCAGCGGGGTGGCCGGCGTCGTCGCCGCGCTGGCGATCGCCCTCGCCTGGTACCACCAGCCCGCCTACCACTCGATCGAGGTCAAGAGCAACGCGCGGGCGATCGGCCACCGCGTCGCCGCGCGGCTGGCGCCGGGCGATCTCGTGATCGACGCGATCCCGGAGTCCGTCCCCGTCGCGCGCTACTACCTCGGGCCGCGGCTGCGCTACGCCTCGACCCTCGGGCGCGTGACCGACCCGGGCGTGATGGACTGGCGGGACGCGCCGGCGCGCATGCGCGCGCAGCCCGCGCGCCCGATCGCGCGGATGGCCGACGCCCTGCCCGTCGGCGGCCGCGTCGCGCTGCTGCGCCCGGTCGACCACGGCCACCCGTCGGCCAACGCCTGGAAGGAGATGATCCGCGAGCGCGCCCGCCGCCTGTCGCGCCTGCTCGGCGCCGACCCGAGCCTTCGCCACGTCAAGACGCTGCACCCTGGCTTCCACGGTCCGAAGACGACGCTCCGGGCCGTGATCTACGAACGGGTCGCCGGCTAGCGCACGCGGATGCGGACCGCGTCGGTGCGCAGCACGCGGCCGCGGACCCACGGGGCGAGGCGCTCGGCGATGAGCTCGAAGCGGACGTCGAGGCGCGACGCGTCGTCCTCGGTCGTCGCGCGCGACGCGGCGCTCGCGGCGTAGGCGACGCCGGAGTGGCGCAGCTCGGCGCTGGCGATCGCGGCGCCCGAGGCCGGGCCGGCCGCGGCGAGGAAGGCCTCGACGACGTCGGCATCGACCGTCGCGAGCGGGATGTGGCGGCCGGAGGCGTGCGCCGGGAGCTCGAGCGCGAGGTGGGCGGCCGGGACGTCGCCGGGGCTGCCGAGCACGATCGTGTCGATCTCCGGCGCGAGCCGGCGCAGCGCGGCGAGACGGCCCTGGGCGACCCACGGCTCACCGGGGATCGCGACCTCGACCATGACGAGCGCGCGGCCGCGCAGCTCGGAGGGGACGCCGGGCAGGCGCGGGTAGCGCACGAGGCGCGCGGTGCTCGTGACGTCCTGCGGAACGGTCCGGGTCCACTGCGCCCACTCGTGCAGGACGCGGTGCGCGTGGCCCGCCGGCCACATCAGCGCGCCGGTCGTGATGTACGGGCCGGGGAAGATGCTGCGGGCGAGCCCCGAGTCGACGACGGCGGCAGGGTGCGCGGCGACGCCGTCGAGGACGGCCCGCAGCGCCTGCAGGTGGAGGAAGGGAGCGGGAGCGGCGGAGGGCATGGGCGTACCTTCTCGCCCCCGACCCTCCCACGCATCGGGGTTAACCCCAGCCCTCCGTACGGCTAGCTCCCGAGTGCGGAGAAGCCCGGGTCGGCGCGGATCGGGTCGAGGTCAGCGTCGTCCTTCGCCCATTCGGCGCAGCGCGGGTCGAGCTCGATCGCCCGGCGCAGGTGCTCGAGCGCCGCCGCGCGGTCGCCCGCCAGCGCCTCCGCGCACGCGGCGTTGTAGACCGCGCCCCCGTTGTCGCCGTGCTCGGCGATCGCCTCGCGCGCGAGCGGCAGCGCGCGCTCGTAGTCGCCCTGCTGGGCGAACGCCGCGGCGAGCGCGGAGCCCTCCCAGGGCGAGGAGCGGAACGCCTCCCCCACGATCCCGCCGACGACGAGCGCCGCGGTGTCGTCGGCGACGGCGACCGCCGAGCGCTGCGACGTGCGGTCGCCGACGAACACGAACGTGCCCGCCGGGGCGTCGATCTCCTCGCCGTCGACCGTGAAGCGCGCGTGCCCGCGCAGGACCACGTAGAGCTCCTCGTGGCGTCCGGAGGCGCCGCCGGTCTCGTCGTGGTCCTCGATCAGGTCCCCGCCGGCCCGCGCCGCGGTGTAGGCGTTGATCCCGAAGGCGCCGATGCCGAGCTCCCGGCGCACCGGGCGCCACGTGATCGCCCCGCCGATGATCGCGGCGGAGGGCAGGTCGTCGAGGTGCGCGACGCGCGGGGGCTCAGGCATCGGTGCATTAATTCAGACGAGCGCCTCGCAGGTGTCGACGAACGTCAACGGCTCGCATCGAGGAGGGTCCGGTGCGAGTGCGGCGGGTCGCGTGTCGAGTTGACCACCCACCAGGTGGTGAACGCGACACGCATGGCGCGTTGACGGCGTATCTGGCCGTGAACGCGCCATTGATCCACCGCGGGGTCCTACGGAGCGCCCGCGAGCTCCCGGTCCGGCGACTCCCCGTGCTCCGCTGCGGCCGCCGCGAGGACGACCTTGCGCTCGGCGTTGGAGAGCGCGCGGACGTAGGCCTGTGCGGCCGCGTCGATGATGTCCGTCGAGACGCCCTGCCCCGCCGCGGACTGCCCCGCGAGCTCGAGCACGACGCTGGCCTCGCCGAGCGCGTCCTGGCCTGACGTGACGGCGTCGACGCGGAACTCGCGCAGGCGCGCCTCGCGCTGCGTCGCGGAGTTGATCGCCCGGAAGATCGCGTCGACCGGGCCGTCCCCGGTGAAGTCGCCGCGCACGGTCGCCCCCTCCGGCGTCGTCAGCTCGACGGTCGCGTGCGGCGGGCGCCGCGAAGAGGCCTCGACGTCGAACCACTGCAGCGTGTACGCGGTCAGCCCGGAGCGGAGCTCGTCGACCACGAGCGCCTCGAGGTCCATCGCGGTGACCTGCTTCTTCTTGTCCGCGATCTCCTTGAAGCGCTTGAACGCGGTGTTGAGCGCGTGGCCGTCGACCTGGAAGCCCAGCTCGGCCAGCGCCGACTTCAGCGCGTGGCGGCCGGAGTGCTTGCC
>DATBDM010000078.1:0-1745 GCA_036269915.1 Solirubrobacteraceae bacterium | reverse complement strand
GGAGCTCGTCGAGCTGTCCCCCGAGCCGTCGTGGGCGCGGGTGGCTTACCGCCGCTAGCCCAGCAGGTCCGCGCGAGTGGTGCCGGACTTGGCGCTCAGCGAGCCGCCGTCCAGCACGATGCGCGTGGTGGCCACGCGCAGCGGCTCAGTGGACTCGCCGGTGGCGGCGATGACCGTGAGCGAGCCGCCCTCTTCAGCCTTGCGGGCGGCGCCGAAAACGCGCCGTGCCACGCCGGCCGGCAGGGAGTCGAGCGAGTCGACCACCACGACGGCGTCCCGGCCCTGCTCGACCGCGCGCTTGGCGCGCTCGACGGCCATCTCGGCCACCTGGGCCTGCTCGTCGGTCGAGCCGTCGAATGCGCCGCCGGCCACAGTGATGCCCGTTTCGCGCCGCCACTCCGTGAGCTCCTCGGGACGCACGCCGGCGAGCACGACGACCGGCTCGAGCGAGCTGTCCGCAAGCGCCGTGACGATCTGGCGCAGCGTTGTGGTGGCGCCGGAGCCGGGCGGGCCCGCGATGGCGACGCGGGAGCCCTTGCCGAAGGGCGCGGAGTCGAGCCCGTCGGGCGTCGGCAGCTTCTCGGTGGCGAACACCGCCGTGAGGTCCTCGAAGCGCAGACGCTCCGGCGGCGGCTCGGGCGGCTGGCCGTTGACGGTGTCAATGCGGACCAGGGACGGATAGCGCTCCGAGCGCCGCGGCGGGCGCACCGGGCCTGAGATCTCGTCGCCGGCCCGCAGCTCGCAGCGCCGGATCTGGGCGGGCGAGACGTAGACGTCGTCGCGCGAGTGCGCGAACGGGTCTGGGCGCATGAAGCCGCTGCCGTTCGGCAGGATGTCGAGCACGCCGGTGCGGACGTCCTCCTCCTCAGACTCGGCTGCCGGCTCCTCGTCCGGCTCCTTGTCCTCTTCCTCGTCCTCGTCGTCTTCCTCGTCCTCGTCCTCTTCGGCCTGCGCGTCCGGCCTCGCGTCCTCGTCGTGGTCCAGGACGGCCTCGGCCTCGGCCGCGCGGTCGCGGTCGGGCAGCTCCTCGGGATCGCGGTCGGACGTGGAATCCTCGTCGTCGCCCTGGTCCTTGAGGATCGCCTTGATCAGGTCGTCCTTGCGCATCCGCCGGAAGCCCTCGACGCCGAGCTCCGACGCGATCGCGTGAAGATCGGCAAGGGGACTCTGCTCGAGCTCTTTGCGGTCGAGTACGGACATGGACTTAGCGGGCGGCGGCAGCGCGGGAGTCGACGAGCCCTTTCAGCCACTCGCCGAACTCGGGCCGCTGCTTCCAATCAGCGGCAAAGCGCTCGATGCCAGCCGTGGTGAGCGGGTGGTCGAGCATCTGGTGGAGCACCTTGGCCGGCGCGGTGGACACCTCACAGCCGAGGCGCGCCGCGGTGATCACGTGCTCCGGGTGGCGCAGCGAGGCGGCGAGCACTTGCGACTGGGTGCCGCCCGGGCGCAGCGCCGCGACGATCTCGGCCACCACGTCCGCGGAGTTGATCGAGATGTCGTCGAGCCGGCCCATGAAGCATGAGATGTAGGTGGCGCCCGCCTCGGCCGCGAGCAGCGCCTGGTTGGCGGAGAACACCAAGGTCATGTTGATGCGGATGCCGTCCTCGGACAGCTCGTTGCAGGCGGTGAGCCCGGCGGTGGAGAACGGCGTCTTGACGATCACGTGCTCGTGCAGCTCCGCCAGCGCGCGGCCCTCGGCCACCATGCCCTCGGCGTTGTCGGACACGACCTCGGCGGACACCGGG
>DATBDM010000077.1:0-13194 GCA_036269915.1 Solirubrobacteraceae bacterium | reverse complement strand
GACGTCGTCTGCCAGCCGTCGCGCTACGAGTCCCACGGCGTCGTCCTCGTCGAGGCGATGATGTACGGCCGCCCGCTGGTGACGACGACCGCCGGCGGCATCCCGGAGGTGGTCGAGGACGGCGGCAACGCGCTGCTGGCGGTGCCCGGCGACGCCGGCTCGCTCGCGGCCGCGCTGCGCACCGTGATCGGTTCGGCCGAGCTGCGCGCGCGCATGGGCGCCCGCTCGCGGGAGCTCTACGAGGCGCGCTTCGAGCCCGCCGCGGTCGCGCGCGCGATGGCGTCGCTGCTGGCCGGCGCGGTGGCCGCGCATGCGGCCGCGCCGCCCGACCCCGGCGCCGGCATGGCGCTCGCCCGCGTGCTCGCGGGCGCACTCGACGACGCCGAGCGGGCGCGCGACGAGGCGCGCGCGGCGGCGGCGCACGCCGACGCCCGGCTGCTGCAGCTGACGGGCTCGCGCTCATGGCGCGTCACGCGTCCGCTGCGCGAGGCGGCACGGCGCACGCGACGGGTGTGAGCGTCACCGCAACTTCTGCCATCGCTCTGGTTTGATGCCCGCGGTTCCGCACACCTTCCGGAGGTACATCGCATGACTTCACAGCTTCGCGTCCTGCTCGGCGCGCTGCTCGCGGCGGCCCTGTTCGCCGCCGTCGTCTCCGCCGCGAACGCCGCGACCGGCCCGCGGCCGCTCTCGCCGAGCGGGGGCAAGGTGTTCAGCAAGGGTGCGTTTACCACCTTCAAGGTCAAGGACACCTCCGCCGCCGCACGCAAGTACGGGATCTTCATGGTCATCGCGAACCGCAGGCGGACCAAGAGCGGCCAGCTGCAGAAGAGCAAGAACGGCAAGCCCGGCGACTTCGCGCAGATGAAGCGCCGCAAGCGCGGCGTCTACACCTACACGCCGGCCAAGTACACCTTCCCGGGCTGGTACATGGTCACCTCCGGCATGTACTACTGGCAGGCGCACCACATCGACTGCGGCGCCACCGCCTCCGGCAACTGCTACGTCGTCGGCGGCATCCGGAAGTTCCGCGTCCGCTGATCGGAGGGTGAGCCTGTCCTCCCGCTGGTCGGGGGCTAGGAGCTCGACCGGATGCGGGGATCGAGCATCGCGAGCAGCACGTCGGCGATGCCGTTGCAGACGACGACGAAGACCGCGGAGACGATCACGAGGCCCTGAATCAGCCCGTAGTTGCCGTACTCGATCGCGCGCGGCATCAGCTGCACGGAGCCCGGGATCTCGTACACCGCCTCCACCAGGAACGCGTTGCCGATCAGCAATGGGACGTAGGCGCCGGTGAGCGAGATCGCCGGGGGGACTGCCGTCGGGAGCATGTGGCGCCCCATCACGGCCCACGGCGGCAGCCCCTTCGCCGACGCGGTGCGCACGAAGTCGGCGTCGAGGACCTCCTGCAGGTCGGCGCGGGTGAGGCGCATGTTGATCGCCGCCAGCGGCAGCCCCGCCGCGATCCACGGGACGATCAGGCTGCGCGCCCACTGCAGCGGGTTGTCCTGGATCGGCACGTACGCGTGCGGATCGGCGAAGAAGACCGGAACCGGCGCGCCGATCGACGGCGCGAACACGAAGATCGCGACCATGCACGTGACGTAGACCGGCATGCAGACCGCGATCAGCCCGGCGAAGTCGATCGCGCGCGCGAGCAGCGAGCGCGGTCGCCGCGCCGCCACCGCTCCCGCCGCGATGCCGAGCCCGAATCCGAAGGCCAGCGCGCCGGCGACCACCGAGATGTCGGCCGCCAGGCCCGAGCCGATGATCGTCGCCACCCGCCCGAAGGGCTGCACGGTCGAGTCGCCGAGGTCGAACTGGATGAAGATCTGCTTGAGGAACAGCACCAGCTCGATCAGCAGCGGGTGCGTGTCGTCGAACGTCTCCGGGAACAGCCCGTGCAAGCAGAGGAAGACGAGAGCGGTCGCGGCCACGCTGACGACGACGACGGCCACCAGGCGCTGCAGGACGAAGACGGGGAACGACGTGCGCATCGCGCCGCGGCACCCTAGCGAGCCAGGCCACGACGGCCCGGGCAGCCCCGTCGACGTGTCAGATCGCGACGGCGCCGCGACCGCTCGCGCGCCCTGCGACCATTTCATCCGATGCGTCCGGCCCCCGCGCTCCCCCGCCGCCGCGAGCGCCTCGGTGCCGCCGAGGCCCGTCGCATCGCCCTCGGAGCCACCGGGCTCGCCGCGCCGCGGCCCGACGCGATGGCCGGCGCGCGGCAGCTGCGCGCCCTCGTCGAGCGCCTCGGCGTCGTGCAGATCGACTCCGTCAACGTACTCCAGCGCGCGCACTACCTCCCCGCGTTCACGCGGCTCGGCCCGTATCCGCTCGAGGCGTTCGACCGGCTCGCCCACTACGCCCCCCGGCGGCTGTTCGAGTATTGGGGTCACGAGGCGTCGCTGCTGCCGGTGCGCCTGCAGCCGCACCTGCGCTGGCGCATGGACCGTGCCGCCCACGACGCCTGGGGCGGGATGCGGCGCGTCCAGGAGGAGCGGCCCGAGCTCGTCGCCCGCGTGCTCGAGCACGTCCGCGACCGCGGGCCGATCAGCGCGAGCGACATCGCCGCCGAGGAGGAGGCCGACGCGCCCCGCAAGCCCGGACCGTGGTGGGACTGGTCCGACGTCAAGCGGGCGATCGAGTTCCTGTTCTGGAGCGGCCAGGTCACCTCGGCGCGCCGGCGCGGCTTCGAACGCCTCTACGACGTGCCCGAGCGCGTCCTCCCCGCCGAGATCCTCGCCACGCCGACGCCGGCGCTCGCGGACGCCCAGCGCGAGCTCGTCCGCACCGCGGCGCGCGCGTTCGGCGTGGCCACCGAGCGCGACCTGCGCGACTACTACCGGCTGCCGGTCGCCGAGGCGCGCGCCCGCGTCGCCGAGCTCGTCGAGGCGGACGAGCTGCTGCCCGTCGCCGTGGAGGGCTGGCGCGAGACCGCCTACCTGCACGCGGAGGCGAAGAGTCCGCGGCTCACCCGCGCCTCCGCACTCGTCGGGCCTTTCGACCCGCTGATCTGGGAGCGCCCCCGCGTCGAGCGGCTGTTCGGCTTCCGCTACCGGATCGAGATCTACGTCCCGGCGCCCAAGCGCGTGCACGGCTACTACGTGCTGCCGTTCCTGCTGGGCGACCGGCTGGTCGCGCGCGTCGACCTCAAGGCAGACCGCCAGGCCGGGCTGCTGCTCGTGCAGTCCGCCCACGGCGAGCCGGAGGCGCCGGCGGCCACCGCGGACGCCCTGCGCGCCGAGCTCGCCACGCTGGCCGCCTGGCTCGGCCTCGACGGCGTCTCCGTGCAGCCGCGCGGCGACCTCGCCCCAGCGCTCGCCTAGCCTAGTCGGCCAGCCCCGCGAGCACCTGCTCGTTGTGGCGGTGGCCGACGGTCTCGTAGCCGATCACGGTCACCCACGGAACCAGCGCCAGCACGAGCAGACACCATTCGAGCGCGACGTCGGCGGCGGCCATCGCGGTCGCCGCCGCGAGCACGGCGAGCGAACCGGCGATCAGCAGCAAGTGGAACGGATCGATCGAGCGGGTCAGCCAGCTGTAGAGCAGGAAGAGGCCCAGGACGTACGCCGCCACCGGGATCGCGGTCGTGAGCAGCGTCCCGAAGGCGCCGAGCTCGGTGTGGTCCTCCACGAAGAAGGCCGCGACGTGCAGGCCTGCGCCGGCGGCGACGACCGAGCCGAACAACGGGATGTGGCCGTAGCCCCAGCCGAGGGCACGCGCGCGCCGGTGCGCGAGGATCTCGCCGCCGGGCACGATGAAGTAGATCCACCACATGCCGAAGGTCAGCGCGACCCCGGCGACGCCGACCACCGCGGCGTGGACCGACCAGCCGGGGCCCTCGGGGCCGACGACCGCGCCGAGCGCCGCGATCGTGCCGAGGATCGCCTCCCCGAGCGCGATGATCACGAGCAGGCCGTATCGCTCGGCGATGTGGTGTGGGTGCCACGGCGTGCCCCCCTTGCGCCGCTCGGCGACCGCCGGGCCGCCGAGCTCGACCAGGAGCAGCACCGCCGCCCAGGCGAACATCGTCCCCACCGAGGTCTGCGCCACGGCCAGCGCGACCCAGCCGACCTGGGCGACGAGGATCGTGATCGCGTAGGTGAGCGTCGCGGAGCGGTGCGCCGGGTCCTGGCGGGCGGCGCGCGCCCACTGGGCGACCATCGCGACGCGCATCACCACGTAGCCGGCGACCATCACGCCGTTGTCGACGTGAGCGCCGTGGTCGACCGAGGCGAACATCCGCGCGATGCCCAGCGCGAGCACGAGCACGCCCACCATCTGCACCATCGTGAGCAGGCGGAACACCCAGTCGTCGGTGTCGTAGGCCGACGCGAACCAGGAGAAGTTGATCCAGGCCCAGCTGATCGCGAGCGCCGCGAAGCTGAAGCCGATCAGGCCCGTCCGGACGTGGGCCTCGGCGAGGTAGTGCGCGAGCTCGTCGGCGGCGGTGCCGAACGCCACCACGAAGGTCAGGTCGAAGAGCAGCTCCAGCGGGGTCGACGCGCGGTTGTCCTCGCCCGGGTCGCGCCCCGACATGCGCGCGACCCGGTGCACCAGCGGTTCTGCCATGGCGGCATTCTCACCCCTGCAGCGTCGGCAGCTCCAGGCGCGGCGCCCCGAAGGTCACCGTGTTCGGCAGGTTCGGGCGCCGGTAGGCCGGTTCCTCGACCTGGACGAGGTCGAGGCGCAGCCGGTGGCCGCGCTCGTAGCGGTAGTGCTCGCCCGCCAGCGGCAGCCTGAGCGTGCCCGTCTGCTCGTCATAGGCCGGCGGGTCGATGCGATAGACGCCGCGGTCGACGAGCACCGCGCTGCCGTCCGGCGCCTCGTCCCAGATGCGCGCGAACACCGTCGTCGTGGTCGGGTTCGACAGCGCGTAGTCGAGCGTCACCGTACCGATGCCGACGACGGTGCGCGGCTGCACGAGCGGTGCGCTGCGCGCCGTGTAGCGACCCGCCGCCGACGGCGCCTGCGAGCTGCGGCAGGCGCCGGGAACCGCCGACGGGCCGACGATCGGGTCGGTGGCGATGCCGTCGGGATCGCCCGTGCCCGAGCCGGGCGGCAGCACGCCCGGCGCGAAGCCGAGCGACCAGGTGCCGTTGCCCAGGTCCTCCGGCGCGCGCGCGGCGACGCGGCCGGCGCCGCCGTCCCCGCACACGGTCTCCTCGGACACGACGCCCGAGTCGGCGCCGCCCGAGCCGCCGATGTGCCCGCGCAGGAAGCCGTCGGCCTGCGCGTTGAGGAACTGCCAGGTCGAGGGCTTGTTCTGCGCCCGCGAGTGCCCGACGTCGCCGAGCGCCAGCTTGACCGGCCACTTCGGGTCGATCGCCTTGAGCTGGTGGTACTCGCGGAAGGACTCCGCCGGGAAGAACAGGTCGTCTGTCCAGCCCTGGATCGAGAAGACCGCGACCTCGTCGCCCGCAGCCTGCTCCGCCGCCCAGCGGTCGGGCTGGTAGTAGGCGGAGCGGTACTCCGTCAGCCCGCGACGCGCCTGCGCGACGAGCGTGTCCTCGGCGCCGGCGGCGTCGTACGGGTCGCCCGTGCCCTCGAGCCGCGTCGCCCAGCCGGGAATCGAGATCGGCCCCTCGTCCCCGGCCACCGCCGGCGAGCGCGTCCCCGACTCGAAGATCCCCTGCGTCGTGCCGAGCGCGAAGAAGCCGCCGACGTAGGTCGACTTGACCGCGCCGACCGGATTCCCCTCGCCGGCGGCCGAGTCCGGTCGCCCCGTCGAGACGTCGTACGGGCTCGGGCCGTGGCCGTTGGGCGCGAGCCCGTAGCTCAGGTCCGTCCAGCCGTACTTCGGCACGGCCACGCGCAGGTGCAGCACGGGCAGCGACGAGTCGACGGAGTGCGGGAACCTCCAGCGCGGCTCGGTCGCCTGCAGCCAGCTCTCGCCGCCGCCGTAGGAGTTGCCCGAGACGGCGACGCGGTCGGTGTCGACGTCGTCGAACTGCGCGGCGACGAGCGCGGCGAGGTACTGCGTGTCGCGGATCTCCGCCGTGCGGCTCTTGAGCTGGATGGTGCCGCTGGGCAGCGACTTCGAGGAGCCCGACGGCGTCGGCGGCTCATAGGGCGCCGACGGCGCCTGGGTGTCGAAGCCGCGCACGGTGTAGGTCAGGACGTAGTAGCCGCGCTGCGCGAACCAGTGCGAGTTCCAGTGGTACTTGTCGCCGTCGTCGCCCGCGTCCGTCGTCGACTCCCACTCGTGCTTGTCGTTGCCGAAGCCGTGCAGGAGCACGATCAGCGGGTGCGGCCCGCCGCCGTGCGGGAGGGTCACGTCGGCGTCGAGCGCCGTGCCGTCGAAGCTCGGGACCTGCGCGGTGCAGATCCGGTCGCCGCCGTAGTCGGCACAGCCGCTCTCTCCGAACGCGGGCGCGGCCGCGTGCGCGGCGGGGACGAACGTGAGCGCGAACGCGGCGCACAACGCGGCTCGCAGCAGGTGCTTCGGCATGACCCTCTCCTCCTCCGGGATCCGGTGAACCGGTTTCCCGGAGATGGCGGGATCGAACCCTGGCTAGGTACTGACTTCGTCGGGATCGCGGCGCTCGGTCTCCTCGCGCGTCGGCGCGGGCGCGTCCGGCAGCTCGGGGACCGGCACGTCGATCGTGCGCGCGACGACGAGCGCGCAGACCAGGAAGCGCCCGGCCGAGGGGATCGGGCGACCGTCCTCGGGCGGCGCGAGGTGCTCCCGGAAGAGGTCGAGCAGCTGCAGGACACTCGAGAAGTGCGCGTGATGCGGGTCGTCCTCGCCGACCGCGCAGGCGAGCCGGGCGATCGCGATCGGCTCGGAGGGGTCGCCGCCGCCGAACGCCCGCCCCATGGCCGAGGTCAGGTGGCTCACGACGCGCTCGGCCAGCAGCGGCACCGGCTGCTCGAGCCGTGTCGGCGGGCCGCCGTCGGCGGGCTCCTCGCCGGCCAGGAGCCGCTCCATCTGGCCGCCGGCCACGAGCCGCAGCTGCTCGGGCGTGAGGCCCGCCTGGGCGGCGCAGCGCAGCCCGATGATCGCCGAGTTGACCGGCGTGCCGTACGGCGAGTCGCTCGCCCACACGACGTGCCCGGCGCCGACCAGCGTGAAGAGCGCGATCAGGTCGGCCGGGTTCCACCAGGAGGTGTCGACGAAGAGGTTCGGATGCTCGGGCATCACCTTCCACAGCCACGCGAGGTCGGAGATCGCGCCGTGGGCGAGGATCATCCGCGCGCCCGGGTACTCGCCGGCGAGGTGGACCGTGTCGCGCCCGAGTGCCGGGATGCCGCGCCCGGCGTGGATCAGCACGGGCACGCGGCGCTCGTGGGCGACGGCGACGACCTCCCGCACACCCGGCTGGGACAGCGTGAACCGCTCGGCGCGGGGATGGAACTTGATCCCGCGGGCGCCTGCGTCCAGGCAGCGCGTCGCCTCGGCGACGGGATCGCCGGCGCGCGGGTCGATGCGGCAGTACGCGACCAGGCGGCCGCCCGAGTTGCGCGCGGCCTCGATCGCGGCGTCGTTGGCCTCCGGGTAGCCGTCGGGCTCGTGCGAGGGGAACGTCACGCCGCGCGCGCCCGCCCGCTCGAGCGCGCCGATCAGCTCCTCCGGCGACTGCTTGAAGCCGTCCGGATCGTTGCGCCCGATGTGCGTGTGGGCGTCATAGAGCGCGAGCTCGCCGTAGTCGGACTGAAGGCGGTCCCACCAGGGTCTGACGATGGCATCCACGTCGAGCATGGGCGGTGAGGCTATAGGGCGGCGCGCGCATGCCCGATACTCCCGCCATGCACTTTCGCCGCGAACGGGTCCGGATCGAGACGCAGCGCCACGAGATGGAGGGGACGCTGCAGCTCCCCAACGAGGGCTACCGCTCGCGGACGACGGACTTCCTCAACGCCCACGAGCGCGAGTTCCTCGCGCTGACCGACGTGGACGTCCGCTGGCTGGACAGCGCCCACGAGCCCGAGCACCACGAGTACCTCGCGGTCGCCGTGCCGCACATCGTGATGGTCATCGAGCTCGAGGACCTCGGCACGATCGAGGAGACGAGCACGCCGCCGTTCGTCGCCTCGGCGCCGCCGCCGATCTCGTAGGCGGGCGCGGCGGGGCGCCGGACGAAGGTCAACCCCGGCTGGGACGAGTGACGTTTTTCCTGCATATGGCCTGAAACGTCACGCGACTACCCGCGCGCCGCGGGGAAGCGACGTTTTCGACCCGCTGAGGTGGCCACCGCCCTACCCAGCCGCAGTTGACCGCCGCCGGCGCGACCGCGCCCGCCCGCGGCCGGTGCCGCGCCGTAGGCTGGCGCCCGTGCCCCCGCGTACGCGCTACACCCGCAGCGGCGAGACCAGCATCGCCTACCAGGTCCACGGCGACGGGCCGCTGGACCTGGTCTTCGTGGCGGGCATCATCTCCCACATCGAGCAGCTGTGGGAGGACCCCGCGCTCGCCCGGCTGCTCGACCGCCAGGCCGAGTTCTCGCGGCTGATCCTGATGGACCGGCGCGGCACGGGCCTGTCGGACCCGCTCGTGGGTCCCGTCGAGCTCGAGGACGAGGTCGAGGACCTCACCGCGGTGCTCGACGCCGTCGGCTCCGAGCGCACGGCCCTGCACGCCTACAGCGCCGCGGCGCCCTACGCGATCCGCTTCGCCGCCAAGCACCCGGAGCGCACCAGCGCGCTGATCCTGTACGCCGGCTTCGCGCGCACGACTCGCAGCGACGACCTCCCCTGGCTCGACACTCGCGAGGAGCGCGATGCGCGGATCGCGCACACGATCGAGACCTGGGGCGACGGCCGCCAGCTGCTCGAGCAGATGGCGCCGAGCGCGGTGGGCGACGAGCGGATGCTGGCCTGGGTCGCGCGGCTGCAGCGGCTCTCGGCCAGCCCGGGCGGGATGACGGCGCTGGCGCGGATGCTGGGCGATGTCGACGTGCGCGACGCGCTCGGCAACCTGCGCGTGCCGACGCTGCTGTTGCACCGGCGCGACGACCGCATGATCGACCCGCGCCACTCGCAGTACCTGGCCGAGCACATCCCGGGCGCCAAGCTCGTCTGGCTCGAGGGCGAGGACAGCCTGCCGACACTCGGCGACACCGAGGCCTTCCTCGGCGAGATCGAGGAGTTCCTCACCGGCGGGCGCCGCGACGACGTCCAGCGCTCGCTGCTCACCGTGCTGTTCACCGACATCTGCGGCGGCACGGAGCTCGCCGCCGCGCTCGGCGACAAGCGCTGGCGCGATCTCCTCGCCGCCCACCATGCCGCCGTGCGCCGCGAGGTCGAGCGCTTCGACGGCCGCGAGGTCAAGACGATCGGCGACGGCTTCCTCATCGTCTTCGACGGCGCGCCGAGCCGCGCGGTCCGCTGCGCCGGGGCGATCGTGCGCGCCACGGCCGAGGTCGGCGTCGACGTCCGCTGCGGGCTGCACACCGGCGAGTGCGAGCGGATGGGCGACGACGTCGGCGGCATGGCGGTGCACATCGCCGCGCGGGTGAGCGCGCTCGCCACGGCGGGCGAAGTGCTCGCCTCCGGGACGACCTACGGCACGGTGGTCGGCGCCGGCCTGCGCTTCACCGACCGCGGCAGCCACGCGCTCAAGGGCGTGCCCGGCGCTTGGCCGCTGTTCGGCCTCATCGGCGCCTAGCGGTAGTCGTCACCAGGCGTCGACCGTGCGGTGGCTCGCCGCGGGCGTGCCCGCGGCGAGCAGCGTGGCGGCGACGATCGCGCGGGTCTCCGCCGGGTCGATCACGTCGTCGAGCTCGAAGAACTGCGCGGCGTTGATCGCGGCCGCGTTCTCGTACGCGGCGTCGGTGAGCTCGCGGACGCGGGCCTCGCGCTCGGCGTCGTCGGCGATCGCCTCCAGCTCGCGCCGGAGCGCCAGCCGGACCGCGCCCTCCAACCCCATCGGCCCGAGGTGGGCGCTCGGCCACGCGACCGTGAGGACTGGCTCGTGCAGGCTGCCGCCGACCATCGCCTGCGCGCCGAGGCCGTAGGCGCGGCGCAGGATGACCGCGAGGAACGGGACGCGCAGGGAGGCGCCGGCGATCAGCAGCCGCGAGGTGTGGCGCACGAGCGCCGTCTGCTCGTGCTCGGGGCCGACCATGA
Organism: Solirubrobacteraceae bacterium; assembly: GCA_036269915.1. GTDB lineage: Bacteria > Actinomycetota > Thermoleophilia > Solirubrobacterales > Solirubrobacteraceae > DATBDM01. The sequence goes on along the minus strand of DATBDM010000077.1, from coordinate 3,117 downwards.
ACCCGGGCGTGTCGACGAGCGAGAGGATCGGGATCCCGTAGCCGTCGCACAGCTGCAAGAAGCGCGCGGCCTTGTCGGCCGAGTCGGACATGATCGTCCCCGCCCGGTGCTTCGTGTTGTTGGCGATGACGCCGACGGGCCGGCCCTCGATGCGCGCGAACGCGGTGACCATCTCGGGCGCGAAGCGCGGGCGCAGGACGGTCACCGAGCCCGCGTCGGCGAGCGTGTGGATGACCGGCACGACGTCGTAGGCGCGCCGCCCGCTCTCGGGGAGCGCGTCGCGCAGCGCGGCCTGGTCGGCCGCTGCGAACGGGCTGTCGTCGCGCGGCCGGCCGAAGTAGGACAGCAGCAGCTTGGCCGCGGCCACGGCCTCGGCCTCGTCGGCGACCACCAGGTCGACGGTGCCGTTGGGCTCTTGCATCGACATCGGCCCGACGTCCTCGGCGGCGACGTCGCCGAGCCCGCCGCCGGCGATCATCGCCGGGCCGCCCATACCCAGCGAGGCGTCCTCGGTGGCGATGATGAGATCCGAGCAGCCCGCGATCACGGCGTTGCCCGCGAAGCAGCGCCCCTTGACGATCGCGATCCGCGGCACCTTGCCGGCGAGCCTGGCCCAGAACGCGAACGCGCGCGTGTGCAGCCACGACACCGCGGGGATGTCGGTGTCCCCCGGCCGCCCGCCGCCACCCTCGGCGAAGAACACGACCGGGAGCTCCAGCCGCTCGATCAGCTCGAACAGGCGGTCCTTCTTGGCGTGGCCCGTCATGCCCTGGGTGCCGGCCATGACGGTGTAGTCGTAGGCGAGCACCGCGACCGGCCGGCCGGCGATGCGCGCGGTCCCCGCCAGCAGCCCGTCGGCCGGGGTGTTGGCGATCAGGTCGTCGAGCTCGCGCCGGGCGCGCTGGGCTGCGATCGCGAAGCGTCCGTACTCGACCCACGACCCCTGGTCGACGAGGTCCTCGACGTTCTCGCGCGCGGTCCGGCCGCCCTGCGCGTGGCGTTTGGCGACGGCGTCCGGCCGCGCCGCATCCTCGGTCAGCGCGCGGCGGCGCAGCACCTCGTCGAGGTCGGTCATGGCACGGCAGACTGACACCCGGCTCAGGCTTTCGTCCGTTCGCCGGACACATGCATCGGGTATGCATGCCTCATGGACGAAGACCGGCTCGCCAACCTCCTCGGCGTCACGGCGCTCGCCGCGGCCGATCGCCTGCGCGCCGCCGCGGTCGACGGGCTCGGCGTCGCGGGAAGCGCGCCCGCCGCGCTCGTCCATCTGCAGGCGTGGCCGGGCGAGCCGCTCGAGAGCCTGCGCCGCGCGCTCGGCATCTCGCAGCCCGCCACCGTGCGGCTCGTCGACCAGCTCGCGGCGAGCGGACACGTCGAGCGTCGGCCGGGGCCGGACCGCCGCACCCGCGCGCTGCACCTGACGGCGGCGGGCGAGCGTGCGGCGGACTCGCTGCTCGCGCGCCGCGCGCAGCCGCTGCGCGAGCTGCTCGGCGCGCTGTCGCTGGACGAGCGCACGGCGCTCGAGCCGCTGCTCGAGCGACTCGTCGCCGCGCTCGCCGAGGACCGGCCGGGGGCGGTGCACGCCTGCCGGATGTGCGACCGCCGCGCGTGTACCCGCGATCCCGGTTGCCCGCTCGATCACACGACGCGTACGTGACGGGCGCGGTCCGGCTTGCCGGGGCCGGGATCGGCGTCGTCGGCGTGAGCTTCGGCATGGCCCGCTACGGCTACGGCCTGCTGCTGCCGGACATCCGGCGCGAGTACCGCCTCGGCCCCGGGACGCTCGGAGCCCTCGCCAGCGCCGGCTACGTCGCCTACCTTGCCGCGACGGCGGCGACCGGCGCGCTCGCGGGTCGCGCAGGCCCGCGCCGCACCGCCGTGAGCGCCGGCCTGCTGGCGGCAGCAGGGATGGCGCTCGCCGCACTGACCCGCTCGCCGGCGGGCCTGCTCGCCGGCATCCTCGCCGGCGGCGCGGGAGCGGGACTGGCCTTCCCGCCATTCTCCGACGCGGCGCGCGACCTCGCCGCCGGGACCCGCGACCGCGTGCTCGCGTCGATCAACTGCGGGACGGGCTACGGCGTCGCGGTCGCCGCGCCGATCGCGATCGCCGCCGGGACGGACTGGCGCGCGGCCTGGCTCGCGTGTGCGGGGCTCGCGCTGGCCGCGGCGGCGTGGGCGGCCCGCGTGCTCCCGCGCGGGCCGGCCGCCGCCTCGGCGGCGAGCCCGCTGCGCGCGCTGCGCGACCCGCGCACCGCACCGCTGCTCACGAGCGCGGTGCTCGTCGGGCTCGGCTCGTCGGCGTTCTGGACCTTCGCCGTCGAGCGGCTGGACGCGGCCGGCGCGCTCTCCTCCGACGCGAGCCGCGCGTTCCTGGGCGTGGTCGGCGCGGCGGGCATCCTCGCGACGCTCGCCGGCGACCTCGTGCACCGGCTCGGCGCCCGTCGCGCCTTCCGCGCATGCGTGACGGCCGAGGCGGCCGGGATCGCACTGCTGGCGGTCGCTCCCCGCTCGCTCGCTGTCGCGGTGATCGGCGGCGTGCTCTTCGGCGCTGCCTACAACGCGGTCGTCGCGATCCAGGCGCTGTGGAGCATGCAGCTGTTCCCCGAGCGCCCGTCGCTCGGGCTGGCGACGACGATGGCCGGGAACGGTCTCGGGCTGCTTGCCGGCCCACTCGCGGCCGGCCTGCTGGCAGCGCCGCTCGGCCTCGGCGCGGTGCTCGGCCTCGGGGCCGTGCTCGTGCTCGCGGCGAGCCGGTTCGCTCCCCACCGGTTCCCGGTTGCTCATCTGAGCACTCAGGCGTAGCGTCGTCCGACGGTCGACCGTTCTGAGATGGGGAGGAAGGGCTCGTGAGACGGCATGCGCTGGCATTGTCCGCGGTGGTCGCAGGAGTGCTCTCGTTCGGCGGCACGGCGTTCGGGGATACGCGGCTGAGCAACGACGCGCCGGGCACCGGCGGCTACGTGTCCGACTACTGAGGCGGCGGCGGACGACGGCGACCCCGGATCGGACGTGCTGCAGTGCCGTACCCAGGCGGGTGGCGTGTTCACCGCGGACCTCTGCCCGCGCGCGGGCGGGCTGGACCAGGACATCTACGGCGACACAGCTCCGTAGGCG
>DATBDM010000076.1:0-3912 GCA_036269915.1 Solirubrobacteraceae bacterium | reverse complement strand
GGTCGCGCGGTGTGAGCCGCTCGCGCCCTCGGTGATAGGTACGCAGCGCGGCGCGGTGAGTGATCCATCCGACGGGGTGTTCGCCTACGTCGTCGACGACGACCACGGCGGGATCGTCGGTCCTCGACAGTGCGCGGACGGCCTCCTCCAGCGACTCGCCGACGTGCACCGTCGAGGCGGTATGGGCGAGCGCGCCGACGTTGGACGCCGCGTCGTCGTGGCTGAGCGCGTCGTCCTCGAGGTCTGACGCGCTGATGAGCCCCAGGAGCCGCCCACGCTCATCGAGGACGGGAATCGCGGTCTCGTCCCCGTCGACGATGCGCTCGACCGCAGCGCTCATCGGCGCGCGGTGGTCCAGCGTCGCTGGGAGCGCTGCCATCGCCTCGCCCGCGGAGACGGTCTGCATGACGCTCACGACCCGGGGGCGGTCCACCCGGATGCCGCGCCGGCGCAGCTTGAGCGTGTAGATGGTGTCGTCCGAGATGCGCTCGCTGATCGCCGTCGCGAGCACGATCGCGAACATCAGCGGCAGGATGATCGAGTAGTCGCCGGTGAGCTCGAACACGATCACCACCGCGGTGATCGGGGCGCGAGCGGCGCCGGCGAACACTGCGCCCATGCCGACCAGGGCGTAGGCGCCGGCGGGCGCCGTCAGATCGGGTAGGGCACCGTGTGCGAGCTGGCCGAACCCGGCGCCCAGCATCGCGCCCATGAACAGCGACGGCGCGAAGACCCCGCCTGACCCGCCGATCGAGATGGTCAGGCTCGTCGCGACGATCTTGCCGACCAGCAGCACCACGAGAAAGGCGATGGCGTAGTGGCCCTCGACCGCGCGGGCCAGCACCGGGTAGCCGACGCCGTACATCTGCGGCAGCGCCAACAGCAGGAGGCCCAGCAGGACACCGCCGACGGCGGGCCGGGCCCACGCCGGTCCCCGCCAGAGCCGGTCGGCGAGATCCTCCGCACCGTAGAGGACGCGGATGAAGAGGATGCCGGCCACGCCGGCGAGCGCCCCGAGCGCGGCGTAGAGGAGCAACTCGGCAGGCGAGGCGAGCTGGAAGGCGGGCAGGTGCAAGAAGCTCGCCGAGCCGAAGATCGACCGCGCCAGAGCCGCGGCGGCAACTGAGCTGATGACCACGACGCCGAACGCCTGCGTCTCGAAGTCGCGAAGGATGACCTCGAGGGCGAAGAAGACCCCGGCGATCGGGGCGTTGAACGTGGCCGAGATGCCCCCGGCCGCGCCGCAGGCGACCAGCAGCTGCAGCCGCCGGCCCGAAACGCCCGCGAGCTGTCCGGTCACCGAGCCGAGCGCGGAGCCGATCTGGACGATCGGTCCCTCACGACCCACCGAACCACCCGAGCCGATGCAGAGGGCCGAGGCGAGCGCCTTGATCGCAGGCACCTGCGGGCGGATCCGGCCGCCATGCTCGGCGACCGCGAGCATCACCTCGGGCACGCCGTGCCCGCGGGCTTCGGGCGCGAAGCGCGACACCAGAGGGCCATAGACGAGGCCGCCGACGATTGGCGCCAGGACCACGAAGAAGATCCCCAGCGCAGGAACGTGAGGGTTGGCGACGTGCCCGAGAGCGCTGTAGTCGTCGTGGCCCGTGAACGCGCGCGTGCAGTACTCGATGAGATAGCGAAACCCGACGGCGCCGAGTCCGGCGCCGAGGCCGACGACCAGCGCCATCGCGGCCAGGCCGCGTCCACCCGCGAGGCGCCCGCGGAGACTCGGCGGCAGAACGATGCGGGAGCCCACGGCACGCACTCTGGCAGCCGACGCGACGCCGACCCGCCGGTTCGGCGTCACCTCGGCTTCGGTTCTGTCGGTGCAATGACGGTCCGTGCAACTCCGCCGGCCGGCGTGAGTTGCAACCCGCAGTGAAACGGCCGAGCCGCCGGGAGGGCCGGCGGCCGGGGGACCCACCGGCGACCACGGTCGCCTGGGGCGAATCGCCGGTACTCCCGGCGTAGCGCAGCTCCGCCAGCGCGAGCCCGTCAGCTCACCCCGGAGGCCTCTGGCTGAGAGGTAGGACAGATGAAGATCACGCTTCCCCGGCGCGCGGGGACGCTCGTCTGCGCGTGTTCGCTTGCGGCGGTCGTCGCCGCGCAGCCCGCGGACGCGGAGGCCAGGCGCCTTGGCGCGCGGCCGCTGCAGATCGGCAGCCACGGCTCCGACGTACGGACGCTGCAACGCGCGCTGACCCGCCTGCGCCATCCGGCGACGGCCGACGGCTGGTTCGGCCGCCGCACCGGCCGTGCCGTGCGGAGGTTCGAACGGGAGCGCGGCCGGCGAGTCGACGGACGCGTCTCGCGCGGAGAGGGCCGCGCGATCAGGCGCCTGGCGCGCCACGCGAGCGCTCCGGGGCCTGCGCCGGCTCCCGCCATGGCGGGCCGGGCCAGCCTCAGTGAGGACGGACACACGGCCGTGGCCCCGTCCGACGCGCCGGCGGCGGTCAGCGCGGCGATCAGCGCGGCCAACGCCATCACCGACAAGCCGTACCGCTACGGCGGCGGTCACGCGCGCTTCCGCGACAGCGCCTACGACTGCTCGGGCTCCGTCTCCTATGTCCTGCACGGAGCCGGGCGGCTGCGCGCACCGCTCGCCTCCGGCGGGCTGATGAGCTGGGGCCGGCGCGGCGCAGGCCGCTGGATCACCGTCTACTCCAACTCCGGCCACGCCTACATGGTCATCGCCGGTCTGCGCTTCGACACCTCGGGCTCCGGCGAGAGCGGTCCGCGCTGGCGGCCACGCGCGCGCTCCGGCGCGGGATACACCGTCCGGCACCCCGCCGGCCTCTAGGATCGTTCGCCGGCGGACGATCGCCGTCCGCCGGCGCGCGCCCGGGGGTAGGCGCGGCGCGTGCCCCCCACCTGGCTGACGATCGTGGCGTGGATCTCGCTGGCGCTCGCCTTCGCGACCGCCGGCGCGATCCTGTTCGACATCTACGCCCGCGGCCGCCGGCAGCGCATGGCGATCATGGAGGCGGTGTGGCCCGTGACCGCGCTCTACTTCGGGCCGCTGGCCTGGCTCGCCTACCGCCGCTGGGGGCGCCCGGACAGCCCGCCCCACGGCGACCGTGCCTCGGTGGCCGTGAGCGTCAGCCACTGCGGCGCCGGCTGCACGCTCGGCGACATCGCCGGCGCCTGGCTGGTGCTCGCGGCGGGCTGGACGCTGCTCGGGCTGGCGCTGCCCGCCGAGTACCTCGTCGACTTCACGCTGGCCTTCGCCCTGGGGATCCTCTTCCAGTACCTCGCGATCGCCCCGATGCGCGGCCTCGGGCTCCGCGACGGGCTGATCGCCGCGCTCAAGGCCGACGCACTGTCGCTCACCGCGTTCGAGATCGGCCTGTTCGGGTGGATGGCGGTCATGCAGCTCGTGCTCTTCACGTCCCCCCACCTCGCTCCCGACCACGCCGCGTACTGGTTCTTGATGCAGGTCGGGATGGTGCTCGGGTTCGCGACCGCCTATCCCGTCAACGTCTGGCTGGTCCGCAGGGGCGTCAAGGAGGGGATGTAGCCCGGAACCGTCGGTGCAGTGACCATCTTGAGCTGCGGCTGAGGTCCTCACGCGATGTTCAGGTCACGACGCGTGGCCGCCGATCGGTTGACACCAGGAGCACCGCCTCCCTCGGCGCCGCGCGTCGCGGACCTCCGGCCCCCGGCGCAGCTGGCCGACGATCGCCGCTGGCTCGGCCTGCTGGTCATGTCGCGGCTGGGCGCGACGGCGGTCGCCGTCGGGCTCCTCGGCTTCAGCGGCGCCGGGGTGCTGGACGTCCTCGCGGTCGCCTACGGGGTCTGCGGCGCGGCGCTGCTCGCGAGAAGCCGCCGGCTGCGCCACGCCCCCGCGGCCTGGGCCGCCGACTCGCTGCTCGTGCTCGGCGCCATCCTGCAGTCGGGCGATTGGCGCAG
>DATBDM010000075.1:0-4430 GCA_036269915.1 Solirubrobacteraceae bacterium | reverse complement strand
CGGGCGGGGACGCCGCCGACGACCGCGTTGGACGGCACGTCCTTCGTGACCACCGTCGAGGTGCCGACGATGCAGTTGTCGCCCACGGTCGAGCCGCGCAGGATGCAGGCGCCGTAGCCGATCCAGCAGTTGTTGCCCACCTCGACGTCGCGCTTGTAGATCCCCTGCACGCGGATCGGGCGCTCGACCTCCGTGACGCCGTGGTCGAAGTCGATCAGCATCACGCGGTCGGCGAGGATGCACTCGCGGCCGATCGCGACGTGCTGGAAGGACGAGATCGTGCACTCCTGGCCGAGCACCGTCTTGGCCCCGATCGAGACCTCGCCCTCGTGCGCGCGGATCTTCGTGCCGTGCCCGATCCAGGACCAGCGCCCGAGGTGGACGGTCGCCTCAGGACCGATCTCCAACGTCACGCCCGGCCCGACGAAGCAGATGCCGTCCGTCTGCAGTCGCCCGCGCCAGCGCAGCTTCAGCCACGCCCAGCGCAGCATCAGCCGGGCGTACTTCGGCGTGAGCATCCGGTGCCGGCGCGCGAAGCGCAGGAACGCGAGCGGGCCGCCGTCGAGCGGCTCTGGAGCCCCACGGACGTGGAGGGGCGTCGGCGGCGGAGCGACGGTCGCCATGAGGGCCATCGATGCTAGTCGGACTCCCCGATCTGTGATCATGCCGCGCCCATGGCCGACCCCAAGCCACCGCTCGTCGAGCGGCTCCTCGCGGGCGACAAGCGCGCCCTCGCGCGGGCCATCTCGCTCGTCGAGGACGACGATCCCGAGGGCTGGGCGCTCGTCCGGGAGATCTACCCGCGCACCGGCTCCGCGGCCGTCGTCGGCTTCACCGGGCCCCCCGGCGCGGGCAAGTCGACCCTGATCGGGGCGCTGGTCCGGCTGCGCCGCGCGCAGGACCGCCAGGTCGCCGTCCTCTCGATCGACCCGAGCTCGCCGTTCCGCGGCGGCGCGCTGCTCGGCGACCGCATCCGCCTCTCGGAGCACTTCCTCGACCCGGGCGTATTCATCCGCTCGATGGCGACGCGCGGCGCGCTCGGCGGGCTCGCCGAGGCGGCCCTGCAGACCGCGCTGCTGATGGACGCCGCCGGCAAGGACGACGTGTTCCTGGAGACGGTCGGCGTGGGGCAGGCCGAGGTCGACGTGATCGACCACGCGGACACCGTCGTGCTCGTGCTGATCCCCGGCTCGGGCGACTCGATCCAGGCGCTGAAGGCCGGCGTGATGGAGATCCCCGACGTGATCGTCGTCAACAAGGCCGACCACCCGCTGACCGACACGATGGTGCGCGAGATCAAGGGCGTGCTGAGCCTCGCGCCGCAGGAGGGCTGGGTCGTCCCGATCGTGAAGACCGACGCCGCGAGCGGCCGGGGCGTCGAGGAGCTCGAGGCCAAGCTCGTCGAGCACCGCGCGTACGTCGAGGCGGAGGGGATGCTCGCCGAGCGCCGCCGCCGCAACCTGCTCAACGAGGTGCTCGGGATCGCGACCGTGCGGCTGCGGCGCGCGCTCGAGGCGTCGCTGCGCGACGACGCCGAGGTCCAGGCGCTGCTCGACGACGTCGTGGAGCGCAAGCTCGATCCCGCCAGCGCGGCGAGCGCGATCCTCGCCCGCGGCGGGGTGGACGCCGGCGACGCCGCGCGCCCGGACCAGCGGACGCACTCGCACTAGGGAGTTCCCCGGTGCGCGATGCGCCGGATGGCGGCACGCTGGCCGCATGAACCTGCGAACCCTCCTGCGCGCGCGCCGGCCGAGCCCCGCCATGGCCGTCGCGCTGCTCGCGCTCCTGCTCGCCACGGCGGGCTCCGCGAGCGCCGCCACCAAGCTGCTGATCAGCTCGAGCAGCCAGATCAAGAACGGGACCATCAAGACCGCCGACCTCGCCAAGGGGACGCGCACCGCTCTCCGCGGCCAGAAGGGCCAGCCGGGCGCGACCGGGCCGCAGGGCCTCCGCGGCGAGCCCGGACCGAAGGGCGACTCCGGCGCCAAGGGCGAGCCCGGCACCTCCGTCTTCGCCGGCTCGATCCCCTCCGGCACCACGGTCCGCGGCTACTTCGAGCGCCAGGACGCGGTGGCGACCGGCAAGACCGTCCGCATCGGCATCTCGCTTCCGGCTCCCGCGCCCGTCGACGTCGACGCCGCGCACGTCAACTACGGCGCCGACTCGGGCTACGGCGACAGCGACCCCGCGTGCACGGGCTCGCGCTTCGAGCCGACCGCCCCTCCCGGCAAGGTCTGCATCTACTCGTTCGGCACCTCCGGCATCAGCGACCCCGAGGGGACCAGCGGCCGCGGCGCCAACCGCTTCGGCTTCGCGATCCAGTACGCGAGCAGCGGCGGGAACAACGACTACGCCGGGACGGGCGGCGTCTGGGCCTACACCGCGCCCTGATCCGCCCGGGCCGCGAGCCCGGCGAGGACGACCAGCGCCGCGACCCCGACGACGGTCGCGGCGACCGTTCCCGCGAGCGGGAAGGCGTCGGCCAGCGGGCCCCACGGCGCGCGCGGCGGCGCGTCCCAGGACGGGGCCGAGCCGGTCCGCAGGGCGATCAGCAGCCAGGCGCTCGCGGCCAGCGTCAGCGCGACGAGCACGGCACCGGCGCGCGGCGCTCGACGCAGCCCCCACCCGCACAGCGCCGCGGTCGCGGGAAGCGCGGGCGCCCACGATGCGCCGGGGAAGCCGCGGGGATCGATCCCCGGCGCGGCGATCACCGCGACGAGCCACTGGCCGACGCATACGCTCAGCGCGAGCATCGCCGCGAGCTCGGCCTCGCGGCGCGCCGGCAGCGCGCGCCCGAGCCCCTCACGGCGCGAGCGCCACACCGCCCAGGCCGCGACGCCGGCGAGCGCGAGCACGGGCGCCCAGCGCAGCAGCCCCGCGTCGCGGTCGACCCACAGCCCGACGATCCGGCCGAGATGGTCCGACAGCGGCGGCGACGGCGCCGGGGACGCGGCGCGCGGGCTCACGCCGCCGAAGAGCCCGTCGTCGAGCGTCGCGCAGAACACGAGCGACGCGAGCATGATCTCGGCCGGCAGCAGACCGCTCATCCGCCGGCCGCTGCGGCCGGGTGCGCGGGCAGCCCAGGTCACCAGGGCGACCGCGACCGGCGCCCCGGGGACGAGCAGCCACGGATCGAGCCACGGCAGCGCGGCGAGCGCCACGGCGCCCACCACCGCCGGCACCCGCGAGGAGCGCTCGCGCAGCGACAGCGCGCACAGCATCGCGAGCACGAGCAGACCGCCCGCGAGCAGGCCCGGGAGGATCGCCGTCGCGTTGCCGAGCACCGGCGGCGAGAGCCCGACCGCGCCGGCGCCGACGGTCGCCCACGGCTCCGGCACCATCCGGCGCGCGAGCAGCGCCGCGAGCACGAAGGCGAACGCGGCCGCCGCCCCGAGCGCGATCGCCACCGCGCGCGGGCCGCCGAGCGCGTAGAACGGCGCGATCGCGCCGGCCAGCCCGATGCCCTGCGGCTCGCGCCAGCGCCCGGCGACGGCCTCCCCCGCCGGCTCGAGCGTGCCGGGGAACCAGTCGCGGTACGCGCGCTGCTCGTATTCGTCGCGCACGTCGAGGTCGCCGTCGGAGACGATCGACTCCGCCACGACGAGGTGGTGCGGCTCGTCACCGGCGTAGGGCAGCTGTCCGGCCCGGGGCAGCCCGAGGGTCGCCGCGTAGGCGGCGGCCAGGACGACCCAGAGCGCGACGAGGCGCAGGCTCAGGTCAGGCTCCCAGGGCGCGCGCGATCACCATCTGCTGGACCTCGTCGGTCCCCTCGCCGATGGTGAGGATCTTCGCGTCCCGGTAGAAGCGGCATACGGGGTACTCCTCGATGTAGCCGTAGCCGCCGTGGATCTGCACGGCCTCCTCGGCGCAGCGGACCGCGAGCCGCCCCGTCTTGAGCTTCGCGTGCGCCGCGGTGAGGGAGAAGTTGCGTCCGGCGTCCTTCTCGAGCGCCGCCTTGTAGACGAGCAGCCGCGCGGCCTCGATCTCCGTCGCCATGTCGGCGAGCTTGACCTGGATCGCCTGGAACTTCGAGATCGGCTTGCCGAACGCGCGTCGCTCCCTGGCGTAGGCCAGCGCCTGGTCGAGCGCGCCCTGCGCGAGCCCGACGCCCATCGCGGCGACGCCGATGCGCCCGATGTCGAGGATGTGCAGGAATTGCTTGAAGCCGGCGCCGCGCGGGCCGAGCAGGTTCTCCTCGGGCACGCGGCAGTCGGTGAACGACAGCGGCCGGGTGTCGGACGCGTTCCAGCCCATCTTGCGGTACGCCGTTCCCTGCTCGTAGCCGGGCGTGCCGTTCGCGACCAGCAGGTTGGAGATCTCGTCCTCGCCGGTGCGGACGGTGATCACGACCACGCCGGAGATGTCGGTGCCGGCGTTGGTGATGAACTGCTTGGCGCCGTTGACGACCCACTCGCCGTCCTCGAGCTTGG
>DATBDM010000074.1:0-2550 GCA_036269915.1 Solirubrobacteraceae bacterium | reverse complement strand
GCGTGCCCGCGCGCGCGACCGTCGCTTCGTCGCGACCCCCGCCGTGGCCCACGTGGTGGCGCGCCTGGAATGCCTGCCGCTCGCGATCGAGCTCGTCGCCTCGCGCGCGGACCGGATGAGCGCCGAGGAGATGGTCGCCGGCCTGCCCATCCTCGAGCTCGCCAGCGGCGGGCCGCGCGACGCGCCGGACCGCCATCGCGCGCTGCGCGCCGCCGTCGACTGGAGCCTCGAGCTGCTCGACGAGCCCGAGCGGCGGCGGTTCGCCGCGCTCGGTGTCTTCGCCGGCGGGCTCGATGCCGCCGCGGCGGCCGCGGTGCTCGACGCCACCCCAGCCGAGCTCGACCGGCTGGCCGCCCAGAGCCTGCTGCGACGCCTGCCGGAGCGCTGGACGATGCTCGAGGTCCTGCGTGAGCGCGCGCTGGAGCTGCTGCCCGGCTCCGAACCGGCGCGGGCGCGTCACGCCGCCCACTACCTCGAGCTCGCCGAGCGATCCGAGCAGGCGCTCAAGGGCCCCGACCAGGCGGCCTGGGGCGAGCAGGTGGAACGCGAGCACGACAACCTGCGCGCGGCGCTGGCGCATGCGGAGCCGCTTCCGGCGCTGCGGATCGCGGCCGCGCTGGGCTTCTTCTGGTACACGCACGGCCACAGCGCCGAGGGCATCACCCACCTCGAACGCGCGCTCGCCGCGGCCGGCGCGGCGCCGGCGCTGCTGCGCGGGCGGGCGTTGCACGCGCTCGGGATCCTGCGCTCCCAGCGTGGCGACGAGCGGGCCGAGGCGACCTTCCGGGAAGGCCTGGCGATGTTCCGCGCCGCCGGCGACCGGACGCGCGTCGCCGTCGCGCTCAACTCGCTCGGGATCATGGCCCGCGACCGCGGCGACGGAGCCGGCGCGCGAGCCGCGTTCGAGGAGGCGACCGGCGTCTACCGCTCGCTCGAGGATCGCCACCGGCTCGCCGACTCGCTCTCCAACCTGGGCTTCGTGGCCCTCGACCAGGAACAGCTCGACGAGGCCGCGGCGCTCTTCGCGGAGAGCATCGCCCTCGACCGCGACTTCGACAACCACTGGGGTGTCGCGCAGAACCTCAGCGGACAGGCCGCGCTCGCGCTCGCACGCCGCGCGCCGGACGAGGCGGCCACGCTGCTCGCCGAGGCGGTTGGGATGCTGCGCCCGCTCGGCGATCGGCTCTCGCTGATGACCGCGCTCGAGCAGCTCGCCGCCACCGCGGCGGTGCGGAACGACCACGCCTTCGCGGCCCGGCTGTGGGGCGCGGCGACGGCACAGCGCGACGCCGCCGGCGAACCACGCACGATCGCCGACGCCACGGCGATCGACCGGCACCTGGACGCCTCGCGCGCGGCCCTCGGCCCCGACCGCTTCGCGGAGGCGGCGAGCTGCGGCGCCGCACTCGAGCTCGACGCCGCGCTCGCCGAGGCGCTGGCCGTGGGTCCTACTTGACGACCGAGTGCTGGATGACCTGGTCGCGCCCCAGGAAGTAGATCCCCGGGTCGGTCTCGAAGCCGTCGCTCGGGTTGTGGCGCAGGGTCGAGGAGCGGATCTCGAGCGTCCCGGTCCGGTCGTTGCTGACGAAGAACACCGCCCCGCCGCCCTCGCGCGCGTGGTTGCGGGTCATCGTCACGCCCGCGAGCAGCACGCGGAACGTGTTGCCGTCGAAGTACATCCCGGCGCCCGAGCCCCCGCCCGGGGTGCCACCGCGCGCGGGGTTGGCGCCTCGGCCGATGGCGCGGTTGCGGGTGAAGGTGCTGTCGTAGACCGACCACGAGACGCCGATGCTGCTCAGCGCCGCGCCGTTGCTGCAGACCCCGTGGCTGAAGCTGCTGCGAAGAACCGTCACCGGCTGCCCGTGGTACTGCGACAGTGCCCGCACGGCGCCGCCGCCAAGGTCGGGGCCGGTGGCGTCGCAGCGATTGCGGGCGAAGGTCGACTCGACGATCTTCAGCTGGCCGCCGCGGGCGAATATCGCGCCGCCGCCGCCGCCGTCATACGTCGAGCCGGTGGCGTTGCCGTCCGCGAAGCTCAGGTTCTGCACCACCAGACGAGGCGTGGCCTGGTCGTCGCAGTGCGACGTGGCCCAGATCTGGCGCCGGTCGCAGGTGTCCTGATAGAGGATTCGGCGCTTCCCGCCGCCACTCAGCGTGACCAGGCCGCCCCCGTCGAGGACGACGCGACCGCTGGTGTTGACCACCTTGGCGGTCTGCCTCATCACGATGCGCACCGGCGCCGGCCCGCAGCGGAACCTGATCACCCCGCCGCGCGCGACCGCTCGTACCACCGCCCGGGAGGTGCAGCTCCGCGGCGTGCCGGTCCCGACCCAACGGTTTGGGCGCGAGGTGTCGACCGCCTGGGCGTCGCGCGGCACGTTGACCGCGGCCGCCGTGCCCACCAGTGGCCCGGCGAGGCCGAGAGCCAGCGTCGTGAGAACGAGAGGAAACGTGACGCTCAGTTTGCCTGAGCGGCGACTCCGGCTACTTGATCGCGTCGTAGACCTTGAACAGCGGCATGTACATCGAGATCACGATGAAGCCGACCAT
>DATBDM010000073.1:0-5175 GCA_036269915.1 Solirubrobacteraceae bacterium | reverse complement strand
CTCGTCCACAACGCCAAGCAGGTCCCGCTGACGGACCAGGTTCGCGTGGACAAGGAGGAGATCTACGACATCCTCGATCAGATGCGCGCCACGATCCCCGAGGAGATCAAGCAGGCGCGCTGGATCGTCAAGGAGCGTCAGGAGATGCTCGCCGAGGCCAAGCGCGAGGCCGAGCGGATCGTCAAGGAGGCGCGCGAGCGCCAGAACCAGCTGATCTCCGACCAGGAGGTCACCAAGCAGGCCGAGCGCGCCGCCGAGGACATCATCGAGGACGCCCGGGCCCGCGAGCGGGAGATCCGCCTCGGCGCCGAGGACTACGCCGACGAGATCCTCAACACGCTCGAGGTCAACCTCTCGAAGTTCATCGCGGCGGTGCAGCGCGGCCGCGAGCGCCTCCAGGGCAAGGACGAGCCCGCCGAAGTGGGCTAGGGACCTGCTCGAGCTCGAGGGCCTGACCCGCTCCTACGGCGGACGCCTCGCGCTCGACGGTCTGTCGTTCGCGGTCCGCGAGGGCCAGGTGTTCGGCTTCGTCGGCCCCAACGGGGCCGGCAAGACGACCGCGATGCGGATCGTCCTCGGAGTCCTCGCCGCCGACGCGGGCCGGGTCCGCTGGCGCGGTGCCGATGTCGACGCGGCCGTCCGGCGCCGCTTCGGCTACATGCCGGAGGAGCGCGGGCTGTACCCGAAGATGCGCGTCGGGGATCAGCTCACCTACCTCGCGCGGCTGCACGGGATGGCCGAGGGCCCGGCACGCGCCGCCGCGGGGGAGTGGATCGACCGGCTCGGGCTCGCCGAGCGCGCGGGCGACCGGGTCGAGAAGCTCTCGCTCGGCAACCAGCAGCGCGTGCAGCTGGCGGCGGCGCTCGTGCACGCGCCCGACGTGCTCGTGCTCGACGAGCCGTTCTCCGGCCTCGATCCGGTCGGCGTCGACGTGATGAGCGGGGTGCTCGCCGAGCAGGCGGCGCGCGGAGTGCCCGTGCTGTTCTCCTCGCACCAGCTCGAGCTGGTCGAGCGCGTGTGCGAGGCGGTGGCGATCGTCAAGGACGGCCGGCTCGTGGCCTCGGGCGGGGTGGAGGCGCTGCGCGAGCGCGGCGCGCGGGCGCAGCGACTGGTGCGCGTTGAGCTGGCGGGCGAGCCTCCGGCCGGCTGGGCGGCGGGCGTGGCGGACGCGCGGGTCGTGCGCCCGCTGGCGCGCGGCGCGCTGCTCGAACTCGAGGCCGGCGCGGACGCCGACGGGGTGCTCGACGCCGCGCGGCGCGCGGGGAGCGTCACCCACTTCAGCCTCGAGCGGCCGTCGCTGGCCGAGCTGTTCCGCGAGGCGGTGGCGGCTTGAGGGCGGCCGACGTGGTCCGCCTGGTCGCGCGGCGCGAGGTCGTCGAGCGGGTGCGCGAGCGCTCCTTCCTCGTCTCGAGCGCGATCACCGTCGTGATCATCGTGCTCGTCATCGGGCTGTCGGCGGTGTTCGGCGGCGAAAAGGGCTGGGACGTCGGCGCGACCGACCCGGCGGGGCTCGACGTCGCGCAGACGGCCGCGCGGGTGACGGCCGGCACGGACTCGCCGGTCCGCGTCCACCGGATCGCGCCGCGCGCCGCGCGGGCGCAGCTCGAGGACGGGACGCTCGACGCCGTCGTCGGCCGCGGCTCGATCCGCACCAAGGGCAAGCCGGACGCGCAGCTCGTCGCGCTGCTGCAGGCCGCGCACGGGTCGCCATCGGCGCCGCCGCCGCTGCGCGTGGAGACGATCGAGCCGGTCGACTCGCGCGCCGACGAGGAGGCCGGGATCGCGTTCCTGGTCGGGCTGCTGCTCTACGGGCAGCTGCTGACCTACGGCTTCTGGGTCGCCTCCGGCGTCGTGGAGGAGAAGGCCTCGCGGGTGATCGAGGTGATCCTCTCCGCCGTGCGGCCGCGGCAGCTGCTGACCGGCAAGGTGCTCGGCCTCGGGCTGCTCGCCCTCGGCCACCTGTGCACGATCGCGATCGTGGGGCTGGTCGTCGGGGCCGCGGCGGGCGCGATCCACCTGACCGGCTCGCTGGTCGGCGCCGCCGCGCTGGCCATCCTCTGGTTCGTCGCCGGCTACGCCTTCTACTCGTGCCTGTTCGCCTGCGCGGGCGCGCTCGTCCCGCGCCAGGAGGAGCTGCAGTCGACGACGATGCCGTTGACGCTGCTGATCCTCGTCTCCTTCTTGGTGTCCTTCGCGGTCAACGAGCACCCCGACGGCACGCTCGCGCACGTCACGGCGTTCCTGCCGATGACCGCGCCGTTGACGATGCCGGGCCGGATCATCACGGGCGACGCGCCCGTCTGGGAGGTCGTCGCCTCCTTCGCGATCACGCTCGGGGCGGCCGCGGCGCTGATCCCGCTCGCCGCCCGGATCTACGAGGGTGGCGTGCTGCGTACCGGCAGCGCGGTCAAGCTCCGGGACGCGTGGCGCGGTGGCGCGCGCGCCGATGCGGCGCGAACGTCCACCCCGGCTGGGTAAGGAGGAGGCGCGCTCGGCGCTGGGCGCAATCGCCCGACCCTCGCCGCCCTACCCAGCCGGGGTTGACGTTCGCCGGACCCGCCGCGCGCGCCCGAGCCTGAGGAAATCCCTGCAAGCGCGCATGCGTTCCGTCCGCACCCGCCGACAAGGTGGACGGCGATGCGGATCCTGCACACGGCGGACTGGCACCTGGGGCGCTCCTTCCACGGGGAGTCGCTGCTCGCCGCGCAGGCGGCGGCGGTCGACCACGTCGTGCAGACCGCGCGTGCCGAGCGGGTGGGGGCGGTGGTGCTGGCGGGCGACCTCTACGACCGCGCGCTGCCACCGGTCGACGCCGTCCGCCTCGCCGACGAGGCGCTGCGGCGGCTGACCGAGGTCTGCCCGGTCGTCGTCATCCCTGGCAACCACGACTCCGCGCCGCGGCTCGGCTTCGGCTCGGGCCTGCTCGAGCGCGCCGGCCTGCACGTGCGCGCCGACCTGCGCCGGCTGGCCGAGCCCGTGGTTCTCGACGAGACCTGGATCTACGGCATCCCGTACCTGGAGCCCGACCTCGCGCGCGCGCCGCTCGGGTGTGAGGGGCGCGGCCACGGGCCGGTGCTCGAGGCGGCGATGGACCGCGTGCGGACCGACCTCGCGCGGCGGCCCGCGGGCACCCGCGCCGTCGTTGTCGCGCACGCCTTCGTCGCGGGCGCGGATCCGTGCGAGTCCGAGCGCGACCTCGCCGTCGGCGGCGCCGCGTCGGTCTCGGCCGCCACCTTCGCGGGCGCCGACTACGTTGCGCTCGGCCACCTGCACGGTCCGCAGCGGATCGGCTCCCGCGGGCGCTATGCCGGGTCGCCGGTCGCCTTCTCGTTCTCGGAGGCGCGGCACCGCAAGTCGCTCGCGCTGGTCGACCTGGACTCGGGCGACGTCGAGCTCGCCGATGTCCCGGTGACGCGGGCGCTCGCCGTGCTGCGGGGCACGCTCGAGGCGCTGCTGAGCGACCCGGCGCTCGTCGCCGACGAGGGCGCCTGGGTGCAGGCGACGCTCACCGATCCCGCGCGCCCCGCCGATGGCATGGAGCGACTGCGCCGGCGCTTCCCGAACACGGTGCTGCTGGCCTTCGAGCCCGAGGGCGGCGCGTCCGCGCCCGCGGGCTCCTACGCGGAGCGCCTCCGCGGGCTCGACGACCAGGAGCTGCTCGCGAGCTTCGTGCGCGACGTCCGCGGGGCCGAGGCCGGGGAGGAGGAGCTGGCGCTGCTGCGCGACGCGCTGACGGCCGGGCGCGTCGCCGAGGTCTCGGGCTGATGCGGCTGCACCGGCTCGAGCTGTCGGCCTTCCTCGCCTTCGGCGGCACCGAGACGGTCGACTTCGACGCGCTCGGCGAGGCCGGCCTCTTCCTGCTGCACGGGCGCACCGGCGCGGGCAAGACGGCGCTGCTGGACGCGGTCTGCTTCGCCTTCTACGGCGAGGTCCCCGGCGCGCGCCAGGAGGCGGCGCGGCTGCGCTCGGACCACGCGGCGCCCGAGACCCCGACCGAGGTCGTGCTCGAGGCGACGCTGCGCGGGCGGCGCATCCGGATCGCCCGGACCCCGGCGCACGAGCGCCTGAAGAAGGTCGGCGACGGGACGACCACCGAGCCGCATCGGGTCCGCGTCGTCGCGATCGAGGAGGACGGGTCAGAGACCGTGCTCGCCACCCGCCACGAGGAGGCGCGCCTGGAGCTCGGCGATCTGCTCGGCATGAGCCGTGAGCAGTTCTGCCAGGTCGTGCTGCTGCCCCAGGGCGGGTTCGCCCGCTTCCTGCACGCGCGCAGCGACGAGCGCGAGCGCCTCCTCGGCGAGCTGTTCGACGTCGGCCGCTTCACCGACGTCGAACGCTGGCTGCGCGACCGCCGCCACGAGGCCGAGCGCGCGCTCGGCTCGGCGATGCGCGACGTGCGCGACGTGGTCGCCGCCGCGGCGCAGGTCGCCGGGGAGGAGGCGCCCGAGGGCGCCGATCACGCCCCGGGGCTGGCTGCGAGCTGGCTCGACGAGCAGCTCGTCGTCTCGGAGGCAACGGCCGCGACGGCCGGGGAGGCCGCCGGCGCGGCGCGCGACGCCCGCCTGGCCGCCGACGCGGCACTGACGGCGGGCGTCGAGCTCGCCACGCGCCGGGCGGAGCACGCCCGCGCGACCGCCGACCTGGCCGCGTGGGAGGCGCGCCGTCGCGGCCGCGACGCCGCGGAGGCCGAGCTGGCGGCGGCCCGCCGTGCCGCTCCGGTCCAGTCGCTCGCCGCCGACCTGGCCGCTCGGGATGCCGCGGCCGGCGAGGCCGAGCGGACCGCGCGCGCCGCGCTCGAGGACGCCGGGCGCGCCGGCGTGCGCGTGGAGCTGACGGAGCCCGCGGCGTTGCGCACGGCCTCGGCCGCGATGCGCGGCGACGCGGGCGCCGCGTCGGTGCTCGCCGTGCGCGAGGCGGCCGTCGAGTCCGCCGCGGCCGCCGTCGCCGCGCTCGAGCGCACGGCCGCCGAGCGCGCTGCCGAGGCGGAGCGGCTCGGTGCCGCGGTCGCGACCGCGGAGCGGCAGCGTCCCGGGTTCGAGACCGGCCTGGCCGCCGCGCGCGAGGCCGTGGCGCGGCTCCCCGGGCTCGAGCGCCAGTCCGGCCAGGTGCGCGAGCGGACGGCGCAGGGCGCCGAGCGCGACCGGCTCGCCGCCGCGGTCGCCGCGGCCCGCGACG
>DATBDM010000072.1:0-5357 GCA_036269915.1 Solirubrobacteraceae bacterium | reverse complement strand
TGCAGCGATATCCGCGGTCAACGTCGCATTGCCGGCCGCGCGCGTGGGCGGTGCGACGCTATCCCGGCCGCGCGCTCCGAATCGGGCGGATTACGTCGAACCGTCCCGCCGGGCGGCGGACCGTTCGACGTTCGCATCGATAGACGAGGTCAACGTCGAATCGTCGTGCTCGCGTGGCGAGCATTCGACGTTTCCCGCCGCCGCCCGAGCCCTCATCGCCCTACCCAGCCGGGGTTGACGTTCGGCGGCGCCCGGCGAAAAACGTCGGTCCGTCCGTGCCGCCGGCGCTCGCGCCGACGTCCGACACCGTGAGGGTGGTCAACGTCGGTTCCACGTCCGCCGGCGACCACGCGACCGACGTTTCCCGCCGCCGCCGCCCGAGCCCTCACCGCCCTACCCAGCCGGGGTTGACGTTCGCCGGGAACGACCGCCGACCCAGCCAGCAAAGAAGGACCTGCAAACGCCTGCACGAAACCTTGCACCCGGGATTCAAGTCTCCAGGCATTCTGCCGAGTACGGGTGCTAGGGTCGCGCGCCGCGACGGACTGCGCGTCTGCTGCACGGCCCGCACATACGGACCACGGAAGGGTGTCCTGAACCCCCACCCGGCTGCCTCCCAGCGGCCGGTCGAGAGGTCGTCCGCTCATGCG
Organism: Solirubrobacteraceae bacterium; assembly: GCA_036269915.1. Classification (GTDB taxonomy): domain Bacteria; phylum Actinomycetota; class Thermoleophilia; order Solirubrobacterales; family Solirubrobacteraceae; genus DATBDM01. Next base: position 4,707 of record DATBDM010000072.1, on the reverse strand, counting down.
CATCCCGCTGTCGCTCGCCCCTGCATGCCTTCTCGCCGTCCTCGTGACGGCCCTGATCGTCCCCCCGCCCGCCGCGCACGCGGGCGGCCCGCGCATGGATGGGCTCGAGCGCAGCGTCGTCCGCAAGATCAACCGTCATCGCACCGCCGCGGGACTGCGGCCGATGCGGATGTCCGCGCCGCTCGCCCGCGCCGCGGACTTCCACACGCGCGAGATGCTCGTGGGCAACTACTTCGCGCACTCCTCGCGCAACGGCGGCTCGTTCGCCACGCGCATCCACCGCTTCGTCCGCGCCCGCACCGTCGGTGAGACGCTCGCGTGGATGTCGCGCTGCGGTCGCCACGCGTCGCACCAGATCGTCTCGATGTGGATGCATTCCCCGCCGCACCGGGCGATCCTGATGTCGCGCTCGCTGCACCGCGCCGGCATCGCGCGCCGCACCGGCGGCCTCGGCCAGGGCCGCGCGTGCGTGGTCACCGGCGACTTCGCGCGTTAGCCGCACATCTCCAAGGGCTAGGCTCCGCGCCATGCGGCGCGCGCTCACGCACCGCCATGCGCCCGTGCTCGCCACGGCGCTCGCAGCGGCGGCCTACCTCGTCTGGGCGCCCGCGACCGCCGACATGGCGGGCCACACGTACCGCGCGTGGCTGTTCACGCACGAAGGTCTGACCGTCTGGAACGCCCAGTGGTACGGCGGCCATCACGTGCTCGGCTACTCGCTGGCGTTCGCGCCCCTGAGCGTATGGCCGGGGCCGCTGTGGGCCGGCGCGCTGTCGGCCGTCGCGGCCGTCGCGCTGCTCGCCCCGCTCGCGCAGCGCGGCGCGGCCGATCGCCCCGCCGCCGCGACCGCCGCGACCTGGCTGTTCGCCCTTGGCGTCTTGTCGAACCTGGTGATCGGCCGGATGCCGTTCGTGCTGGGGATCGCGCTGGCCGTCGCGGCGTGGGCCGCGCTCGAGCGCCCCGGCCGCGCGTGGGGAGCCGCCGCGGCGGCGCTCGCGCTCGGCTGCGTCCTGGCCAGCCCGGTCGCCGGCGCGTTCCTGCTGCTGGCCGCGATCGCGCGCGTGGTGGCGCGCCGCGACGCGCTGCCGCGCGCGGCGCTGCTCGGCGTTCCCGTGCTCGCCGGCGGCGCCACGCTCGCCCTGCTGTTCCCGGAAGGCGGGGACGACCGCTTCGTCGCCAGCGCGTTCTGGCCGATGCTCGCCATCTCGGTCGCCGGCCTGCTGCTGCTTGCACCCGCCCGGCGCGCGTGGTGGGCGGCGGGGCTGCTCGCGGTCGGGATGCTCGCGCTGTCCTTCGCGGTCCCCAACACCTTCGGGCAGAACGCCCTGCGGCTGCCGGTGCTGCTCGGCCCGGTCGCGCTGCTGCTCGCCCCGCGGCGCGAGGGGATCGGCGGCAGCCGGCTGCTGCGCGGTGTCGTCGTCGCCGTGCTCGTCTACCTCGCCTGGCTGCCTGCCGTTCGCGCCGTCGGCGAGGCCCAGGACGACCCCTCGACGCAGGCGAGCTTCTTCACCGCCCCGCGCGAGTTCCTCGCCAAGGCCGCCCGCCCCGGCGAACGGGTCGAGGTCGCGTTCACCCACAACCACTGGGAGGCCGCCTACCTCGCCTCCGAGGTGCCGCTCGCGCGCGGCTGGGAGCGCCAGCTCGACGAGAAGGCCAACCCGATCTTCTACGACGGCCGCCGCCTCACGCCGGCGATCTACCACCGCTGGCTGCGCCGCAACGCCGTGCGCTGGGTGGCGCTGCCGTCGGCGCCGCTCGACTACTCGGCGCAGGCCGAGGCGCGGCTCGTGCGCCGCGGCCTGCCCTACCTCCGGCTCGCCGACCACCCGCCCGGCTGGCGCATCTACGAGGTCCGCGACACCGAGCCGCCGGCCTCCGACGGGGCGCGGATGCTGGCCGCCGGCCCGGACGGGTTCGAGGTCGAGGCGAGCGGGCCGACGGTGGTACGCCAGCGCTTCACGCGCTACTGGAGCGCGACGGGCGGCTGCGTCTCGCGGGCGCCCGACGGCTGGACGCGCGTCGACCCCACGCAGGCGGGCCCCGTGGTGGTCCGAGCGCACTTCGCGCTCGGCGAGCGACGCTCGGCGTCGTGCGGCGCGGCGCTCAGCTCGACCCGATGAACACCGGTTAACCTCACTGGGACGGCGGCTTGGAGCCCATTAGGCTGACGGCCGATGGTGAGTCGGATCCAGCAGCTCGGCACCCGCATCCTGCCGCGCGGCTGGGGCGATTGGCTGCGTCAGATCGTCCTGTTCTGCGGCGCGTACTACGTCTACCGGATCGTCCGCGGCATCGTCGACGACCGCGTCGCGACCGCGTTCGCCAACGCGCACGACATCGTCGCCTTCGAGCGCGGCCTGCACCTGTTCGTGGAGCCGGACATCCAGCGCTTCGCGCGCGCGCACGAGTGGCTGATCGACGTCTCGAGCTGGATGTACGTCAACTCGCACTTCGTCGTCACCACGATCGCGCTCGCCTGGATCTACCTGCGCCGCAACGAGCGCTTCTACTTCGTGCGCAACATGTTCATGGTGGCCATGGGCCTGGCGCTCATCCTCTACGTGCTGTTCCCGACCGCTCCGCCGCGACTGCTACCCGGGCTCGGCTTCTCGGACTCGGTCCGCGGTCTCACCGGCGCGAGCGCCAGCAGCGGCATCGGCGCCGTGCTCGTCAACCCCTATGCCGCGGTGCCGTCGATGCACGTCTGCTTCGCGCTCATGCTCGGCATCCCCATGGCCCGCATGGTCCGCCGCCGCTGGGCCGCCGTGCTGTGGTCGCTGTACCCGCTGATGCTGACCTGGGTCGTGGTCGCGACCGCCAACCACTGGTGGGTCGACGCCGCCCTCGGCGCCCTCACCGCGGCCGTCGCCGCCGCGTTCGCCGCCGGCCTGCTCTCCCGTGCGCGCCCCGACGCGTGGGCGTGGGACCGCGCGCCGCAGCCGGCCGGCGCGTAGGCTGTCTGCCCGTGGCCACCCCTCCCGTCGAGCGTCCGCCCAGCGGCGGCCGCCCTTCCGCGCGCGACTACCAGGCGTCGATGCGCAACCGCCTGATCGAGTCGCGCCTGACCCCGAACGCGATCTCCCTGACCGGCTTCGCGCTCTGCGTGGTGGCCGCGGTGCTCGTCTGGCGGGAGCAGTGGGTCCTCGGCGGCCTGGCCTTCATCGTCGGCTCGGTCTGCGACACGCTCGACGGCCGCTACTCGCGCATGTCGGGCAAGGGCACGCCGTTCGGGGCGTTCCTCGACTCCACGCTCGACCGCATCGAGGAGGGCATCGTGCTCACCGCGGTCGGCGCCTACTTCTCCAAGCAGGGCGACGATCTGGCGGTCGCCGCGGTGGTCCTCGCCGTGCTCGCCTCGCTGATGGTCTCCTACACCCGGGCCCGCGCGGAGGCGCTCGGGGTGGAGTGCAAGGTCGGCATCGCCGACCGGCCCGTCCGGGTCGTGATCCTGTCGATCGGCCTCGTGCTCGCCAAGGGCGCGGGGATCGTCGACGTGGAACTTCTGGCGCCGGCGGTGTACGTCTTGGCAGCGCTCTCGATCGTCACGGTCGTGCAGCGCATCTGGCACGTGCGGAAGCAACTCATCGCCGCCGCACCGGCCACCTGAACCATTCACCTGCGGAAAGCGAGCACCACTTGGCCAGTAGGGGACACGACGGCGGGACGATCCTGGACGCGCCGACCAACGGGAAGGGGCGGCACTCGAAGGACAAGGTCCGCGTCGCCATCATCGGCGTCGGCAACTGCGCGAACGCCTTCGTACAGGGCGTGCAGTACTACAAGGACGCGGACCCGAACGAGCGCGTGCCCGGTCTCATGCACGTCGACCTCGGCGGCTACCGGATCTCCGACATCGAGTTCTCCGCCGCCTTCGACATCGACTCCGAGAAGGTCGGCAAGGACCTCTCCGAGGCGATCTGGTCCGGCCAGAACAACACGATCCGCTTCGTCGAGGAGGACGTGCCGAACCTCGGCATCCCGGTCCACCGCGGGATGACCCACGACGGTCTCGGCAAGTACCTCAAGGAGAAGATCACCAAGGCCGAGGGCTCCACGGCCGACATCGTCCAGATCCTCAAGGACACGCGCACGGACGTCGTCGTCTCCTACCTCCCGGTCGGCTCCGAGCAGGCGACGAAGTGGTACGTCGAGCAGGTCCTCGAGGCCGGCTGCGGCTTCGTGAACTGCATCCCGGTGTTCATCGCCCGCGAGGACTACTGGAACAACCGCTTCCTCAAGGCCGGGCTGCCGATCATCGGCGACGACATCAAGTCCCAGGTCGGCGCGACGATCGTCCACCGCACGCTGGCGCGGCTGTTCGGCGACCGCGGCGTGAAGCTGCAGCGCACGTCGCAGCTCAACGTCGGCGGCAACATGGACTTCTACAACATGCTCGAGCGCGAGCGGCTGGAGTCCAAGAAGATCTCCAAGACCAACGCGGTCACCTCGATCCTCGAGGACGAGCTCGCGCCGGGCGACGTTCACGTCGGCCCGTCGGACTACGTGCCGTGGCTGACCGACCGCAAGTGGGCCCACATCCGGCTCGAGGGCGCCGCGTTCGGCGACGTCCCGCTGACCGCCGAGCTCAAGCTCGAGGTGTGGGACTCGCCGAACTCCGCCGGCATCGTCATCGACGCGGTCCGCTGCATCAAGCTGGCCCTCGACCACGGCGTCGCCGGGCAGCTCGACGGTCCGTCCTCGTACCTC
>DATBDM010000071.1:0-4857 GCA_036269915.1 Solirubrobacteraceae bacterium | reverse complement strand
GCGCCGGGCGGCTCGTCGGGCCAGTGGCCGTGCTCGTCGTAGAAGCGCCGCGCCTCGAGCTCGCTCTCGCGGTCGCGATCGGGCGCGCTCCAGTAGTAGAAGACGACGCCGACCACGAGGATGCCGCCGAGCGCGGCGATGATGCTCCAGATGATGTTGGCCACCGACGCCCATGGTCGCAGGCGTGCGACACTCCCGGGCGCGCGCCTCTAGCTCAATTGGTCGAGCAGCGTCCTTTTAAGTCGAAAGATGCCGGTTCGAGTCCGGCGGGGCGCATGTACTCCCGCACGAGTGAGCCGCACGCCGCGGCCCGTCGTGGCTACCCTGCGCGCGATGGAGGTCCAGGGGAGAACGGAGTCGCGACGGCCGCCCCGGCGCCGGCGGGCGCCCGAGGTGGCCGAGCGGGAGATCATCGCCGCGGCGGAGTCGTTCCTGCGCGAGCGGCCGTTCCGCGAGCTGACGGTGGACGAGGTGATGCGGCGGACCGACCTGTCGCGGCCGTCGTTCTACGTGTACTTCCGCGACCGCCACCAGCTCGTGCTGCGCGTCGTCGGGCAGATCCGCTCGGAGCTGTTCGCGATGTCCGAGCGCTGGTACCGCGGCGAGGGGGACGGGCGTCAGCTCGCGCGCGACGCGGCGCAGGGCATCGTCGCCGTGTTCGCCGAGCACGGACGGGTGCTGCGCGCCCTCGGTGACGCGGCCGCCGACGACCCCGAGGTCGAGGCGGCCTACGAGGCACTCGTCGAGAGCTTCGTGGTCGCCACCTCCCGCCACATCGAGGCCGAGATCGCGATCGGGCGCATCCTGCCGCTCGACCCCGGCGAGACCGCCAAGGCGCTCGTGTGGATGATGGAGCGCTACCTCAGCCTGTCGCTCGGCCGCCATCCGACGACGCCGCCCGACGTGGTCGTCGAGACGCTCGCGACGATCTGGGGCCGCGTCCTCTACGGCGCGGACTGAGCGAGCGCGCGGTCGAGGTAGACGCCCAGCGCGGCGGAGCCGGCCGCGATCGCGACGACGCCGGCGACCGACAGCGCCGGGATCTCGTCGCGTGCCCGCAGCGTCGCGACCAGGTCGGCCGTGTCGGCGAGCACGCCGGCCCGGATCCAGTCGCGCGGCTCGCGTCCCGACCGCAGCGCCGCGGCAAGCCCCATCGCCAGCGCGGCGTCACGCGCGCCCATCGCGGTCGTGACGACCTGCGCACCGCGCGTCGCGCCCACCCGGCCGACCCACGCGCGGCCGACCGTCGCCGGAGCGAGCGCGAGCGCGGTGCCGGCGATGAGCCGGCCGAAGGCGTGCGAGAACGCCAGCGTGCGTGGGTCCATGCCCGCGACGCTACCCGAGCGCCCAGTCGTTGCAGCGCATCGTGTGCCCGGGCGGGTACTCGTACTCGTCGGTGCCCACCAGCGTGAACCCCAGCGTGCGGCAGAGCGCGTTGGAGGCCGCGTTGTCGACGCTCGGATAGGCGTACAGCCGCGCGCCCGGGTGCTCGGCGCGGATCCGCTCGATCATCGCGGCGGTGGCGGCCCGTGCGACGCCGCGGCCCTGCATCTCGGGCAGTACCGACCACCCCAGCTCGAGCGCGCCCTCGTCCTCGGACGGGCGCGGCCAGGACCCGACCCAGCCCGCCGGCTCGCCGTCGACGAGGATCTTCAGCTGATTCGGATCGGCCTCGTAGCGGGCCTGGCGCTCGGCGATCTTCTGCGCGCTCTCGGGGCCGCCGAGGTGCGTCATCATCGCCGGGTCGCCGAGCAGCCGGCTCAGCAGACCGTGGTCGCCGGGCCCCCAGGGCTCGAGTCGCACGGCGGGCGCCATCAGTGCCGGAAGTGCCGCCGGTGCGAGAAGACCATCGAGATGCCGGCCGCGTCGGCTGCCTCGACGACCGCCGGGTCGCGCACCGAGCCGCCGGGCTGGATGATCGCGGTCACGCCCGCGTCGATCGCGAGCTGCGGGCCGTCCGGGAAGGGGAAGAACGCGTCGGAGGCGAGCGCCGAGCCGCCGATCTCCGAGCCCGCCTCGCGCGCCTTCTCGATCGCGAGCCGCACCGAGTCGACGCGGCTCATCTGCCCGGCGCCGATCCCGACCGTCGCGAGCTCGCGCGCGAGCACGATCGCGTTGGAGCGCACGTGCTTGCAGACCTTCCAGGCGAACAGCATCTCGCCCCACTCGGCCTCGTTCGGCTTGCGCTCGGTGACGACCTCCATCTCCGTGCGCTCCTCGAGGTCGAGGTCGCGGTCCTGGACGAGCAGGCCGCCCATCACCCGCTTGACGTCCCATTCGGAGACGTTGAGGCGACGGCGCTCCTGATCCTCCAGCACGCGCATGTTCTGCTTGGCGGCGAGCTTCTCGAGCGCCTCCTCGGTGAAGCGCGGCGCGAAGATCACCTCGCAGAACTGCTTGAGCAGCTCGTCCGCGAAGGCGCCGTCGACCGTCCGGTTGACGCAGATCACCCCGCCGAAGGCCGACAACGGATCGCACGCGAAGGCGCGCTCGTAGGCCTCCAGCGCCGAGGCCCCGACGGCCGCCCCGCACGGGTTGTTGTGCTTGATGATTACGCACGCCGGGACCTCGAACTCGCGGACGAGGAAGCGGCCGGCGTTGAGGTCGAGCACGTTGTTGAACGACAGGTCCTTGCCGTTGAGCTGGCGCACCTGTGAGAGCACGTGCATGCGCGCTCCGGTCTGCGAGTAGAAGGCGGCGCGCTGGTGCGGGTTCTCGCCGTAGGAGAGGTCGGCGACCTTCTCGTAGGCCTGCATGACCAGCGACGGGAACTCCTCCTGGCGCTCGGCGAACCAGCGGGCGATCGCGGTGTCGTAGCGCGCGGTGTAGGAGAACGCCTCGGCGGCGAGGTTCTCGCGCGTCGACATCGAGATCCTGCCCTCGGTCTCGCGCAGTTCCTGCAGGATCGCGTCGTAGCTCTCGGGCCGCACGACCACCGCCGAGAAGCCGAAGTTCTTCGCCGCCGCGCGGATCATCGTCGGGCCGCCGATGTCGATGTTCTCGATGACCTCGTGGTCGGTCGCCCCGCGGCGCGCGGCCGTGGCCTCGAAGGGGTAGAGGTTCACGCACACGAGGTCGACGAACTCGATCTCGTGCTCGCGCGCGGCCGCCATGTGCCCCTCGTCGTCGCGCAGCGCGAGCAGGCCGGCGTAGACGCGCGGGTGCAGCGTCTTGACGCGGCCGCCCATGATCTCGGGGAAGCCCGTGAAGTCCTCGATGCCGCGCACCTCGAGCCCCGCCTCGCGCAGCGCCGTCGCGGTGCCGCCGGTGGAGACGAGCTCGACGCCGAGCTCGGCGAGGCCGCGCGCGAAGTCGACGACGCTCGTCTTGTCGGACACCGAGAGCAGCGCGCGGCGGATGCGGACGTCACCGGGCTGGGTCACTGGCTGCCTCCCATCGGGACGGGACGATATTCGACGCGGCGCGGGTTCGACGGGTCCGCCGCGACGGCGCCGGCCGCGAAGGCCTCGACGACGCCGCACAGCAGGTCGTGCTCGATCGGACGCAGCGCCGCGTGCACCTCCTCGGGGCTCGGCAGGCCGGTGAGCTCGAGCGCGCGCTGGGCGATGATCGGCCCGGTGTCGACGCCCTCGTCGACGAAGTGGACGGTGACGCCGAAGACCTTGACCCCGTGCTCGACCGCCTGCTCGATCGCGCCCAGGCCGGGGAACGCCGGCAGCAGCGCGGGGTGCACGTTGATCACGCGGCGCTCGAAGCGCCCGAGGAACGCCGGCGTGAGCAGCTGCATGTAGCCCGCGAGCACGACCAGCTCGGCGCCGCGCGCGGACAGCCAGTCGGCGATCGCCGTGTCGCGCGCCTCGCGCGTCGCATACGCGCCGCGCGCGAAGACGCCGGTCTCGACGCCGGCGCCGCGCGCTCGCTCGAGCGCCGGCGCGCCCGGCTGGTCGGACGCCACGGCCACCACCTCGATCCCGCGACGGCCGTGGACGCGATCGAGGATGGCCTGCAGGTTGGTCCCGGCGCCCGAGGCGAGGACGCCGACCCTCACACGGGCTCCAGCGTCGGGTAGCGCCCGCCCGACGAACGCAGCGTGCCGGCGCTGAGCAGCGCGTCGACGCGCGCGAGCACCGCCGCCGCCCCGAGGTGCGCGAACTGGCCGTAGTGCGGCAGCCCGTCCCAAGAGCGCTCGAGCAGCGCCTTCGAGCGTCCGCCGCGCAGGATCTCGACCGCTCGGTTGCGGCCGACCGACGGCTCGGCCGCGGCGATGACGTCGAGGATCGCCTCGTCGAGCGCGGCGAGCTCCCCCTCCGCCTCCGGGCGGTGCACGAGCTGCACCGCGCGCAGGTCGCGCCCCGACCGGGCGGCGGGCGCCGGTGGCTCGGGCGTCAGACCCGGATCGCAGACGTCGCAGCAGGCGCCGCGCGGCGCGGGCGGCGTCGCGTCGCCGAAGTGACGCAGGATCCCCTCGCGGCGGCAGCGGTCGCCCTCGACCCACGCCCACACGGCGCGATATTGCCGCCACCGGGCGCGCGTCGCCTCCTGCGCCGCGGTGCGGCACTCGCCCAGCGCGGCGCCGTCCCAGGAACCGACGAGCCGGCCCATGATGCGGTCCGGCGGCGACGGCGACGGCTGCACGACGCCCGCGCGCGCGAGGTGGCCGACCGTCGCGCGCACCGCCTCCTCGTCGCCCGCGAGCAGCGCGAGCTCGCCGACGCCGAGGTCGAAGCGCGGCGCGTCGTCGCCGCTCCCCGGCTCCGCAGCCGCCACGATCCGCCGGGCGACGCCCTTCAGCGCATCCTCGGTCACGGTCGAGCGCTCGATGAAGTGCACATGCAGGCCCTTGTCGCGGCCCGCGGCGAAGAGCAGGCAGCGGGCCGGCTCCCCGTCGCGGCCGGC
>DATBDM010000070.1:0-15973 GCA_036269915.1 Solirubrobacteraceae bacterium | reverse complement strand
GGTCCCAAGGTCTGGGACGTCGACGGCAACGAGATGTACGACTTCCACAACGGCTTCGGCTCGATGGTCCAGGGCCACGCCCACCCGGCGATCGGCGAGGCGATCCGCGAGCGCTACGAGCAGGGCACGCACTTCGCGGCCCCGACCGAGGACGCCATCGTCGTCGCCGCCGAGCTCCAGCGCCGCTGGGGCCTGACGCGCTGGCGCTACACGAACTCCGGCTCGGAGTCGACGATGGACGCGATCCGGATCGCGCGCGCCTACACGAACCGCGACACCGTGATGAAGATCTTCGGCTCCTACCACGGCCACCACGACACGGTGATGGTCTCGATCGGCGTCGAGTACGACAAGATCGGCGACCGCGAGAACTACGCCTCGCTGCCCTACGGCGCCGGGATCCCGCAGGCCGTCGTGGACATGACGATCGCGGTGCCGTTCAACGACGCCGACGCGATGGAGCGCCGGATCGAGCGCCTCGCCGCCGAGAACCGCCTGCCCGCCTGCGTGATCATGGAGGCGGCGATGATGAACCTGGGCGTCGTGCTCCCCGAGCCCGGCTACCTCGAGGCCGTCCGCGAGATCACGCGCCGCCACGGGATCGTCCTGATCTTCGACGAGGTCAAGACGGGCCTGGCCATCGCCCCCGGCGGCGCGACCGAGAAGTACGGCGTCATGCCGGACATGGTCACGCTGGCGAAGGTGCTCGGCGGCGGCACGCCGATCGGCGCGATCGGCGGCAACGACGAGGTGATGTCGGTCGTCGAGGACGGCTCGGTCTACCAGGTGGGCACCTACAACGGGAACCCGCTCGGCATGGCGGCCGCGCGCGCGAACCTGCTGGAGGTCCTCACGCCGGAGGCCTACGCCCACCTCGACCACCTCAACGACCGCATCCTCGAGGGCTGCACGCGGGTGATCGCCAAGCACGGCCTGCCGGGCTACGCGGTGGGCATCGGCTCCAAGGGCTGCGTCACGTTCTCGACCCAGAAGATCGTCGACTACGAGTCCTTCAAGGCCAACCAGGACGCCGACGTGTCGGAGCTGGCCTGGCTCTACAACATGAACCGCGGCGTCTTCATGACGCCGGGCCGCGAGGAGGAGTGGACCCTCTCGGTCACGCACGACGACGCGTCCGTCGACCTGTACGTCCAGGTCTTCGAGGCGATGGCGGCCGAGCTGACGGCCTAGCCGCGGTGGGGCTCGAGCCGCGCGCTCGAGCCCCGCGACAGCGTCAGTGGTGCTGCACGACCGTGGCGGCGAAGATCTTCATCCGAGGGTCGCCGGGCAGCGTGACCGACCGCAGCTCGCGGCTCGGGTCCAGCGGGACGGTCTCGGCGAAGATCGAGACCGCCGGGCTGTCGCGTCCGCCCGGGTCGCGGAAGCGGTACGGCGCGGTCACGGCCACGTCCTCGCCCGCCGCGGGCCCGCCGGCCCAGTCGGCGGCGCCCAGCGCAGCGCTCGCCGTCGTCCCGTCGGCGTAGTGCAGCGTCGCGGTCGAGCGGACGCTGCCGCCGCCGGACGCAGCGAGCACCCGCAGTGCGTCGCCGTGGAGCGCCGGAAGCGCGATGGTCGCGCCGTCCGCGTCGACGGTGTTCTCGACCCCGTCGGCGCCGGACGGGAACGAGAACGGGGTCGCGGCGAGCACGACCGGTCCCGCCGCCGGCAGCGTCTCCGCCGCGTAGCTCCAGCCGAGGCCGTCGAAGCCGCCACCGCCCGGATCGCTCGCGGTGGCGATCGAGTCGTGATCGAAGGCGCCGGCGAGCTCGACCGGGCACGCGTCGTCGGCTGCCGTGCAGCCCAGCCGCTCGACGTCCAGCGTCGCGGCGAACGTGTCGCGCCGGCCGTCGTTGGTGGTCGCGGTCAGCGTGAGCCGGTGCTCCCCCGGCGTCGTGCTCGAGGGAACCGCGATCGTCGGCGCGGCGTCGACCTGGGCGAAGCGCTCGGCGCTCGCGACGGTGAACGACTGCGAGGAGCTGCTCGCCCCGTCGAGCGCGGCCGTCAGCGTGCCCTTGACCGACCCGGGGGCGCGCACGGTGATCCGAGCCGTGAACGGGACGGTGGTCGCCCGGCCCGCGATCGCGACCGCGCGCTCGGGCGTCGCGGCGAGCGAGAGCGAGCGCCCCGCCGCCGGATCGTCCCCCGCCGGCAGCTCCGTCGGGGTCACCAGCGAGCGCAGGCCGATCGCGTCGGCCATCGCCTGGTAGCCGGCGTCGCCGGGGTGCAGGTGATCGCCGGAGTCGTAGCGCGGCAGCATCCGGTGCGGATCGGCCGGGTCGCGGACGGCCGCGTCGAAGTCGACGATGCCGTCGAAGGTCCCGCTGTGGCGGATCCAGTCGTTGACGGCCTGGCGCGCCGCCTCCTCGCCGGCGTCGTACGTGGACCAGCCCTCGAACGGCGTCAGCGTGCCGCCCAGCACCCGCAGCCCCGCGGCGTGCGCACGGTCGGCGAGCTCCTCGAGCCCGGCGGTGATCTTGTCCGGGTCGAGCTGGTGCGGCGTCTGCTGGATGTCGTTGATGCCCTCGAGCACGATCATCGTGCGCACGCCGGCGCGCCGGAGGACGTCGCGGTCGAGCCGGGCGGTCGCCCGCGCGCCTGCGCCGTCGAGCAGGATGCGGTTGCCGCTGATGCCGGCGTTGAGCACGCCGATCCGGCTCAGCTCGCCGTGCTGCGCGCGCAGCCGCGCCGCGAGCCGGTCGGGCCAGCGGCGATTCGCGCCGGAGGTCGAGTTGATGCCGTCCGTGATCGAGTCCCCGAGCGCGACGACTGCGCCGGGGCCGCCGCCGGGCTGCGTGTCGACCTCGGTGACGTAGTGCCAGGAGCCGGTCACGTTCGGCAGACCCGCCGCACCGAGGTCGCCCGCATGGTCGGTGCCGTCCGTCGCGAAGTACGAGTTGGTCATGCCGGCCGCGTGGTAGGTCACGGGGCCGGACGGGTCCGGCGTGAAGGTCGACACGAGGAGGTCGTCCCCGGCCGCGACCGGCAGCTCGACGGGATCGCTGTAGCGCTCTTCGCCCGCCGCGATCGTGAAGGAGCGCTGCCCGCCGAGGGCGACGTCGCGCAGCGTGCCCGGCGCGATCGCGGCACTGCCAGGCAGACGCTGCAGGCCGATCGTCACATGCGCGAAGCGCACTGGGGCGGTGCCGAACGCATTCGAGAGCTTGACGCGCACGCGGTCTCCGCCCGCGGAGATGTGCAGCGAGTTGCGGATCGTGAAGCCCGCGTAGCCCGTGTTGGAGACGCCGCTGTTCGGCGCCGCCGACCAGGTCCCCAGCCACGGCCCGTCGATGTCCGCCGACGCCGCGGGCACATGCAGGCACACCGCGGCCGACGCCGCGGCGAGGATTGCGAATCTGCGCATGGGCTCCTCCCAGATCCCCTGCTTCTGCGCTTTGACAACGTTGTCAAAGCCGTCGTGGCCGGAGTTTACTCGCGTTCGCAGCCTCGTCAAGCACTCATGACGACACCGGACATCCGTCCGCCGGGGTTGATCACACCGATTCCTTGCTTATGGTCGCCGGGACGACGGAGCATCGGAGGATTGGGATGGATCGGGAGGATCGACGGACGATGGTGCGGCGCGGGGCGAAGATCGCCGTGCCGACGGTGGCGGCGCTCGGCGCGGGCGGCGCGGTGGCGATCGCCGCGACGAGCTCGAACACCATCCACGGCTGTTACAGCAAGTCGAAGGGCAACCTGCGCGTCGCCGACTCGTGCAAGCGAACCGAGACGGCGATCAGCTGGAACAAGACCGGCCCGCGCGGGCGGACCGGCGCCACCGGTGCCACCGGTGCCACCGGCGCGCAGGGGCTCCCCGGCGCGAAGGGCGACATCGGTCCGCAGGGTCCGGCGGGGCCGGCCGGCGCGGCCGCCTCGACGCCGCCGTGCGATCCGCCCGCCGGCCTCGGAAGCGGCCAGCAGGCCTACCTCAGGCTCAACGGCATCCCGGGCGAGAGCAACGCCAAGCTCCACACGAGCGAGATCGACGCCGACGGCTTCTGCTTCACGGGCACGGCGCCGACGGGTGCCGGTGGCACGGGCAGCTTCGGCTCCTTCACGGTCAGCCAGCACTTCGACAGGGCGACGCCCCAGATCCTGCAGAAGCTCGCTTCCGGGGACGGGATCTCCGACGCGACGGTGACGTTCTCGAAGACGACGTCGCTGGGGACGACCGACTTCCTCACGTACCAGTTCAAGGGACTGCGCGTCGACGGATACCGCCAGGGCGGCGACGACGACGCCGGCACCGACGACGTCTCGTTCTCGTGGACCTCGGTCAACCAGCAGTACAAGTCCGTCGACGCCAAGGGCGGGACGTCGCCCCAGCCGCCCGTGAGCTTCACCAACGACACGCCGACGCCCACGACGGCGCCGCGCTGCATGGACCTGACCACGAAGGCCGCTCCCGCCACGAGCAGCTCCGACCTGCACCTCAAGCTCACTGGCATCCAGGGCGAGGCGCTCGCGAAGCTTCACGCCAACGAGATCGATGCGACCGGGTTCTGCTTCGCCGGCGGGGGGACGGGCAAGTTCGGCTCCTTCACGGTGCAGAAGCTCTACGACAAGTCCTCCGGGCCGCTGATGAAGGCCCTCCACGACGGGACGTCGATCGGCGACGGGACGGTGACCTTCACGTCGGCGGGGCAGTTCCAGCAGGACTACCTCACGTTCGCGTTCAAGGGCCTGAAGGTCGACGGCTACCGGCAGGGCGGCCACGGCTCGCCGCTGCAGGAGGACGTCTCGCTGCACTGGGACACCGTCCAGGTGAGCTACAAGCCGCAGAGCCCGGACGGCTCGCTCGGCACGCCCGTGGTCGCGTCCTTCCCGAGCTCCTGAGCACCCTCTACGACGACGTCCCCTACGAGGGACGCGCCTTCGCCCAGACGCACCCCGACCGCCTCGCCGTACAGGCGACGCTGTTCGGGTTGCGTCCGGCATCGCCGCGGCGCTGCCGCGTGCTCGAGCTCGGCTGCGGCGATGGCGCGAACCTGATCGGGATGGCCGTCGCGGCGCCGCGCAGCGAGTTCGTCGGCGTCGACCTCGCCGCCGAGCCGATCGCGCACGGCACGGCGGAGGCGGGTGCCCTCGGTCTCGCGAACGTCCGCCTGCTCCAGGGCGACGTCGCGGCGCTGCCGGACGGCCTCGGCCGCTTCGACTACGTCATCGCGCACGGCCTGTACTCGTGGGTCCCGCTGCCGGTCCGCGACGGCCTGCTCGCCGCTGCCCGGACGCTCCTCGCCCCGCACGGAGTTGCGTACGTCTCCTACAACGCGTACCCGGGGTCCTATGTGCGCGACATGGCGCGCGACGTGCTGCGCTTCCACATCGAGCGCCTCGACGATCCCGCCGAACGCATCTCCCAGGCGCGCGCGCTGATGGAGCTGATCGTTGCCGCGAACCGCGAGCCGGCGCTGGCCGACTACATGCGCCGCCTGCTCGCCCGGCCGGACTGGTCGGTGTTCCATGACGAGTTGGCCGAGGTCAACACGCCGGTCTACTTCCACGAGTTCGCGGCGCATGCCGGCCGTCACGGGCTCCGGTTCCTCGCCGAGGCCCACCTCGGCGACAGCCGCCTGCAGGGGCTGCCGGCCGAGGTCGAGGCGCAGCTCGCCCAGCTGCCGGACGACGTCCTCGTGCGCGAGCAGTACATCGACTTCGTCGCCAACCGGATGTTCCGCCAGACGCTGCTCTGCCACGCGGCAGCACCGGTGCGGCGGGAGCTTCACGTCGAGGACCTCCTTGGTCTGTGGGTGTCCTCTCCGGCCATCCCCGAGCCCGGCGCCGATCTCGACGGCGCGGACCCGGTGACGTTCGCGCTGCGCGGGGGCGAGCGCGTCGAGACCGCGGACCCGGCGTTCAAGCGTCTCCTGGCGCGGCTCGGCGCGGCCTGGCCCGCCGCCGTCCCCGTGTCCGAGCTGGGCGGCGACCGGCCCCAGCGCGTCGGCGAGGCGCTGCTCGAGGCTCATGCCGAACGCATCGTCGACCTCCACGTCGAGCCGCCGCCGGTGCGCGCGACGGTCTCCGAACGCCCCGTCGCCTCGCCGCTCGCCCGCCGTCAGGCCGCGGCGGGCCGCCCGCTCGTGACGAGCCTGCTGCACGACGAGCTGCGCATCGACGAGCTCGGCGCGCGCGGCCTGCTTGCCTCGCTCGACGGGACGCGCTCGCGCGAGGAGATCGGCGCCGACGCGACGCTCGAGCAGCTCGCGCGGCTCGGGCTGCTCTCCATCTAGGCCAGCAGCGCGGCGAGGCCCTCGGCGTGGACGCGCGTGAGCTCCTCGACGTCCAGCGGGCGCTCGCCGGCGAGCTCGAGGGCGTCGCCGCCGACCTCGCCGATGATCCGCGCGGCGCCGCCGAGCCCGGTCAGCGCGTCCGCGGGCGCGGAGACGACGAACGCGCCGGGACCCTCGGCGAACGGCTCGATCCCCTCGAGGTCCACGCGCGCGCCGATCTGCCCGGCGATGCAGGCCTCGGCGATCGCGACCGCGACCCCTCCTTCGGCGACGTCGTGCGCGCTCGAGAGCGAACCGGCGCGGACCGTCTGGCGCAGTGCGGTGTGCAGCGTGCGCAGCTCGCCGAGATCTGCCGCCGGCAGCGGGCCCTCGATCGGCTCGCCTTGGAGCTTGGCCAGCTCGGACGCCGCGTGCGAGGGCGCCCACGAGCCGGCGGCGACGAGCGCCACGACGTCACCCTCGCGCGCGAACCCCAGCGGCGCGGCGCGGCGCGCGTCGGGCAGCTCGCCCACCAGCCCCACCACGGGCGTCGGGTAGATCGGCCCTCCGCCGGCCTCGTTGTAGAGCGAGACGTTGCCGCCGACGACCGGAACCCCCAGCGCGCGGCAGGCGTCGCCGAGGCCGGCGACCGCGCGGGTCAGCTGCCACGCGATGTGCGGCTTCTCTGGGTTCCCGAAGTTCAGGCAGTTGGTGAGGCCGAGCGGCTCGGCGCCGACGCACGCGAGGTTCGCGGCGCATTCGAGGACGGCCTCGACCGCGCCGCGATACGGGTCGGCGGCGACGCGCCGGCCGTTGCCGTCGATCGCCACCGCGATCGCCGGGCGCGGCGCGTCCTCGTCACTCGGCGTCGGGAACAGCCCGATCTCGCCGTCGCCGGCGATCGCGCCCTCGTGCGGCAGCATCAGCACCGCGGCGTCGGCCTGCTCGGGGCGGCGCACGGTGCGCGATCCGACGACGCAGTCGTACTGCTCGAACGCCCAGCGCCGCGAGGCGAGGTTGGCCGAGCCGAGCAGGCCGAGCAGCGTGTCGGCGACGTCGAGGCCGTCGTCGAGCACGCGCGGCGGCGTCGGATACAGCGACGACGCCGGCTCCTGCGGCTCGAGGTCGTAGGCCGGGCACTCGTCGACGAGCGCGACGACGGGCAGGTCGCCGACCAGCTCCTCGCCGTCGAAGATGCGCAGCCGGTCGCCGCCGGTGACCTCGCCGATCGCGGTCGCGTTGACCTCCCAGCGCTCGCAGACGGCGATCACCTCGTCGACCCGCTCGGGCTCGACGACGCAGAGCATGCGCTCCTGCGACTCGGAGATCATGATCTCGAACGGCTCCATGTCGGCCTCGCGCAGCGGCACGCGCCGTACGTCGAGGTCGAGCCCGACGCCGCCCTTGGCCGCCATCTCGGCCGAGGAGGAGGTCAATCCCGCCGCGCCGAGGTCCTGCAGCGCGACGAGCAGCCCGCGGTCGAGGAGCTCCAGCGAGCACTCGAGCAGCTTCTTCTCCTGGAAGGGATCGCCGATCTGCACCGTCGGGCGCTTGGCGGCGTCCAGCTCGCCGAGCTCGGCCGAGGCGAGCACGGAGGCGCCGCCGATGCCGTCGCGGCCGGTGCGCGCCCCGAACAGCACGACGACGTTGCCGACGCCCGCGGCCGCGGCCTTGATCAGCTTGTCGCGCTCGATCAGGCCGACGCACATCGCGTTCACCAGGCAGTTCTGCTCGTAGGGCTCCTCGAAGTAGATCTCGCCCCCGACGTTGGCGACGCCGATCGAGTTGCCGTAGTGGCCGATGCCGGCGACGGCGTGCTCGAGCAGGTAGCGCGAGCGCGCGGAGGTGCCGACGTCGCCGAAGCGCAGCGAGTCGAGCACCGCGATCGGGCGCGCGCCGATCGCGAACACGTCGCGCAGGATGCCGCCGACGCCGGTGGCGGCGCCCTGGAAGGGCTCGACCGCGCTCGGGTGGTTGTGCGACTCGACCTTGAACGCGCACGCGAGGCCCCCGCCGACCGCGACCGCGCCCGCGTTCTCGCCGGGCCCGAGCAGCAGCTTGCCGCCCTCGACCGGCAGCGTCCGCAGCACCCGGCGCGAGTGCTTGTAGCCGCAGTGCTCGGACCACATGAGGCTGAACACCGCGAGCTCGACCTCGTTGGGCTCGCGGCCCAGCTTCTCGACGATCAGCTCGTACTCGCCATCGGTGAGCCCGAGCTCGCGATGCTTCAAATGGATGCCATCCCGCCACCCGCCCCAACTGCCCCCACCGACTGGAAGATCCGCAGGCCGTCGGCCGAGCCGGTGAGCCGATCGACCGCGTGCTCGGGGTGCGGCATGAGACCGAGCACGTTGCCCGCGGCGTTCGTCACGCCCGCGATGTCGCGCTCGGAGCCGTTGAAGTTGTGTCCCGTGGAGTAGCGGAGCGCGATCTGCCCGTTGGCCTCGAGCTCGTCGAGCACCTCGTCGGGCGCCCAGTAGCGGCCCGTCGTGTGCTTGGCGGGGATCGAGAGCACGTCGCCCGCCGTCGTCCACGGCGTCGTCGCGACGGCGTCGAGCGAGACCTGGCGGCAGACGAAGCGCAAGGAGGTGTTCGGCAGCAGCGCGCCGGGCAGCAGGCCGGCCTCGCAGAGCACCTGGAAGCCGTTGCAGATCCCGAGCACCGGGCCCCCCTCGGCCGCGAAGCGCTCGACGGCGCCCATCACCGGCGAGAAGCGCGCGATCGCGCCGACGCGCAGGTAGTCGCCGTAGGAGAAGCCGCCGGGGACGATCACCGCGTCGACGCCGTGCAGGTCCGCATCGCCGTGCCACAGCAGCCGGGCCTCGCCGACGCGGCGGGCGGCCTGCAGCGCGTCGAGCTCGTCGCACGTGCCGGGGAACCTGACGACGCCGAACTTCACGACTGGATCTC
The DNA here is from genome assembly GCA_036269915.1 of Solirubrobacteraceae bacterium. Lineage (GTDB taxonomy): Bacteria > Actinomycetota > Thermoleophilia > Solirubrobacterales > Solirubrobacteraceae > DATBDM01. The sequence continues at coordinate 6,854 of DATBDM010000070.1, read as the reverse complement.
GTAGTCCTCGATCAGCGGGTTCGTGAGCAGGCGCTCGCACATCTCGTCCAGTCGCGACGCGTCCTCGACGTCGAGCTCGACGAGCCGGCCCACGTGGACGTTCGCGACGCCCTCGAAGCCGAGCGCCGGCAGCGCGCGCTCGACCGCCTGGCCCTGGGGATCGAGGATCCCGGCCTTCGGGCGGATCAGCACGCGCGCCCTCACGGAGCGGTGCGCTCCAGCCACGCGGAGAACGGCTCGCCGGACAGCGTCTCGTAGGCCGTGACGTAGCGCTCGCGCGTCGCGGCCACGACGTCGTCGGGGATCGCGGGCGCCGGCGACGACTTGTCCCAGCCCGTCGCGGACGCCCAGTCGCGCACGTACTGCTTGTCGAACGACGGCTGTGCGCGGCCCGGCTCGTACTGGTCCGCCGGCCAGAAGCGCGAGGAGTCCGGCGTCGCGACCTCGTCGCCGAGCGTCAGCACGCCGCCGGCGTCGAGCCCGAACTCGAACTTCGTGTCGGCGAGGATCACCCCGCGCGTACGCGCGTGCCCGGCGATCGCCGAGTAGACCGCGAGCGTCGTGTCGCGCACCCGCTCGGCCAGCTCGCGATCGCCGATCAGCTCGACCGTGCGCTCGAAGTCGATCGCCTCGTCGTGCCCCTCGTCGGCCTTGGTCGACGGCGTGTAGATCGGCTCGGGCAGCTGGTCGGACTCGCGCAGCCCCTCGGGGAGCTCGATGCCCGAGACCGCGCCCGTCGCCTGGTAGTCCTTCCAGCCCGAGCCCGACAGGTAGCCGCGCACGACCGCCTCGACGGGGAGCATCTTCAGGCGCTTGACACGCAGCCCGCGGCCGCGGAACTCGTCCGGGACGCCGTCGGTCGCGGAGACGAGGTGGTTCGGGATGAGGTCGCGCGTGAGGTCGAACCAGACCACGGAGAGACCGGTGAGGACCTTGCCCTTGTCGGGGATCGGCGTCGGGTGCACGACGTCGTAGGTCGAGATCCGATCCGAGGCGACCATCAGCAGGTCGTCGCCGAGGTCGTAGAGCTCACGGACCTTGCCGCGTGCGAGGAGCGTGCTCATGCTCCGGACCCTAGCTCACAGGTCGTACGGGAAATCGGTCAGCGTCTCGCATCCTGCGGCCGTTATCAGCACCAGATCCTCGAGCCGGCAGCCGCCGAAGCCCCGCCGGTAGCAACCGGGCTCGATCGCCACGACCTCGCCCTCCAGCAGGTCGTCGCCGAGCCGGCCCATCAGCGGCCGCTCGTGCAGCTCGAGGCCGACGCCGTGGCCCAACGAGTGGAAGTAGCCGTCCTCGAGCACCTCACCCGGCGCCTTGGTGAGCTGCGTCGGGTAGCCCGCGTCGGCGAACGGCTTCGACGAGGCCTCGAACAGCTCGCGACCGTTGACGCCGGGGCGCAGCAGCGCGTAGACGGCATCGAGCGACTCCCGGCTCAGGCGCCAGTACGTGGCGAGCTCCGCCGGCGGCTCGCCGCCGCCCGCGACGAACGTGCGCGTCATGTCCGACCAGCAGCGCGAGGCCGAGTCGCGCGGCCAGATGTCGACGATCACCGGCTCGCCGGCCCCGATCGGGCCGGACCCGGAGTCGTGCCCGATCGCGCCCTGCGCGCCGTGGGCGACGATCACGTCGTCGGCCAGCTCGGCGCCGAGCTCGGCCGCGCGGGCCTTCATCGCCTCGCGCACGCCCTCGCTCGTCGTGCCCGGTGCGAGCGCGTGGATCAGCCCGGCCGCGACCGCCATCGCCGCGTCGGCCGCCTGCTGGGCGCGGCGGATCCCCTCGAGCTGGGCCGGCGTCTTGACGCGGCGGCGGGCGACGAAGCGCTCTTGGTCCACGCGCAGCCCGACGCCGCCCGCGCGCAGGTGGTCGGCGACGGCGAGCGGGAAGCCGAACGGCACGGCCGCCGCCTCGACGCCGACCTCGCGGCACGCGCGCAGGCAGGTCTCGAGCTCGATCTCCTCGATCCCCAGCCCCTTCGCGAACAGCTCGTCGCGCCCCAGCGCGATCGGGTCGATCGCCTCGACGCCGGCGGCGCGCACCTTGTCGGCGTCGAGCACCGAGATGACGGCGACGCGGCGGTCGCCGTGCTCGAGGTAGAGGAACGGATCGGTGATCCCGGCGGGCACCGCGTGGAAGAGGTCGAACTCCAGCTCGGGTGAGCCGTAGATCAGCACGGATTCAGGCATGGGGAATGACCTCGGAGATCGGGTTTCGCCTTCCCGTCATCGGTCCGCAGGCTGCGCGATGACGTCCAGGCGACGTAACAAGTCAGGCACGAAACGCACGTAGTGCCCGTAGTCGAAGACGGCGTCGAGGTCGAGGTCGACATCGGGCTCCGCGGCGAGCAGGTCGCGCAGCGGCGTGCCGGTGTCCCATGCCTGCTGGGCCAGGCGCTGGACGATGCGATATGCCTCGTCGCGCTGCATCCCGGCCTCGACGAGCGCCAGCAGGACGCGCTGGGAGAACAGCGCGCCGCTGGTCAGCTCGAGGTTCGCGCGCATGCGGTCCTCGTGGACGACCATGCCGCGCACCACGCGCAGCGCGAGGTGCTGCATGTAGTCGATCAGGATCGTCGCGTCGGGCAGGATCACGCGCTCGGCGCCGGAGTGCGAGATGTCGCGCTCGTGCCACAGGGCGACGTTCTCGATCCCCGCCTGCGCGTAGCCGCGCAGCACGCGCGCGAGGCCGCAGATGCGCTCGGAGACGATCGGGTTGCGCTTGTGCGGCATCGCGCTCGAGCCCTTCTGGCCGGCACGGAAGGGCTCCTCGACCTCGCGCACCTCGGTGCGCTGGAGGTGGCGGATCTCCTGGGCGAAGCGCTCGAGCCCGGCGCCGGCGAGCGCGATCGCCCCGAGCACCTCGGCGTGGCGGTCGCGCGGGACGACCTGCGTCGAGACCGGCTCGGCGCGCAGGCCGACGCGCTCGAGCACGCGCGCCTCGAAGTCCGGCCCGAGCGAGGCGTAGGTGCCGACCGCGCCCGAGATCGCCCCGGTCGCCGCCTGGTCGAAGGCGCGCTCGAGCCGCCCGGCGTTGCGGTGGGCCTCGAGCGCGAAGCCTGCGAGCTTGAGCCCGAAGCTCGTCGGCTCGGCGTGGACGCCGTGGGTGCGGCCCACGCACAGCGTGTCGGCGTGCTCGCGCGCGCGGTCCGCCAGCGCGGCAGCGAGCTCGCGCGCCGCCGGCACGATCACCGCGCCGGCGCGTTGCAGCTGCAGCCCGAGCGCGGTGTCGAGCACGTCGGAGGACGTGAGGCCGAAGTGGATCCAGCGCCCGGCCGGCCCGGCCGAGGCGCCGAGGACGTCGACGAACGCGGCGACGTCGTGGTCCGTGACCTGCTCGCGCTCCCTGACGGCCTCGACGGTGAACGTCGCGGCGCGGATCGCGTCGAGCTCCTCGGGGGTCGGACCGCGCCCCTCCTCCCCCAGCGCCTCCGCCGCGGCGACCTCGACGTCGCGCCACGCGGACATGCGCGCGTCGTCGGTCCAGACGGCGCCCAGCTCGGGTCGGGTGTATCGATCGATCACTCTGAGGAGCGTATTCTGACCAGCCGTCTCAAGGCTCCCCGGAGGCTGCCGATGCTGGCCTTGGTGCAGAGACTGGGGATCGGCCGGATGAGCACGCGGACGTTGGGGCGAGCCGCGCTGCCGCTGCTGATCCTGATCGCCGGCGTCGTCGCCGCGCTGTCGCTCGCGCAGATCGAGCGCTCGCGCGAGTCGGTGCGCCTGCAGGTCCGCTCCGCCGACGCCGTCCGCGCGATCCAGGGGCGCATCGGCGACTACACCGACGTCCTCTACGGCATCCGCGGGCTCTACGAGGCGAGCCACTCCGTGCACCGCCGCGAGTTCGCCGCGCAGGTGCGGGCGGCCGATGTCGCGAACCGCTATCCGGACGCCCGCGGCATCGGGGTCGCCGAGCGCGCCGGCGAGCGGCTCGTCGTCCGCCAGGTCGCGCCGCTGGGGCCCAACCGCTCGGCGATCGGTCAGGACGTGTCGGCGTGGCCCGACGGCAAGCACGCCGCCCGGCGCGCGTTCGCCACCGGCCGCCCGGTGGTCACGGCGCCGATCCGCCTGCTGCGCGACCGGGGCCAGGGCTTCCTCGTCTTCCTGCGCGTGCGGGCGCACGGCTTCGACGGGGTCGCGATCGTGATGGTCGCCACGGACCGGCTCGTCGACGACGCCGTGCCCTTCGACCCGCCGGCCGACCTCGCGCTCTACGACCTGGGACCGGTCGAGCGCGCCGCAAGCGTCCCGTCGCCGATCAGCCGGACGTTCGCGACGGGCGAGGGCGCCGACGCCGCCCCGCACGGCCAGCGCACGGTCCCCTTCGCCGAGCTCGGCCGCCACTGGGCGCTGCGCTACGCGCCGCGCCAGGAGGTGCTCGCCGCGACCGAGCGGGTGGCGCCGTGGATCGCGCTCCTGGCCGGCCTGCTGCTCGCCACGCTCGCAGCCTGGCTGGTCACCGCGTCGGCGCGCACGGAGCGCCGCGCGGTCGCGCTCGCCTCGCGCATGACCGCCGACCTCGCGCGCTCCAACGCCGAGCTCGAGCGCTTCGCCTCGGTCGCGTCGCACGACCTGCGCGAGCCGCTGCGCTCGGTCGCCGGCTTCATGCGCCTGCTCGAGCGACGCCGCGGCACGGGCCTCGATCCCGAGGCGCGCGCCTGGATCACCTCGGCGCTCGACGGCACCCGCCGGATGAGCGCGCTGATCGGCGACCTGCTCGAGTACTCGCGCGCCGGCGCCGGCGAGCCGGACGCGACCGGCGACCTCCAGGCCGCCTGGGAGACCGCGACGCGCAACCTCTCCGCCGCGATCCGCGACGCGGGCGCGACCGTCACCGCCGATCCGCTGCCCCGCGTCGCCGCGTCGCAGGCGGAGCTCAACCAGGTCGTGCAGAACCTGCTCGCCAACGCGATCAAGTACCGCGGCGAGGCGCCGCCCGTCGTGCACGCGAGCACCGAGCGCCACGGGCGCGCATGGGCGCTGACTGTGGCCGACAACGGGATCGGCATCGACCCGCTCCACCACGAGCGGGTCTTCGAGCTCTTCGGGCGCCTGCACCGCGAGGACGAGTACGAGGGCACCGGCATGGGCCTGAGCCTCGTCAAGAAGGTCGCCGAGGCGCGCGGCGGAGGCGTCTCGGTCGACTCGGCGCCCGGCGAGGGCGCGCGGTTCACCGTCGTCCTCCCCGCCGCGGCGCCGGGCGTGCCCGCGATCCGCGCGGCGTAGCATGGAGGACGACCCGTGGCCGCGGACGAAGCACGTTCCGAGGAACCCGACGAGGCCTACGCGGATCGGCCGGGGGAGTATCTCCCGGTGCGCCTGCCGTGGCCGGTCACGCGGGAGCCGCAGGCGCCCTAGATCGCCAGGATCCGCGCCGCCAGCACCGCGGCGTTACGGGCGTTGTCGACGCCGACGCACGCGACCGGGACGCCCGGGGGCATCTGGGCGATCGAGAGCAGCGCGTCGAGGCCGCCGGCGACCGAGCGCGAGGACGTCAGCGGCACGCCGATGACCGGCAGCGACGTGTGGGCGGCGACGACGCCGGGGAGCGCCGCGGACAGCCCGGCGCCGGCGATGATCACCTTGAGGCCGCGCATCTGCGCGTTCTTCGCGTAGTCGGCGACCGTGTCCGGGTCGCGGTGGGCGGACATCACGCGCACCTCGTGGCCGATGTCGCGCTTGGCGAGCTCCTCGGCCGCCGCGTTCATCGCGTCCATGTCGCTCTGGGAGCCCATGACGATCCCGACGCGCGGGGCGTCGACGTCGATCGCCTCGAGCTCGGCCTCGACGTCGGTCTCGGTGACCGGCGCGGCGGGTTCCGGCATGCCGGTCATGACTGCTCCTTCGCGTGCCGCGCGATGTCGTGGCGCAGCTGACGACCGTCGAAATCGATCATGTCGGCGGCAGCATACGCGGCGCGGCGCGCGTCGCCCACACCATCTCCGAGCGCGGTCACGTTCAGCACGCGGCCGCCCGCCGTGACGACGTGCCCGTTGCGCTCTGCAGTGCCCGCGTGCGTCACCTCGACGCCGTCCGGCACGTCCTCCAGACCGGTGATCACATCGCCCGAGGAGGAGGACTGCGGGTAGCCCCGCGACGCGAGCACGACGGTGACCGCGGCGCGTACGTCCCACTCGAGCGCCGCGCCGTCGAGGCCGCCCGGATGCGTCGCCCGCTCGAGCAGCTCGAGCAGGTCGGTGCGCAGGCGGGGCAGGACGACCTGCGTCTCCGGATCGCCGAAGCGGACGTTGAACTCGAGCACCTTCGGGCCCTCGGCGGTGAGCATGATCCCCGCGTAGAGGACCCCTTGGAACGGCGTGCCCCTGCGGGCGAGCTCGTCGAGCACCGGCTGGTGGACCTCGCGGCGGATGTGGTCGATCAGCTCGTCGGCGACCTCGAACACCGGCGAGTAGGCGCCCATGCCGCCCGTGTTCGGGCCGGTGTCGCCGTCGCCGATGCGCTTGAAGTCGCGCGCCGGGGCGAGCGGCAGCGCGCTCTCGCCGTCGCACAGCGCCAGCAGGGAGAGCTCCTGGCCGGCGAGGAACTCTTCGACCAGCACCGGCCCGTCGCCGAAGCGGCGCTCGACCAGCATCGCCTCGAGCGCTGCGCGCGCCTCGGACTCGTCGGTCGCGATGACCACGCCCTTGCCGGCGGCCAGGCCGTCCGCCTTGAGCACGACGGGATAGCGCTCGATCGCGGCCAGGCCCTCGGTCACCGTCTCGACCAGCCGGTGCTCGACGAGCTGGGACGCCGGGGGATCGCGTTTCACGGCGTGCTCTACGCCGGGCTGATGATGATGAAATCGGACCCTACCCACCCGAGGGTGCTCGAGTTCAACGTCCGGTTCGGCGACCCCGA
>DATBDM010000069.1:0-11190 GCA_036269915.1 Solirubrobacteraceae bacterium | reverse complement strand
GCGGTCCTCGGGCAGGCTCTCCCGCAACCCGGCCCGTGCGCGCTGCAGCGCGGAGTTCACCGACGCCTCTGTCGTCTCAAGCAGCCGCGCGGTCTCCTTCGCCGGGCAGCCGAGGACGTCGCGCAGCACGAGCACGGCCCGTGGCAGCGGCGCGAGGTGCTGGATCGCGACGATGAACGCCAGCTCGACGGTCTCCTTGGCGAGCGCCACGTCCTCCGGGCCTTCGCGCCGGTCGGGCAGTTGCTCGAGGAGCTCGTCGGGATAGGGCTGAAGCCACGCGACCTCGCCGCTCGCGCTCGGCCGCCGCGGGCGCTTGTCGAGCGCGTCGAGGCAGGCGTTCGTCGCGATCCGGTACAGCCACGCACGAACCGACGCGCGGCCCTCGTACGTCTCGCGCCGGCGCCACGCGCGCAGGAACGCCTCCTGGACGAGGTCCTCGGCCTCCTCGAACGACCCGAGCAGGCGATAGCAGTGGACGTGCAACTCGCGGCGGTGCGGCTCGACCCGGGCGCCGAAGGCCTGCTCGTCGAGCGGCCGGAGGTCATCGCTGATGGAGCTCATAGCGTGTATGACGGCGGGCGGCCCGAAAACTCATCACCAGGCGCCAAGCAGCGTCTCGAGGAGCGTTGCGTAATCGAGGGGGCTTCCGGTCTCGAACCACGAACACAAAAGGCCCGCAGATGCGGACCTTGTCATGGGCGATACTGGGCTCGAACCAGTGACCTCCGCCTTGTCGAGGCGGCGCTCTCCCAGCTGAGCTAATCGCCCGGGAGGACCCGCAGAGTAGCAGCGGTCCGGCGTCGCGGTAGGGTCGCGCGATGGGAGCGCGAGCGCTGCGCACGCTGGTCGAGGGCGGCGCCTTCTTCGAGGGCCCGCGCTGGCGCGACGGGCGCTGGTGGGTGAGCGACTTCTACCGCCGCACGGTCTCGACGGTCGACGCCGACGGGACCGAGACGACCGTGATGGAGGTCGCCGGACAGCCGTCCGGACTCGGCTGGATGCCCGACGGATCGCTGCTCGTCGTCTCGATGAGGGACCACCGTCTCCTGCGCCGCACGCCGGACGGCGAGGTGACCGTCCACGCGGAGCTCGGCGAGCACTGCGGCGGCCACCTCAACGACATGGTGGTCGACGCGAAGGGCCGCGCGTACGTCGGCAACTTCGGCTTCGACCTGATGGCCGGCGACGACGCCGAGTGGGCGAAGCTCGTCCGCGTCGATCCCGACGGCAGCGCGACCGTCGTCGCCGACGACCTCGCCTTCCCGAACGCGAGCGTGATCACCCCCGACGGGAAGACGCTGATCGTCGGCGAGACGCTCGGCGGCGGCTTCACGGCGTTCGCGATCGGCGACGACGGCTCGCTGTCGGACCGGCGCGGCTGGGCCCAGGTCGGCCCGCGGCCCTCCCCCGGCCCCATGAGGGAGATCCTGCCCGCGCTCGAGTTCGAGCCCGACGGCTGCACGCTCGACGCCGAGGGCCACGTCTGGGCGGCCGACGCGCTCGGCGGCCGGGCGGCGCGCGTCGCGCCGGGCGGCGGGATCGTCGACGAGATCCGTCCGCCCGACGGCCTCGGCGTGTTCGCCTGCCAGCTCGGCGGCGAGGACGGCCGCACGCTGCTCCTCTGCGTCGCGCCGGACTTCTCCGAACACGCGCGCTCGGCCGCGCGCGAGGCGCTGCTGCTGACGACCACCGTCGACGTCCCGCACGCCGGCCTGCCGTAGCCGTCCGATCATCTCCTAGGATGGTCCGCGCCCCCGGCGCCGTGGCGGAGTGGCTACGCAGCGGCCTGCAAAGCCGTGTACACCGGTTCGATTCCGGTCGGCGCCTCTACTGGCCTGGCCTCTACCAGACCGAGGGCTCGGGCATCGCGCGCAGCAGGTAGGCCTCGACGGCCTCCTGCTTGCCCTTGAGGTGCAGGCCCTCCACGGGCTCGGCGTCGGTGCCCTCGGGCAGCAGGCGGCGCGTGCCCGCGCCGATCAGCACGCCGCCGACCGGCGCCTGGCCCTCGAGCCGCGACGCCGTGTTGACCATGTCGCCGATCACCGCGTAGGCGACGAAGCCGTGGCCGCCGAGCTCGCGGACGACGGCGTCGCCGCTGTTGACGCCGACCCGCAGCCGCGGCCAGCCCGGGTTGGCGTCGGCGAGCGCGGTCAGCTCACGCTGGAGCGCGAGCGCGGCGCCCGCGGCCCGCACGGCGTGGTCGGGCTGGTCGCCGCGGCTGTTGAACGTGGCCATCATCCCGTCGCCCATGAACTTCTCCACCTCGCCGCCGAAGCGGCGCGAGACGAGCGGGGCCGCCGTCGCGTAGTAGGTGTTCAGCACCGTCGCGACCTCCGCGGGAGCGGCGGTCTCGGAGAAGGTCGTGAAGCCGGCCAGGTCGGAGAAGAGGACGCTCGCCGACTGCGTGCGCTCGCGCGTCGTCGCCAGATAGAGCCCGCGGAAGCGCTCGTCGCGCCACTCGTGCCGGGCCGCGTAGGCGACCACGACGTAGGCGACGACGATCAGCGCGTGCCACTCCCACCAGCTCGCGTGCCACGCCCGCTCGCCAGTCAGCGCGACGCCGACCATCGCCTCCGCCAGCAGCACGAAGCAGGCGATGATCGCGGCCGGCAGCAGGTCGACCTTCCCGCGGTAGACGAAGAGGTAGCGGGCCGCCGCGATCGCGTAGGCGACGAACCCGATGCCGGCCAGCGTGGCGAGCACGCTGTGCGTCCCGCCCTCGCTGCTCGGCCGCGTGAGCGGCGGCAGGTCGCTCAGGGTCCAGACGAACCACACGACCATGGCGACGAGCACGCCCCGCCGGAACGCGGCGCGGTGGCGGACCACGAAGGGCGCGTACTGCGGGCGCAGGTCGACGAACGCCGAGGCGACCGCGAACAGCGACGCGAGCACGAGACCGACCGGGTTGGCGACCTTGAAGCCGGCGTGCTCCTGCGTCCAGAGCACCCCGGCGGTACCGAGGGCGTGGAGGCCGAGGAACCCGCCGGTGGCGAGGAAGGCGAGCGAGATGAGCAGCACGCGCGCGTCGCCGCGGCGATTGGCCGCATCGCCGGCTGCGTAGGCGAGCAGGAACATACCGACGCCGACCGACAGGAACAGCACGAAGTGGACGCGGTGGTTGTTCCAGTCCGGGTCGAGGTGCTCGCGCAGCAGCAGCGAGAGGAGCCCGATCAGCGGCAGCGCCGCCGCGAGGATCCACGCGGTGATCGTCAACACCCGGCGGCCGCGCGCCCCGGGCACCGGTGCGAGCTTCCCCGGCGACAAACCCAGCAGAACCGAGCTCACGTGCCGACTCTACCTCGCGGCGGTACGCTCGGGAGACGATGACCGCGCTCGCCTCCCAACTCGGAACGCCGACGCCCACCCGCCGCCAGCGAGCCGGCCGCGTCGTGGCCGCCGCGCTGCGCACGGGGCTGCTCGCCGCCCTCGTCGCCGCCGTCGCGTGGCTGCTCGCCTCGGCGATCGCCGGGACCGTGTTCCTCGTGCTCGTCGCCGTCTCGATCGTGATGGCCGGTGCGACGCTGCTCAGCGACCGCGTCATCCCGACCTCGTGGTGGGTCGCGCTGCTCGTCGCCTGGGCGGCCGTGCTGGTCGAGCGCTGGGCGGTCGGCGGCCACGGCGGCGTGCTCGTCGGCGGCGCTGCGTGGCTCGGCGTCGTCGCCGGAGCGCGCAGCGCGGGCATCAACAAGTGGGCGCTCCCGCTGCTCGCGTATCCGCTGATCTCGGTCGGGATCGCGATCGCGGCCGACCAGTCGCTGCTGCGTCCCTGGGGCATCTCCTGGCTGTGGGTCGCGGCGGTCCTCGGACCGGTGCTCGGACTGCGCGTGCTGCTCGACCCGCGCCCGCGCGACCACCCGGTCAGGCGCTGAAGGCCACCTCGAGCCGCCCGAGTGGCTGCAGCTCGACGACGACGTCCTGACCGGGCTCGAGTTCCAGGGCGGCCACGATCGAGCCGGCGATCACGACGTCCCCCGCCCGGAGCCTCTCCCCCGCCGCCTCGAGCGTCTGCGCCACCGAGGCGACCGCGTCGAAGACGTCGCCCGTCGCCGCGGTGATGTCGCTCGTGTCGACCGCCTCCTCGTCGTCGACGAGCACCCGCAGGCGCAGGCCGTGCGTGTCGCGGACGTCCTGCACCGGCCCGAGCAGGACGGCGCGCTGGAAGATGTTGCGGGAGAGGATCTCCTCGGGATCGTCGGCGTCCGGGTCGAGGTCGACCAGCTCGATCGCCGCGCCGAGGCCGCCGAGCGCCGCCAGGGCCGCGTCGCGCCCGCCGCCGGCGTCGACGTCGGACGCCAGATGCACGGCGACCTCCGGCTCGAGCCGCGGCGCGTCCCAGTCGCCGATCGCGACCGTCGCGCCCGAGTCGAGCTGCGCGGAGGCCACCAGATGGCCCACGAGCGGAGCGGAGATGCCGAGCTTGACCATCGCCTGCGCGGTGCCGAACCCGACCTTCCAGCCGAGATGGCGCGCCCCGCGCTCGGCCCGGTCGGAGAGCTGGGTGGCCATGCCGCGCGCGACGCGCTCGTCCTGAGGGGTCATGGCGGGCGATTGTGCCAGCCTGCGCCCATGCCGAGCATCGCCATCACCGGGGCCACGGGCGTCGTCGGCGGCGGGACCGCCGCGCGCCTGGCCGCCCGCGGCGTCCCGACGCGCCTGATCGTCCGCGACCCGTCACGCGCGCCGGCCTTCGACGGCGCCGACGTCCGCGCCGCGTCCGCCTACGGCGCGCGCGAGGAGATGACCGCCGCGCTCGAGGGCATCCGGACGCTGTTCCTGATCCCCGCGCACGAGACCGCCGACCGCGTCGAGCAGCACAAGACGGCCGTCGACGCCGCCGTCGACGCGGGCGTCGAGCACCTCGTCTACCTGTCCTACGTCGACGCGAGCATCGCCTCCACCTTCACGCTCGGCCGCCAGCACGGCGCGACCGAGGACCACATCCGCGCTACCGGCGTGCCGCACACGTTCCTGCGCATGAATCTCTACTCGGACTTCATCCCGTCGATGGCGGGCGAGGACGGCGTGATCCGCGGGCCGGCCGGCGACGGGCTCCTCGCGGCGGTGCGGCGCGCCGACATCGCCGAGGCGGCCGCGGCGGTGCTCGCGGGCGAGGGCCACGAGGGCGAGACCTACGACCTCACGGGACCGGAGGCGTTCACGCTCGAAGAGGCGGCGGAGATGATCACCCGCATCACGGGTCGCCCGACGCGGTTCCACCACGAGACGATCGAGGAGGCCTACGCGTCACGGGCCGTCTACGGCGCCCCGGACTGGCAGGTCGAGGCCTGGGTCAGCACCTACACGGCGATCGCCGCGGGAGATCTCGAGGTGGTCTCCGACGACATCGCCCGGCTCACGGGCGCAAGGCCCGGCACGCTGGCCGACTTCCTGCACGAGCGATAGCGCGCCGGCGCCTTCAGCTGGCGCAAAGCCTCCCGCGCCATATTGCCCCCTTCGTGGATACGCCGTTCCTCGTCAACAACTTCGCGCTGATCGGCGCACAGGCCGCGCTCGTCGCGCTCCCCGGCAAGGGCGTCCCACGCTGGGCCGAGCGCTTCGCCGGCCGCGGCTGGGCGCTCGTGCTGCCGCTGTCGATCGCCGTCGTCGTCGCCGCGATCGCGGCGTTCCCGGGCACCGCCGTCGCGCTGAGCTGGCTCGCGCTCGTCGGCATCCCGCCGCTCGCCGCCGCGGCGCTCGGCTGGGCGATGCACGGCGCGCGGCCGTGGCTGGCGCTGCTCGCCGCCCCGCTGCTCGCGATCGGCTGGGCGGAGCAGTTCACCGTGGTCGGCGACGTCTGCCTCGTGCTGCTCACGGCCCTGAGCTGCGTGACGCTCGGGCGGCTCCTCGCCGGCCTCGTCCCGCTGCTGTGGCTCGAGGCGGGGATCGTCGCGATGGCGATCGTGGACTCGATCCTCGTCTTCGGCAACCAGCTGCAGGCGCCCAACGCGGTGCTCAACGCCGCGGTCCCGGCGGCCGGGCTGCCGCAGCTGCAGTACCTCGCCCTCCCCCACGCGAGCCTCGGCTACGGCGATGTCTTCGTCGCCGGCGTGCTCGGCGGCGTGCTCGCCGCGCGCGGCATCCGGCAGTGGCCCGCGGCGCTGCTGCTGCTCGGGCTGTCGCTGCTGTGGGACCTGATGTTCTACGTCGTCGACACGATCCCGGCCACGGTGCCGGTCGCCGTCGCGCTGCTGATCGTCAGAGGTGCCCCAGCAGTGCGCCGACCGCAGCCACGACCGCGCCGCCGGCCGTCACCTGGATCAGCGAGCGGCTGAGCGGGACCGCGAGGAAGCGGCGCCGGATCCAGGCGATCGCGAGCAGCTCGATCGAGACCACCGCGTAGGCGACCGCAAGCGCGGTCGAGACGTCGGAGATCAGGAACGGCAGCGCGTGGAAGGTGCCGCCGAGGAACGTCGCGCCGCCGGTGATCGCACCGCGGGTCGCCGCCGCGCCGCGGCCCGTCAGTGCGCCGTCGTCCGAGAGGCCCTCGGAGAGGCCCATCGAGATCGCGGCGCCGAGCGCCGACGCGATGCCGACCATGAGCGCCGCACGCGAGCCCGCGAGGTAGGCCGAGGCGAAGATCGGCGCGAGCGTCGAGATCGTCCCGTCGATCAGCCCGATCAGTCCCGGCTGGACGACCTGCAGCGCACGCTGGCGGTCGTCGGCGGAGCGCCAGCGACCGGCGGGCGCGCTGAGAAGGCGGGCAATCGTGCTCATCTCCCGGATTATATTGAACGACTTGCGATAAGGTGTCCCTAAGATCTGTCATGGACATGGCCTCCCCCGACCACCGCGCGCTGATCGACGCCCTCCGCGCGCGCGGCATGCGCGTCACGCCGCAGCGCCTCGAGATCCACGACGCGCTCGCCCGGCTCGGCCGTCACGCGACCGCCGACGAGGTCCTGCGCCGGGTGCGCGCCACCCAGCCCGGGCTCTCGCTGCCGACCGTCTACGCGACGCTGGACCTGCTCGTCGAGCTTGGCGCCGCGCGCCGGGTGAACGCCGCCTCGGGCGCGGCCCTCTACGACCCGCGCGCCGAGGCGCACGCCCATCTGGTCTGCGACGAGTGCGGGCGCGTGGAGGACGTCGAGCTCGCACTCGACGAGGCCGAACTGGTGCGCAGCGCCCGCCGCGCCGGCGCTCGGGCCGACGCGGCGGAGATCGTGCTGCGCGGCCGCTGCGCGGCCTGCGCCGCGGTCAGCTCTGCGTGACGCGCGTGCTCGGGCCGGTGGAGCCCTGCCAGCGCAGCCGGTAGCTGCGGCCGCTGTGGAACGTCGTGCGCGCGCTGAGCACCCCGTGGCGGTCCGTGCGCACCGACTTGAGCGTGTGCCAGCGCCCGTGGGCGTGGTACTGGACGATCGCCCGGGTGCGGCCCTTCGCGGGGCGCACATGGCCCCACAGGTTCACGCGCCGCTTCGACGCACGGTCGGCGACGAGCGCGAGCCGGAAGCCGCGCAGGGCGAGCTTGGCCGTGCCGTTGGAGCGACGCAGCCCGGACTCGAAGCCGGCGTAGCGGCCGCCGGAGGTCCGCGGCAGGTCGTCGCGCATCAGGTACTGCGAGAACGCCTTCACGCGCGGGCTCTTCCAGGCCAGCCACTCGCCGATCGACCGCCACTCGGCCTGACGCTGCTGGCTGACGCCGACGTAGGGGTCCGGGTAGCTCTGCACGCCGAACTCGGTCAGCCACAGGCCGGCGCCCTTCTTGAGCGCGCGGGCGCGGCCGGCCCTGGCGAGCGCCGTCGTCATCCGGCGGAGCGAGCCGATCGAGACGTCGTCGCGGATCGGCGGCTGCCAGTAGGGGCCGCTGCCGGTCGTGTAAGGGTGGTGCGCCCAGCCGTCGGCGTCGAGCTTGCCGCAGTGCCGTGAACGCTTGTAGCGCGTGTTCAGGCACAGCACGCCGCGGAAGAACGACAGCGGCGAGATCGCCTTGCCCTTGCGCATGCGCGGCGCGGTCTCGCCGATCAGCAGCCGGTCGCTGCCGTTGCCCGAGCGCTTCAGCGCGCCTGACGCCGCCTGGTAGAGCCGGCGGTAGAGCTTCGGCGAGTAGGGCTTGCCGTTGACGTACTGCGGACCGAGGAACGTCGACAGGTTCGGCTCGTTCCAGACCGACCAGTTCGAGACCTGGGTGCGGTAGCGGGCGCCGAGCGCCTGCACGAAGCGGCCGAAGCGGGTCGCGCTCGGGAAGCGCGTCGTCGAACGCCCGCCGAGCGTCGCCCAGCGCGGGACCGGGCTGCTCGGCGTCATCAGGATCTTCAGCCCGCGCGCGCGGGCCTCGGCGACGATCCGGTCGTAGACGTGCCAGTCATAGCTCGCCGGGTCGGTCTCGGCGAAGTGCGGGGCCTTCTTGCGGCCGGGGTTCGGTGCGACGCCGTGCCAGCCGACGACGACGCGCACCCAACTGGCGCCGAGCGACGTGATCTCGTCGAGCGTGCGCGCGCGCAGGCGGGCGTCGTCGGAGCGCAGCTCGCGGGGCGCGTCGAAGATCGTGGGCTGGGAGTGGTTCGCGAGAGCCGGGCGCGGGAGCGCCAGGGCGGTGAGGGCGGCGAGCGACAGGACCGCAGCGAGCGCCAATGCGCGCACCGCGGCCCAGGCCCGCCCAGCGTGGACGGTACGGGACACATGAGTTCCTAACCCATCCCCGCCCACCCGAGTTGCGGCGCGCCGCTATCCGGTGGGCGGCTTGGACGCGAACGCGCCGGCCGCGTCGCCGGCGTCACGGGGCTCGCGCTCGACCCCCGCTGCGGCGTAGGCGGCGGCCTCGTCGAGCGTCTCGTTCTCCAGCAGGGCCTGGGTCAGGCTGTCGAGCCGGTGGCGGTTCTCGCCGAGTAGCTCGATCACCTCGGCGTGGGCCTCCTCGACGATGCGCCGGACCTCGTCGTCGAGGGTCTGCTGCGTGCGCTCGGAGACCTCGGAGGCGCCCGGGAGCAGTGGGCCGTTGGCCTCGGAGGGCAGGATCGCGATCGGGCCGATCGCCGAGCTCATGCCCCAGCGGCCGACCATCTGGCGGGCGATCCGGGTGAGCTGCTGGATGTCGGACTCCGCGCCGGCGCTGATCGAGTCGTAGACGACCTCCTCCGCGCCGCGGCCGCCGAGCGCGACCTTGATGCGCCCCCGCAGGTAGTCGACGTCGAAGTTCGTCCGCTCCTCCTCGGGGGCGGAGAGCGTCACGCCGAGCGACATCGTGCGCGGGATGATCGAGACCTTGCGGACCGGGTCGGCGCCCGGGGTGAGCATGCCGACGATCGCGTGCCCGGCCTCGTGGTAGGCGGTGCGGCGGCGTTCGGTCTCGGAGAGCACGAGGCCGCGCGGGGCGCCGAGCACGATCTTCTCGAGCGAGTCGGTGAAGTCCGCGTTGGTGACGCGCTCGTGGTTGCGCCGTGCCGCGGTCAGGGCCGCCTCGTTGGCGAGGTTCGCGAGATCGGCGCCGACCATGCCGGCGGTCGACGACGCGAGGCCGTCCAGGTCGACGTCGGGGTCGAGCGGCAGCGAGCGCGTGTGGACCTGGAGGATCTGCCGGCGGCCGTCCTTGTCGGGCGCCGGCACGGTCACGCGGCGATCGAAGCGGCCGGGACGCAGCAGCGCGAGATCGAGCACCTCGGGCCGGTTGGTGGCGCCGAGGACGATCACCGTCGCCTCGCTGTCGAAGCCGTCCATCTCGGTGAGGATCTGGTTGAGGGTCTGCTCGCGCTCGTCGTTGCCGCTGAGCGCGTTGGCGCCGCCGCGGGAGCGGCCGATGGCGTCGAGCTCGTCGATGAAGATGATCGCGGGCTGGGCCTCCTTGGCCTGCTTGAAGAGGTCGCGCACGCGCGAGGCGCCGATGCCGACGATCGCTTCCACGAACTCCGACGCGGAGCTCGAGAAGAACGGCACGCTCGCCTCGCCCGCGACCGCGCGGGCGAGCAGGGTCTTGCCGGTGCCGGGCGCGCCGGACAGCAGCACGCCGCGGGGGATCCGCCCGCCGAGGCGGCGGTAGCGGTCGGGGTTGCGCAGGAAGTCGACGACCTCGGTCAGCTCGGCCTTGGACTCGTCGATGCCCGCAACGTCCTTGAAGGTGACCGAGGTCGTGCCCACCTCGACGCGGCGCGCGCGCGAGCGACCGAAGGACCCGAGCGCGCCGAGCCCGCCCGCGCCGCCGGCGGCAGCGGCGCGACGGCCGAGGTAGACGAACAGGCCGACGAGCAGCAGGACCGGGCCGAAGGACAGCAGGAGGTTCCAGAAGGTCCCGCGGCCGGCGTTGATCGGTTCGGCCGAGATCTCCACGTGGTGGTCCTGGAGCGTCTGGGAGAGCTGATCGGTGTTGGCGAAGGTCGGGATCTCGGTGTCGAAGTTCTTGGCCTTCGTCCCGTTCTTGCCGGCCGGGAAGGTGATCTCCTTCTTGAACTCGCCCGAGATGCTCTCGCCCGTGGCGGAGATCGCCCTGACGTTGTTCTGCGTGACCTGCTGCAGGAACGCCGGGTTGTAGGGGATCCGGACCGACTGCTCCTTGCCGGGCGCGAACAGCGCCACGGACAGGTAGTTGACCGCCAGCAGGATGAAGACGACCCACCAGAAGCGGCGGGGGAGCATCCTCGACGGGCGCTGCTTCGGAGTGGGTGGCTGCCCCTGCTCGCCGCCCCGCGCCGGGGGCGGGGTACGTGGGCGGCGGTCGGTCGGGGCCTCGTCGGCCATGCCCCCCAGATTGTGGCAGGCGCCTAAACCGCGGCTATACTGCCGTCCCGCGCGCGGCTGTAGCTCAGTTGGCTAGAGCGTCTGCTTGCCATGCAGAAGGTCGAGGGTTCGAGTCCCTTCAGCCGCTCCTCCGAAAAGCCCTGCGATGCGGGGCTTTTCGCCTTTCCGGGGTGAGCGCGAGCGCGCCAGGATGCGTGCCAGCGGACCAGCTCAGCGGACCAGATTGCGTGGTCCGCTGCCGGATTGGTCGCCAATCGGCGCGGCGTCGGCCAATCGTCGGATACGCGGCATCACGATCTCGCCAAGGCGCGCCTGGCTACCGGCGTCGGGCGCGAGCGCTCCAGCCACGCCGTCCTCGAAGCGTGGATTTCGCATCAGCCGTCTGAATTGCGTGGCGACGTATGTACGCAGGTCGACGTCCGCGGCGGTGACTTCGGAGACGATCGCCTCGCGGCCGTCGATCAACGTGACGATGTCGGCGAAGTCGCGGCTGCCAAGAAAGTCGTCATTCCCTCGGCCGGCGAA
>DATBDM010000068.1:0-2446 GCA_036269915.1 Solirubrobacteraceae bacterium | reverse complement strand
CGTCGGGTGGCTTCGTCGACGATGTCGTCGCCGACCGCCTCGGCGAGCAGTTGGAGCGAGGTGATCGGGGTGCGGAGGTCGTGCGACACGGCCGCAACCAGACTGCGCTGCGCGCGTTCGGCGCCGTCGAGGCTCTGGATCGCGATGTTGGCCGCTACGGCGAGCTCTGCCAGCTCGTCCCGCGAGTTCGTCGCGGCGTCGGGCTCCCTGGAGCCCTCACCCACCGCCTCCAACGTCGTTCGCAGGCTGTCGATGTCGGCCATCACGCCGCGAGCGACGACTCGCGCGGTCGACGATGCGACGAGCCCGGCGAAGACCACCAGGACGACGAGCACGACGGCGTCATGTGCGGAGACGAACATGAGCAATGCGCCGGCGAGCACGGCGAGGACCGCCTGTGCGACCACCACCGTGCCGCCGATCGCGAACTGCCGCCGCAGACCGCCGAGGCGTTCTCGACGCGCGACGAGCAGCGCGCCGGCGACGAGCCCGAGCGCGCCGGTGGCAGCGAGCAGCGCGAACGTGACGAGGCCGTCGTGAACGCCGTAGGCGGCGGCGACGGCAGCGGCGAGCGCGGCCGCCGCCGCGAGCAGGAGCGCGGCGCTTCGACGGGCGCTCACGGCTGGAACCGGTAGCCGACGCCCCAGACGGTCTGCACGTGCTCTGGCCGCGCGGGGGCGAGCTCGATCTTCGCGCGCAGCCGCCTGATGTGGACGGTCACTGTCGAGGTGTCGGTGTAGAAGCTGTACTGCCACACGGCGTCCATCAGCTGATTGCGCGAGAACACCTGGCCGGGGTGGCGGGTGAGGTGGGCCAGCAGGTCGAACTCGCGCTGGGTGAGCTGGATCTCCTCGCCGTGCGCCGTGACCCGTCGTGCCGACGGATCCACGACGAGCCAGCCAAGGTCGACGGGCGCGCCGCCGGCGTCAGCCGGGGCCGACCGTCGCAGGACGGCATCCACCCGGGCGACGAGCTCGGCCGGGGAGAACGGCTTGACCACGTAGTCGTCGGCGCCGAGGCGCAGCCCGATCACCCGATCGGACTCCTCGCCCTTGGCGGTCAGCAGGATGATCGCGATCCGCTCTCGCGCCGCGCCGTCGCCGAGCCCGCGCAGCCGGCGCATGACCTCGAGTCCGTCGAGGCCCGGCAGCATCAGGTCGAGCACGACGAGGTCCGGCCGCTGCGTAGCCGCGAGTGCGACCGCCTCCGGGCCGTCGGCCGCGACGCGGGTCGCGTAGCCGGCGCGATCGAGATAGCGCGCGACGACCTCGGCGATCGTGGGCTCGTCGTCGACCACGAGCACTGATCCGCGCGCGTCGCGGTCGGGGGGCATCCCGCGATGATGGCCGCGGCATCGGTGTGCGACAAGGGCGGCGGACCCGCGTTCATCAACGCGTAAGGGGATGTCACGCGATCGTCATCGGGACGTCGTCTCGTCGTAAGGGCTGCCGGCGAGCCTGAATGGCAACCCGACGGCAGCCGCCGCCGGGCCGCCATCCAGGAGGTCCATCGTGCAGCGTTCGATCCTCAACCGTCCTCGACTCGCCGGCATGCTCGGGGTGGTCGGGCTCGCGTTCGCCGCGGCGGCGCCCGGCGCGGCGCAGGCGTCAGGGCATGCCCGGGACACGGTCTTCACCGAGACCAACGACGCCGGCGCGAACACGGTGCTCGCGTACGACCGTGCACCCGACGGAAGCCTGCAGCCCGCTGGGAGCTACCTCACGGGCGGGCTCGGCGCCGGCAGTGGCCTCGGTTCGCAGGGCGCAGTGGCGCTGAGTGACGACGGCCGGCTCCTGCTCGCCGTCGATGCCGGGTCCGACGACGTCGCCGCCTTCCGTGTGACCGGACACGGCCTCAGGCTCGCGGGCCGTGCCCCCTCGGGCGGTGATCGTCCGGTCAGCGTGTCGATTCGCGGCGACGAGGCCTATGTGCTCAACGCGGGCGGTGTTCCCAACGTGAGCGGCCTGGCCATCGGGCGCCGCGGGACGCTGACTCAGCGCTCCGGCGCGATCGCTTCGCTCCCCGCCGGAGCCGCGGGCGCAGCCCAGGTCTCGATCTCGCCGGACGGCGAGCGGCTCGTGGTCACGGAGAAGGGCACGAACCGGATCGACGCGTTCGCGCTGGATCGGCATGGGCTGCCCTCAGGCAGCGCGGTCAGCACACCGTCCTCGGGGGCCACGCCGTTCGGCTTCGCGTTCACGCGCACGGGCACGCTCGTCGTCTCCGAGGCGGCGGCGAGCACGGTGTCGTCGTATCGCGCCGCCGCTGCCGGCTTCTTCGGCGTCGTGACCGCATCGGCGCTCACGCATCAGGGGGCGGCATGCTGGATCGCGGTCACCGGCGACGGGCGGTTCGCGTACAGCGCGAATGCGTCGACGGGAAGCATCTCGGGCTTCCGGGTCGCACGCGACGGGTCGCTGACGTTGCTCGATCCCGATGGGCGGAC
>DATBDM010000067.1:0-11018 GCA_036269915.1 Solirubrobacteraceae bacterium | reverse complement strand
CTCCGGGATCAGGCTCATCGCGTGCTCGGCGAGCGCGGTGATGGTCAGGCTGGGGTTGACGCCGACGTTGGCCGGGATCGCCGACCCGTCGCAGACGAGCAGGTTCTCGTAGCCGAACACGCGCTGGCCGGCGTCGACGACGCCGCGTGACGCGTCGGGCGCGATGACCGCGCCGCCGAGGATGTGCGCGGTCGAGGGGATGTTGGCGGCGGCCTCGAGGATCGAGGACTGCGCGATCCCGCCCGTGCGCTGGGCGAGCCACGCCGCGAAGGCGTTGGCGACGGGGATGAAGGTCGGGTTGGGCTTCTCGCGATCCTGCTCGGTCCGCAGCCACACGCCGCCCCACGGCAGCCGCGACGCGCGTAGCGCGAGCGCGTTGTCGAGCGTCTGCATGACCAGCACGATGATCGTGTTGCGCGACCAGCCGAAGGGGTTGAGCGTGCGGATGGCGCGCAGCGGGTGGCGCAGCAGCGCGCCCGCGAGGCGCAGCGGGCGCGTGATCCGCGTCCCGTCGCCGACCAGCACGGTGAACAGCGAGTACATGGCCCCGCCCGCGCGGCCGTAGGTCACCGTCTCGATGTGCGTGTCGGGGTCGGGGTAGACGCTCGAGGAGATCGCCACCCGCTTGGTGAGGTCGGGCCCGCCGTCGGGCAGGGTGACCGCGAGCAGCGCCTCGGAGTTCGTGCGCACGAGCTCGCCGAGGCGCGCGGAGATCCGCGGCAGCGAGCCGCCGAGCCGGCAGCGGGCGAGCAGCCGGTTGGTGCCGAGCGCGCCGCCGGCGACGACGACGCCGCGCACCCGCTGCACGCGGCGGTCGCGCCGCAGCCAGGCGCCGGTCCGCTGCGAGGTGACCGCGTAGCCGTCCGACCCGTCCTCGGCGCCGAGCGGGCGGACGTCGATCACGGTGCGATCCGGCTGGATCTCCACGCCCGCGCGCTCCGCGAGCCACAGGTAGTTCTTGACCAGCGTGTTCTTGGCGTTGTGCGGGCAGCCGACCATGCAGCGCCCGCACAGGACGCAGCCGGTGCGCGCCGGCCCCTCACCGCCGAAGTACGGGTCCGGCACGGTCTCGCCCGGCGTGCCGAAGAACACTCCGACGCGCGTCTTGGCGTAGGTGCGGTCGGCGCCGATCTCGCGGCCGAATTCGCGCAGCAGCGCGTCCGCGGGGTCGTCGGCGAGCACCTCGGTGACGCCGAGCATGCGCTCCGCCTCGTCGTAGTGCGGCGCGAGCGCGGCGCGCCAGTCCTTCAGGCCCGCCCACTGCGCGTCGGCGTAGAAGCGCTCGGGCGCGCGGTAGAGCGTGTTCGCGTAGCCGAGCGAGCCGCCGCCGACGCCCGCCCCGCTGAGCACGGCGACGTCGCGGAACGTCGTCAGGCGCAGGATGCCGTGCATCCCGAGGTATGGCGCCCAGAAGTAGCGGCGCAGGTCCCAGGTCGAGCGCGGCAGCTCGTGGTCGGCGAAGCGCCGTCCGGCCTCCAGCACCGTGACCGAGTAGCCCTTCTCGCGCAGCCGCAGCGCGGACACGCTCCCGCCGAAGCCCGAACCGATGACGAGCCAGTCGCTGTCGAACTCCGCCATGCGGCGGCGACTCTAGCGAACCTGACGGGGGCGTCAGGTTCGTCTGCCGCGAGCCGGCGGGCTGATGTGCAACCGTTCAGAGATCGCTCACCTACGGGAGGAGGAAGCGTGGCCTACGAGGAGAAGGCGCGCCCGCGACGGCGCGAGGTCAACCGGAGCTGGTACTGGCTGCTCGCCGTGCCGCTCGTCCTGACCCTGATACCGACGATCTACAACCACGAGAGCCCGCGGCTGATCGGGATCCCGTTCTTCTACTGGTACCAGATGGCGATGATCCTGCTGAGCGTCGTCTGCACGGTCGTCGTGTACCGCCAGACGGTGGGGCGCCGCTGATGTCGCGCGACGTCAACTGGACCGAGCTGGTCATCTTCGCGGTCCTCTTCGCCTTCGTCACCGTGCTCGGCTTCGTCGCCGCGCGCTGGCGCCGGGCGAAGCTCGACTCGCTGAACGAGTGGGGCCTCGGCGGGCGCTCCTTCGGCGGCTGGATCACGTGGTTCCTGCTGGGCGGCGACCTCTACACCGCGTACACGTTCGTCGCCGTGCCGGCGCTCGTCTTCGGCGCGGGCGCGACCGGGTTCTTCGCCGTCCCCTACACGATCGTCGTCTACCCGATCGTGTTCCTGGTCGCGCCGCGGCTCTGGTCGGTCGCGCACCGGCACGGCTACGTCACCCCGGCGGACTTCGTGCGCGGCCGCCACGGCTCCGCCGCGCTGGCCCTGGCGATCGCGGTCACGGGGATCGTGGCGACGATGCCCTACATCGCCCTACAGCTCGTCGGCATCGAGGCGGTGCTCAAGACGATCGGCATCGGCGGCCACTGGCCGATCATCGTCGCCTTCGCGATCCTCGCCGCCTACACGTACCAGTCGGGCCTGCGGGCACCGGCGCTGATCGCATTCGTCAAGGACACGCTGATCTACGTCGTGGTGATCGTCGCCGTGATCTACATCCCGATCAAGCTCGGCGGCTTCGACGACATCTTCGCCGCCGCCGACAAGAAGTTCGCCGCGACGCCGGCACCGACCGACGGGACGCTCCTGGCGAACACGCAGACGCTCGGCTACGCGACGCTCGCGCTCGGCTCCGCGTTGGCGCTGTTCTTGTACCCACACTCGGTCACCGGCGTGCTCGCCTCGCGCAGCCGCGACACGGTCAAGCGCAACATGGCCGCGCTGCCGGCGTACTCGCTCGTCCTCGGGCTGATCGCGCTGCTCGGCTACATGGCGATCGCGGCGAACGTGTCGCCGATCGTCACCGACGGCAAAGCGGACTCCAACACGGTCGTGCCGCTGCTGTTCGACCAGATGTTCCCGAGCTGGTTCGCGGGGATCGCCTTCGCGGCGATCGGGATCGGCGCGCTCGTGCCGGCGGCGATCATGTCGATCGCGGCAGCGAACCTGTGGACGCGCAACATCTACCGGGAGTACCTCAATCGCGACGCCACGCCCGCGCAGGAGGCGCGCAGCTCGAAGCTCGCCTCGCTGGTCGTCAAGGTCGGCGCGCTCGTGGCGATCCTCGCGCTGGACCCGCAGTTCTCGATCGACCTGCAGCTGATCGGCGGCGTGATCATCCTGCAGACGCTGCCCCCGATCGTGATCGGGCTCTTCACCCGTTGGGCCCACGCCTGGGCGCTGCTCGCGGGCTGGGCCGTCGGCCTGATCGCGGGCCTCTACATGGTCTACGACACGCCGAACCCGACGACGGGCAAGGAGCACATCGGCGGATCCTCCTACGCGCTGTCGAACTTCGGCTTCGACACCAAGGTCACGGTCTACACCGGCGTGATCGCCCTGCTCGCGAACCTGCTCGTGGTCGTGATCGGCACGCTCGTGCTGCGCGGCGCCGCGCGCGGCGAGGACCAGACGCGGGTTGACGACTATGAGGTGGAGGCCGGCGACCCAGGGGTGGAGGCCGTACCGAGCACGGTTCCTTAGTCCAGGTGGAAGGTGAACATCCGCTCCGGCTCGATGCGCGCGTAGACCGCGCCGGACTCGAGCATCTCGGCCCAGCTCTCGCCGTAGCGGGGCACGTAGATGTCGAGCAGGGTCTGGCGCAGCTGCGCGCCCTCGGGGGCGTTGACGTCCACGGGCACCGCGCGCCCGTGGACCGTGACGGCGAGCTCCTCGCCGGGCAGGTGCGTCGCGCTCACGTGCGGACGGGCGCGGATGTGGCGGAAGCGGACGGAGTCCGGCGCGGAGCCGAAGTGGAAGGCGCCGCGCAGGAAGATGCCGTCGACCGGACCGACGATCGGGCGCCCGTCGGCGGTCGCCGTCGCCAGCGCGAGCAGGCGCATCCCGGTCAGCCGCTCGGCGAGCTCGGCGGCGGTCAAGCGGCGGTCGTCGGTGATGATCCGCTTCAGGTGCGCGCCCGCGCCGTCCATGCTGCGATCGAGCACCGCCTGCAGCGCGGCGAGGTCCTCGGGCGTCTCGTGCATGTCAGGCCGACCTCCGTACTGGCGAGACGAAGCGGCTCAGGCGCTCCCCGCGCTCGCACGCCCCGACCAGCTCGGCGAAGCGCTTCTCGCGCGTCTCGGGGCGCTTGGCCTCGGTGACCCAGAACGTACAGGTCTTGCGGTAGCTCGGGGCGCTCGCGTCCCAGTACGCCGCCGCCGCCGGGTGGTCGGAGCGCAGCCGCTCGTCCCACTCGGGCGGCAGCTCGGCCGGGCGCTTGGAGGTCGAGTACGGCGTCTGCGTCATGTCGCGCCCCGCGAACGCCCGCCGGCCGGCGTCGCGCATCAGCCCGGCGGCCTCGAGCTCCTCGACGAGCGCGACGTTGACCGCGCTCCAGCGGCGGCTCTTGCGCGGAGTGAAGCGCTGCATGTGGCGCTCGTCGTCGATGCCCCTGCCCTGCCCGTCGATCCAGCCGAAGCACAGGGCCTCGCGGACCGCCTCCGCCCAGCGGATCGACGGCCGGCCGGTGCTCGCCTTCCAATAGCCGATGACCAGCTCGGTCTCGTCGGCGTGGTGCGCTTCGAGCCACGCGCGCAGCTCCTCTGGGCGAGCGAAGTAGATCGGCTCGGAGTCGAACACGCTCAGTGCAGGACCTGGGTGACGTAGCCGCCGTCGCGCAGCGTGGCGACCACGCGCTCGGCGTCGCGCGTGCCGCGTGTCTCGAGCACGAGCTCGATCGCCGTCTCGCGCACGTGCAGGTCCAGGCCCTCGCGCACGTGCGCCACGTCGACGATGTTCGCGCCGGTGCCGGCGACGCAGTCGAGCAGCCGCGCGAGGTTGCCCGGCCGGTCGGCGACGCGGGTCAGCAGCACGAGCCGGCGGCCGGCCTCGGTCTCGGCGCGCCGCGCGGCAGCGGCGAGCAGGCCGGCGTCGACGTTGCCGCCGGAGAGCACCGCGATCGTCGTCCCCTGGGGCGCCGCGCTCACCTGGCCGCCGAGGAGCGCGGCAACGCCCACGGCGCCGGCCCCCTCGACCACGAGCTTGCCTCGCTCCATCAACAGCACCATCGCCGCCGCGGTCTCGTCCTCCCCCACGACGACGATCTCGTCGACGTGGCGACGCAGCAGCTCGAGCGTCAGCTCGCCCGGGTGCTTGACCGCGATGCCGTCGGCGATCGTCAGCGCCGAGTCGGCCGGCACGGGCTCGCCGCGGCGCAGCGACTCCGGGTAGGGCGCGCAGGCGGCGACCTGCACGCCGATCACCTCGACCTCCGGCCGTGAGGCCTTGATCGCGATCGCCGTGCCCGAGCACAGCCCGCCACCGCCGACGGGGATCACGACGCGGGCGAGGTCCGGGACGTCCTCGAGCAGCTCGAGCCCGAGCGAGCCCTGGCCGGCGACGACGTCCGGATCGTCGAAGGGATGCACGAACGCGAGCCCGTCGCGCGCTGCGCGCTCGCGGGCCAGCTCCACGCACGCGTCGACGGAGTCGCCGCCCGAGTGCACGATCGCCCCCTGGCCCACGGCCGCGTCGACCTTCGACAGCGGCGCGTCGAGGGGCACGTACACCTCGCACGGGATGCCGTACTCGCGCGCGGCGGCGGCGACCGCCTGGGCGTGGTTGCCCGCCGACGCGCAGACGACGCCGCGCGCGCGGCCCTCGGGCCCGAGCGCGGCGAGCTTGGCCGCCGCGCCGCGGACCTTGAACGAGCCGGAGCGCTGCAGGTTCTCGGCCTTGAGCGCGACGACGCCGCCCGCGCGCTCGGAGATGGTGCGCGAGGAAAGCACCGGTGTCCGGCGCGCGAGCGCCTCGACCGCGGGGCGTGCGGCGAGCACGTCCTCGGCGGTCACCAGCGATCGCGCGGGCGAGGCCATCGGATCAGTCCGGCAGGGCGAGGATCGCGTCCATCTCGACCTCGGCGCCCAGTGGCAGCGAGGCGACGCCGATCGTGGTGCGCGCGGGTGGAGCGGACGGGAAGTAGCTGCCGTAGGCCTCGTTGACGTCGCCGAACACCGAGATGTCGGTGACGTAGATCGTCATCCGCACCGCGTCCTCGAGCGACGCGCCGGCCGCCGCGGCGACGATCGCGAGGTTGTCGAGGCAGCGGCGCGCCTGGTCGCCGATGGCGCCCTCGACGAGCTGCCCGGTGTTCGGGTCGATCGGCGTCTGGCCCGAGAGGAAGACCAGGCCGCCGGTCTTGACGGCGTGCGAGTACGGGCCCGCCGCCTTCGGCGCGCCTTCGGCATGGACGGTTTCACGATGGTGGGACATAGGTAGTCAACCTACCGTGGCCAATCGGTTGGCGAACGAGACCTCGCCCTACCTGCTTCAGCACAAGGACAACCCGGTCCACTGGCAGCCGTGGGACGAGAGCGCGCTGGAGCAGGCGCGCGCCGAGAACCGCCCCATCCTCGTCTCGATCGGCTACTCCGCCTGCCACTGGTGCCACGTGATGGAGCGCGAGTCCTTCGAGGATGCCGACGTCGCGCAGCTGATGAACGAGCGCTTCGTGTGCATCAAGGTCGACCGCGAGGAGCGCCCGGACGTCGACGCCGTCTACATGGAGGCCGTCCAGGCGATGACTGGCCACGGCGGCTGGCCGCTGAACGCGTTCCTCACCCCGGACGGCGTCCCGTTCTACGCGGGCACCTACTTCCCGCCGCGGCCGCGCCAGGGGATGCCGTCCTGGTCGCAGGTGGTCCAGGGCGTGCACGAGGCGTGGCTCGAGCAGCCCGACGAGGTCGCCCGGGCCGCGCGGGCCATGATCGACCGCCTCGGTGCGACCGCGCAGATGGACGCGCCCGACGCCGCGCTCGACCCCGCCTCGCTGGACGCCGCGGTCGAGGCGCTGCGGCGCGCCTACGACGCCGAGTACGGCGGCTGGGGTGGCGCGCCGAAGTTCCCGGCCGCCTCGGTGATCGGCTTCCTGCTCGCGCACGGGGAGCGCGAGATGGCGCTGACCACGCTGCGCAGGATGGCCGCGGGCGGGCTCTACGACCAGGTCGCGGGCGGCTTCGCGCGCTACAGCGTTGACCGCCGGTGGGTCGTC
Organism: Solirubrobacteraceae bacterium; assembly: GCA_036269915.1. Taxonomy (GTDB): domain Bacteria; phylum Actinomycetota; class Thermoleophilia; order Solirubrobacterales; family Solirubrobacteraceae; genus DATBDM01. The sequence goes on along the minus strand of DATBDM010000067.1, from coordinate 4,001 downwards.
CCGCACTTCGAGAAGATGCTCTACGACAACGCGTTGCTCGCACGGGCCTACCTGCACGCCTTCCAGCTGACCGGCGAGCCGCTGTTCGAGCGTGTGGCGACCGAGACGCTCGACTGGGCGCTGCGCGAGCTGCGCCAGCCCGAGGGCGGCTTCGCGTCGGCGCTCGACGCCGACGCGGACGGTGTCGAGGGCAGCTTCACCGTCTGGACGCTCGACGAGGTTCGCTCGGTGCTGGGCGCGGACCTCGCGCCCGTCGCGATCGGCCACTTCGGGATGACCGAGGCGGGCAACTTCGAGGGCGCGAACATCCCCGTGCGCGCCACGCCCGACCCGGCCGAGCTGCCGGAGATCCAGGCGAAGCTGCTCACGGCGCGCGAGCGGCGCGTGCACCCCGGCCTCGACGACAAGCGCCTCACCGCCTGGAACGCGCTGATGATCTCGGCGCTGGCCGACGCCGGCGCCGCGCTCGGCCGCGACGACTACCGCGCCGCGGCGGAGTCCTGCGCGGAGTTCGTGCTGCGCGACCTGCGCGAGACACGGTCCGACCCGCCCCGCCTGCTGCGTTCCTTCAACCGCGGCCGGGCCAGGCAGCCCGCGTTCCTGGAGGACCACGCGTTCCTGCTCGAGGCGCTGCTGACGCTCTACGAGGCGACGTTCGAGCCGCGCTGGTTCGCGGAGGCCGAGGCGATCGCCGGGCAGATCCTGGCGCGCTTCTCCGACCCCGAGCGCGGTGGCTTCTTCTCCACCGCGTCCGACGCCGACCCGCTGATCGCCCGCCGCAAGGACCTCGAGGACATGCCGATCCCGTCGGGATCCTCCGCCGCCGCCTTCGGGCTGCTGCGGCTCGCGCGGCTCACCGGCGAGTCCCGCTGGGAGGACGCCGCGCTCGGCGCGCTGCGGCTGGTGCACACGATCGCCACGCAGCATCCGCTCGCCTTCGGCCACCTGCTGCAGGCCATCGACTTCGCGCTCGCGCCCGTGCGCGAGGTGGCGATCGTCGGCCCCGGCGCCGAGGTGCTGACGGACGTGGTGCGGCGCGCGTACCGCCCGCACCTCGTGGTGGCCGGGTCACTCGCGGGTGACGGGGCGGTTCCGCTGCTGACCGGCCGCACCCCCGTGGACGGCCGCGCCGCCGCGTACGTCTGCGAGCGCTTCGCCTGCCTGCGTCCGGTCACGGAGGCGACCGAGCTGGCCGCGCTGCTCGACTGACGCGCCGCGCTCCTTGACCGGAACGACCGTTCCGTTAGGCTCGCCAGACGCCATGAGCCGCCTCTTCACGCTCCCCGCCGGACGGCGCAGCAAGTGGGTCGTCTTCGTCGTCGTCTTCATCGTCTTCGGCGGCGTGGCCGGTGCGTACTCGAGCAAGTTCGAGAATGCGCAGAAGAACGAGACGTCCTCGTTCCTGCCGGGCGACGCGGAATCCGTCAAGGCGCTCGACGCGGTCAAGCAGTATCCGGGCGGCGAGATCGCGCCCGCGGTGATCGTCTACGAGCGCAAGGGCGGGCTCACCCCGCGCGACCGCGCGACGCTCGCCGCCGACCGCGCGAAGCTCAACGCGAACCGCCCCGCGCTCGTGCTGCCGGCCGGCCGGCCGATCGTGTCCCCGCGTGGCGACGCGGCGATCATCGTGCAGCCCGTCCGCGCGCCCGACAACGGCAACTCCGACGAGTTCAAGAACGCGGTGCAGCACATCCGCGACACGGTCTCGGGCGAGCGCGGCGGCCTGACGGTCAAGGTCACCGGTGGCGCCGGCTACTCGCTCGACGCGATCAAGGTCTTCGGGAACATCAACGGCACGCTGCTGCTGGCGACGGCGCTGATCGTGCTCGTCCTGCTGATCATCATCTACCGCTCGCCGATCTTCTGGGCGATCCCGTTCTTCACCGTGCTCCTCGCCGAGGGCGCCGCGCGCGGCTTCGGCTACCTGCTGGCCGAGGCCGGCGTCACCGTCAACGGGCAGTCGGGCGGCATCCTCCCCGTCCTCGTCTTCGGCGCCGGCACCGACTACGCGCTGCTGCTCGTCTCGCGCTACCGGGAGGAGCTGCGCCGCCACGACGACAAGCACGAGGCGATGCGCGTCGCGCTGCGCAGCGCGGGCCCGGCGATCCTCGCCTCGGGCCTGACGGTGATCGCCGCGCTGCTGACGTTGTCGCTGGCCGAGGTCAACGGCACCGCCGGCCTCGGTCCGATCGGCGCGATGGGCGTCGCACTGGCGATGATCGCGATGCTCACCATGCTGCCCGCGCTGCTCACGATCTGCGGCCGGCGGGCGTTCTGGTCGCCGTTCTTCGACACGATCCCGCACGTCGGCCAGGTCGGCACCGACGAGACCCACGGCTTCTGGAGGCGGGTCGGCGACCGCGTCGCGCAGCGCCCGCGAGCGGTCTGGGTCACGGGCACGGTCGTGCTCGTGGTGCTCGCGCTGAACGTCCTCAACGTCGACACGGGGCTGACCAGCTCGAACTCGTTCCGCGGTGAGGTGGAGTCCGTCCAGGGCCAGAAGATCCTCGCCCGGTCGTTCCCGGCCGGCGCGTCGGCGCCGACCGACGTGATCGTGCCCGACCGCGCGAAGGTCCCGGCGGTGCGCGCGGCGCTGCTGCGCCAGCGCGATCTCGTCGCCGCGGTGGCCCCGCCGCAGATCGGGCCGCCCGGGGCGCGGCTGAGCGTCACGCTCAAGCCCGACCCCTACTCGACGACCGCACTCGACTCGGTGGCACGACTACGCAGCGTCGTGAAGGCCGCCGGAGGCCAGAACGTGCTCGTCGGCGGCGCGACCGCACAGGAGAGCGACCTGCGCGCGGCGGCGACCCGCGACAACCGCGTGATCATCCCGATCGCCCTCGTCGTCGTGTTCCTGATCCTCGCCGTGCTGCTGCGGGCGCTGCTCGCCCCGCTGCTGCTCGTCGTCTCGGTGATCGTGTCGTTCATGGCCGCGCTCGGCGTCGGGATCTTCGCCTTCGACGTGATCTTCGGCTTCCCCGGCATCGACCCGTCGCTGCCGCTGCTGTGCTTCGTCTTCCTGGTCGCGCTGGGCATCGACTACAACATCTTCCTGATGGCTCGCGTGCGCGAGGAGGCGCAGAGGCACGGCACGCGCGAGGGCACGCTGCGCGGGCTCGCGGTCACGGGCTCGGTGATCACCGGCGCGGGCATCGTGCTCGCCGGGACGTTCGCCACGCTCGCCGTCCTGCCGCTCGTCTTCCTGACCGAGATCGGCTTCGTGATCGCCTTCGGCGTCCTGCTCGACACCTTCATCGTGCGCTCGGTGATCGTGCCGGCGCTGGCGATCGACATCGGGCCGCCGATCTGGTGGCCTTCGTCGCTGGCCCGCGCCGAGGACAAGCCGCGGGCCGGCCAGGTGGCCGAGCGGGTCTAGCCCGGCCGGACGATCTGTTGGACCGACCAGACGTTGCCGTCGGGGTCGGCGAAGAACACGAAGCGGCCCCAGGGGAAGTCCTGCACGTCGGAGACCTCGACGCCGCGCTCGGCCAGCGCGGCGCGGGCCGCGTCCGCGTCGTCGACGACCACCTGCAGGCCGCGGACGGAGCCGGCCTCGGCGTCGGTGACCCCCGAGCCGAAGGCGATCGAGCAGGCCGAGCCCGGCGGCGTGAGCTGGATGAAGCGGATGTCGTCGGAGACCCGGTGGTCGTGGTCGGCGTCGACGCCGAAGGCCGCGGTGTAGAACGCCTTGGCGCGGTCCGCGTCGCTGACCGGGACGGCGATGAGCTCGAGCTTGAAATCCACGGTGGCTCCTTCGGTCGGGTTTGCGGAACGAATCGTTCCGTTCCACTAGAAGCGTACCAGACCGGAACGATCCGTTCCGCTATCTTGGGCGTCGTGGCAACGCCTCCCGAGGATGCTCCCATGCCCCGCGCTGACGGCCGCCGCGCGGAGGCCGCGCGCAACGACGCGCGCATCCTCGACTCCGCCCGCGCGGTCTTCGTCGCCGATCCCACCGCGCCGGTGGCGGCGGTCGCGAAGCACGCCGGGGTCGGCATCGG
>DATBDM010000066.1:0-2955 GCA_036269915.1 Solirubrobacteraceae bacterium | reverse complement strand
GCTCGCCGAGGCCGCCGACCTGCTGGCCGAGCTCGTCGTCGAGGGCGCGCGCACGATCGTCTTCATGAAGTCGCGCAAGGCCGTCGAGCTGATGGCGCGCTTCGCCGTGCTCGAGCTCGAGAGCCGCGGTCGCGCGGACCTGGCCGAGCGGATCGCGCCCTACCGCGCCGGCTACACGCCCCAGCAGCGCCGCGAGCTCGAGCGCAGGCTGGTCGAGGGCGAGCTGCTCGGCGTCGTGTCCACCAACGCGCTCGAGCTGGGCATCGACATCGGCTCGCTGGACGCGGCGATCTGCGTGACCTTCCCCGGGACCGTCGCCTCGCTGCGCCAGATGTGGGGCCGCGCCGGGCGCCGCGGGCGCGGGCTGGCCGTCTACGTCGCGGGCGAGGACGCGCTCGACCAGTTCTTCTGCCGCCATCCCGACGAGTTCCTCGACCGACCCGTCGAGGCGGCGATCCTCGACCCGCGCAACGAGCAGATCCACGCCGCGCACCTGCTCTGCGCCGCCCACGAGGGCCCGCTGGAGCCGGCCGACGGCGCGACGCTCGGCGGTGGCTGGGAGGAGATGGCCGAGACGCTCGTCGCCACCGGCGACCTGCGCCGGCGCCCCGACGGGACCTTCGTCCCGCAGCGCACCGACGGCTACCCGGCCGCCGACGTTCCGCTGCGCTCCGCGAGCCGCGACGGCGTGGTCATCGTCGACGGCGGCTCGGGTGAGATCCTCGGCACCGTCGATCTCGCCCGCGCGCACTCGACGGTCCACGCGGGCGCGATCTACCTCCACGGCGGGCGCCAGTTCGAGGTCTCAGAGCTCGACCTCGACGCGCGCCGCGCGGTCGTGGAGCCGTTCTCGGGCGACTGGTACACGCAGCCCAAGCGCGAGACCGACACCTACATCGAGCGCCTGCTCGACCGCCGCGAGACGCTCGGCGTCCGCCTCTCGTTCGGCACCGTCGTCGTCACCGACCAGGTGCTCGCCTTCCAGCGCAAGCGGCTCTCGGACCACGAGGCGATCGACCTCGTCGCGCTCGACCTGCCCGCGACGTCCTTCGTCACGCAGGCCCTCTGGTACGAGTTCGACGAGCGCGTGCTGCGCTCCGACGTGCCCCTCGACAAGCTGCTCGGCTCGCTGCACGCCGCCGAGCACTCGCAGATCGCGGTGCTGCCGCTGCTGGCGATGTGCGACCGCTGGGACATCGGCGGCCTGTCGACGAACCTGCACCCGCAGACCGGCGGCGCGACGATCTTCATCTACGACGGCCACCCCGGCGGGATCGGCATCACCCGCCGCGGGTTCGACGCCTTCGAGGCGCTCGTCGACGACGCCCACCGGCTCGTCTCGGAGTGCCCGTGCGAGCGCGGCTGCCCGTCCTGCGTGCAGTCGCCGAAGTGCGGCAACCTCAACGAGCCGCTCGCCAAGGCCGGCTGTGTGGAGCTGATGGGCCGCATGCTCGCCGCGGGCTCATAACGCCGCAGGATCGCCTGCAGGGCTGGAGGCCGTCCGGGCCGTCACCGATCCTGCCCAGATGCGCCGCCGGCTGCTGCCGATCGCCGCACTGGTCCTGCTCGCCGTGCCCACCACCGCCTCCGCCGACACCGGCGGGGCCGTCGCCCCGTCCGGCGGTTCGGCGTCGAAGCCGACCACGACCGGCGGCGCGTCGTTCCAGCGCGCCCCGCTGCTGCAGGCGCGCAGGTTCCGCGTCTCGCCCCGCACGGTCGTCAAGGGCGCCGCGCTGCGACTCGCCTGGCGCGTCGACGGCCGCGCCGCGCGCGCCACGATGCGGGTCACGCTCAGCACCCGCGGGCGCCGCGTCGCGACGCTGAACCTCGGGCGCCGGCGCACGAACCGCACGGGCACCTTCGCCTGGAAGCCGAGCCTCGCGCCCGGCACCTACACGGCGCGCCTGCACGCCAGCGCCGTCCAGGCCCGCCACACCGCCCGCGTCAGCTCCGCCTCCTCCGTCACGGTCGCGGCGCCGCCGCTCACGGCGCCCTCGACGCCCGTCGCCGGCGCGAGCACCGGGGTCTTCCCGGTCCAGGGCGCCTACAGCTTCGGCGGCCCCGACGCCCGCTTCGGCGCGCCGCGCTCGGGCCACGTCCACCAGGGCCAGGACATCACCTGCGCCGAGGGCACGCCGATCGTCTCCCCCCGCGCCGGCTCGGTCTACTGGGTGAGCTACCAGGCCGGCGGGGCGGGCTACTACGTCGTGGTGCGCGGCGACGACGGGCGCGACTACGTCTTCATGCACCTGCAGGAAGGCTCGACCGCGGTGGTCAAGGGCCAGGTCGTCTCCGCGGGCCAGATGCTCGGCCGCGCGGGCAGCACCGGCGAGTCCACCGGCCCGCATCTGCACTTCGAGATCTGGCCGCAAGGGTGGTATGCGGCCGGCTCCGAACCGATCGATCCACTTCCCGACCTCCTCGCCTGGGCTGGTCGGAAGTAGGATCGACGGCGTGTCCAAGCGCCTCCTCCTGCTCCCCCTGCTCGCCGTCGCGCTCGCCGCCTGCGGCTCGAGCTCAGACTCCTCCTCGTCGTCGTCGGGATCGTCGTCCTCGACGCCGGCGGCCAACGCCTGCACGAAGGACAAGCTCGACCTCAAGAACGCCGGCACGCTGACCGTCGGGACGGACAAGCCGGCCTACCCGCCGTACTTCGCCGACAACGACCCGACCAACGGCAAGGGCTTCGAGAGCGCCGTCGCCTACGCGGTCGCCAGGCGGCTCGGGTTCACCGAGTCCGAGGTGCAGTGGAAGACCGTGCCGTTCAACTCCTCCTACGCGCCCGGCCCGAAGGACTTCGACTTCGACATCAACGAGATCTCGATCACGCCGAAGCGCGCCAAGCGCGTCGACTTCTCCTCCAGCTACTACACCGCTCCCCAGGCGGTCATCGCGCTGAAGTCCTCCCAGGCCGCGAACGCGACCTCGCTCGCCGACCTCAAGGACGCCAAGCTC
>DATBDM010000065.1:0-17098 GCA_036269915.1 Solirubrobacteraceae bacterium | reverse complement strand
ACGCGCGCGGGCGCCGCGATGAACGCCGAGGTGAGCGCGAGCGCCATCGACGGCGCGCCCGCGACCCAGAAAACGTTGCGCCAGCCGATGAGCGGCTCGAGGAGCGCGCCCAGGCAGAGCCCCAGCGTGCCGCCGAGCGCCATCCCGACGTTGTAGATGCCCATGGCGCGCCCGCGCTTCTCGGGCGGCGCGTCCGCGCACAGGAGCGCGTTCGCGCTGGGGCCGTACGCGCCCTCGCCCACGCCGACGAGCGCGCGGAAGAACAGGAGCATATGGAACGAGCTGGAGAGCGCCGAGCCGATCGTTGCGATCGACCAGACGAGGATGCCCGCGAAGATGACCTTGCGCGGGCCCACGCGGTCGGCCACGGGGCCGGAGATCAGCGACGTGGCCGCGAACACGACCAGGTTCGCAAACGCGAGGTACCCGACCTGGCGGTTCGTCAAATGGAACGCCGCCTGGATCGCCGGCGTCATCCCATAGACGACTTGCCGGTCGAGATAGTTGAAGCCGTTGACGAGGGTGAGCAGGGGCAGCGGGGGAACGCCGCGGCGCCGCGCCGGGGCCGGTGGCGGCGCCGGCAGCGCCTCGGCCAAGCTCAACGCAGGCTCTCCAAGCAGGCCACGGCCTCCGGCTTCGACCAGTTGCGCAGGTTCGCGAAGTAGTAGCGGACGTGCCCCTGGCCGTCGAGGAAGTAGGTCTCCGGGTACTGCGTCGTTCCGAACGTCTTCGGGATCGTGTGGCTCTTGTCGAGCAAGATCCCGATCTTGGTCCCTTTGACGAAGAAACGCCGGATGGCCTCCCAGTCGTCGTCGACGCTCACGGCGAGGAGGCGCATGTCAGTTCCCTCGAGCGTGAGCGCCATGGACTCGAGCGACGGCACCTCCTCGACGCAGGGCGGGCACCAGGTCGCCCAGAAGTTCACCGCCACGGGGTGCCCTTTCTGGGCTCGCAGCGAGACCAGGCGGCCCTGCGCGTCGGGCAGCTCGAAGTTGGGCGCCTCGACGTTCTGCAGGGCCGCCGGAATGGGATCGGGCGTGAGCGAGCGGCAGGCGTTCTCACGCGCGTTCGAGAGCGTGCTCGACGCGCCCGCGAAGAAACGCACGGTGACGAAGCCCATGGCGACCACGGTGAGCGCGGCCGCGAGCAGCACCATCTGGTGCGAATCCGTCGAGGCTGGGGTTGGTCTACGCGTCAAAGACTGAGATCTCTCTTGCAGATCAAATTCCCAGGCCGACGACGGCGGCGATGGCGCGCACGGACTCCATGAGCTTGGCGAACGCTTCGGGCGTGAGCGACTGCGGACCGTCGGAGAGGGCCTTGTCGGGGTGGGGGTGCACTTCGATCATGAGCCCGTCGGCGCCCATGGCGACGGCGGCGCGCGCGAGCGCCGGCACCGAGGCCCGGTCGCCCGTGCCGTGCGACGGGTCGACGATGATCGGCAGGTGCGTGAGCCGCTTGATGAGCGGGATCGAGCCGAGGTCGAGCGTGTTGCGCGTCATCGTCTCGAACGTGCGGATGCCCCGCTCGCACAGCATCACGCGCTCGTTGCCCTCCTTGAGGATGTAGTCCGCGGCCATCAGCAGATCGTCGAGCGAGGACGAGAGCCCGCGCTTGAGCAGCACGGGCTTGCCGAGCTTGCCGGCGACCTCGAGCAGCGCGTAGTTCTGCATGTTGCGCGCGCCGATCTGGATCACGTCGGCGTGCTCGGCGATCGCGTCGGCGTGCTGGGTGTCGAGGAACTCCGTGACGATCGGCAGGCCGGTCTCGGCCTTGACCTCCGACAGGATCTCCAGCGCGGCCACGCCGAGCCCCTTGAAGGCGAACGGCGAGGTGCGCGGCTTGAACGCGCCGCCGCGCAGCATCGCCGCGCCCGCGTCGCGCACGGCGCGCGCCACGGCCAGCGTCTGCTCGCGCGACTCGACGGTGCAGGGCCCCGCGATCAGGCAGAAGGTGCTCGGGCCGCCGACCCGGCGCCCGTCGACGGCGAAGCTCGTCGGCTCGTGGTGGGCGAGCTCGGAGGAGGCCAGCTTGTAGGGCCGCGAGATCGGCACGACGCGGTCGACGCCGGCCATGCCCTCGAGGCCGAGCTCGCGCACGCCCTCGGGATCCCCGATCGCGCCGATCGCGGTCGTCAGCTCGCCCGGCATCACGAGCACGTGGACGCCGACGGTCTCCAGGCGCGCGCGGACGGCGGCGATCTCCGCGTCCCCGGCCCCGGGTGTCATCACGATCATCATCGCGGCGGGAGCCTTACAGGCCGAGCTCGCGCACGCCGAGCTCGTCCGCCCCCAGGTGGTGCGCGAGCTCGTGGCGCACCGTGCGGGTGACCTGGTCGCGCAGCTCGTCCGGGTCGTGCCCGAAGTCGCGGCGCAGCGTGTCGCGGAAGATGACGATCCGGTCCGGGTAGTCGTCGCGTGCGACGCCGTCGCCCTGGTAGAGCCCGTAGGCGCCCTGGCGGCGGCCCTTGTCGGAGATCACGACGGCGACGTGGTCGAGCGCCCGGATCAGCAGGTCCGGGAGGTCGTCGAGCGCCTCGCGCACGAGCTCCTCGAAGTCGTCGGGATCGAACGGGTCGAGCGTCATGAACTCGTACTCATCCGGCTCGGCGGCCAACCCGTCGCGCGCCAGGCGCTCCGAGCGGCGCACGAGCGCCTCGAACGCCTCCTCGTCGGCCGGCTCGTGGTAGTCGGCCAGGCGCCCGGTGATCGCGCCGATCACGGTGGCGAGGATGACGATCGCCGCGACCACGACGGCCACGGTCTGCAGCATGCGCACCGGGGAGGACGGCGAGAAACCGCCGAGAACGGTGACGATGAGGACGGCGAGGCAGAAGGCGACGGTCCCCGCCGCGGCGATGCGGCGTCCCGGAGGCCAGCGGGCGAACATGGGTCCAGTATGCCGCGCGCGACCCCGCGGTTCGAGTGAAGAGTTTGCGTCGGATCCGCGCGGGGGTACGCTCGCGGCGTGGGCATCGGAACCTCACTCTTCCTGATCGCCGTCGGCGCGATCCTCTACTTCGCGGTGGACGCGAGCATCTCCGGCCTCGAGATCACGACCGTGGGGATCATCCTCATGGTCGTCGGCGTGCTCGGGCTGCTGATCTCGCTGTTCATGCTCAACAGCGCGCGCCGGAGCGACACCGTCGTGCGCGACCGCGAGTACCGCTAGCCGCGGACCCTTCCCCGGAGCGGGTCCCGCGGGCTAGAAGCCCGCGGGATGGCGCACGACGTAGCCGTCGCTCGGGCGCATCTCGGCGCTCCAGCGCGGTCCCTTGCCGCCGCCGTGCCAGCCGGTGTCGAAGCGCAGGCCGGCGACCACGAGGTAGGAGTGGCCCGAGTTGGCGTAGGACGTGATCCACGTGCCCTTACCGGCCCTGCCCCAGCTCTCGTAGTCGCTCGAGGTCAGCGGCGCCTTGACGAAGCCGCCGCCGTGGAGCGCGTAGGACTCCGAGCCCGAGCAGTCGTAGCCCGAGTCCTCCCACTTCGCATGGCCGCCACCGTACTTGTACGGCTTGCCGACGATGCGGTTGGCCGCGGCGATCACGGACCTGACCTGCGCCGGCGCGTCTCCGGGAGCGGTCGCCGTGCCGTCGGCGTTGAGCGTCGCCTCGCCCGAGGCGGGCGCGGCCCGCGGCGCGGGGGCCGGGGCGGGTGCGGCGACGCGGGTCCCGGTCTGCACCTGGTGCTTGAGGGTGCGCGCGTCGGGACGGCTCACGGTGCCGTTGACGCGGCGGCGCACATCGGACTCCCACGCGCGGACGCTGCGGCCCGTGCGGGGGCCGAAGTCGCCGTCCGCGGTGGTGCGGACGCCGACGCGGTTGAGGTAGCGCTGCAGGACCGTCACGTCATGTCCACGCATGCCCTGGCGCAGGGTGCGCTTGCCGAACGCCTTGGCGTCGGCATGGGCGGGAACGGCTGGCACGATCACAGCGCCGGCCACGGCGCCGACCACCAGCAGTCGACTCGTCTTCACGAAGCGTTTCCTTCCTTTCGTCGCCTACGGGGTTAGCTGTCGGGCTCGCGCGGAAAGTTCGCGCTACGCCGCAGGCCATCGCGGCGATTCGCCCCGGGACCGGTGGTGCCGGCCCAGTGGGTCCCCCGTTCCCCGCCGACTGCGTCGGCCGGGATTCGGCGTTATGTCCTCCTACTGCGCGGCGGCACTCTACCGCACGCTTCCGCGTCAGGGGTAGATGACCGAGGCGCGGATGTTGCCGTGGCGGTCGAACAGGTAGCCCCCGTCGCCGAGCCAGCGGCGGTCGTAGGTCGGGTTCTCCAGCGGCGGCGCGCCGAGCCCCCAGTGGAACACGCGGCCGTGGTTGCGGCCCCGGCCCATCTTCACGATCACGGAGCCATGCGGGCGGATCGAGGCCCAGCCCGGGAAGCGGAACCGGCGCAGCGCGGAGTCGCGGAACCACCAGCCGCCGATCGAGATGCGCGACGCGGTCGGGTTGATGATCCGCGCGTGCTCGCCGTTGACGTGCCGGCGGTCGTTGTGCGGTGCGTCGTAGCGAAGGCGCATGCCGAGCTGGATCCCGCGCGCCGCCCCGACGCCGCACGCGACCGGGTTGTAGACGTTCAGCCGCGCGGCCTGGGCCTGCTTGGCCAGGGCGGCATAGCCGCGGTTCCAGGCCCACTCGCGGTGGCTCGGCAGCCACAGCGCGAGGCCCTCGGAGACCTCGATCGCGCCGAGGTCCGTCCAGACGCCGTTCACGCGCACCGAGATCTGACGGCGCAGGCGCCTGCCGGCCCGGCTCGACGGATGCATCGCGGCGAGCCGGACCCGCCGGTGCGAGTGGCGGACGAGTCGCTGGACGCGCAGGGCGGCGGCGCGCGCATGGCAGGCGCCGCGGCGGCGGTTGGCGTACTTGCTGTAGCGGCGCAGCTCCATGGCGTTGATGCCGGTGAAGCGCACGCGGCGCGGCGTGTGCGTGCCGTCGCCGTCGATGTCGACGTCGATCGTGTCGCCGTCGTCGATGAACGTGGCCTTGCCGTACCAGAAGTGGCACTTGGGCGACCCCTGCGTCGGCAGGCACGGAGCTTTGGCGCTGGCGGCAGCCGGAAGCGCGCACACGGCGGCGACCGCCAGGATCAGGATGGGGAGGATCCTCTTCATGGCGTTGCCGGGCAGGGTATCCATGGACCCTGAGACACCTGCGCTAGCGTCAACGTGATGACCCAGATCGATGTCAGCGTCGAGGACGTCGCGGATCGTCACCGTGCCGGCGACGTGCAACTGATCGACGTGCGCGAGGGCTACGAGTGGGAGGCGGGGCGGATCGCCGGCGCGCGCCACGTGGAGCTCGGCGCCGTCGCGGCGGAGGCCGCGACCATCGACCGCGACACGCCTGTGGTCTTCTACTGCCGTGTGGGCGGGCGCTCGGTCATGGCCGCGAACGCGTTCCGCCAGGCCGGCTATGACGCCTACTCGATGGACGGCGGCATCGCAGCCTGGGCCGAGCGGGGACTACCGCTCGATCCCGACGACGGCGAGGTCGCCGACCACTAGTCGTCGGCGTTGCCCGCCTTCTCCTTGGCGGCATCCGGCGCGCCCGGGATCGGCTCGTCGGCCTTGTAGTCCTCGGGGTTGTCGACCTCCTCGCCCTCGATCGTCACCGAGCCGTCCTCCTGGTGCTCGAGTGACGACGGGCCGAGCTTGGACGTGGCGCCCTCGTCGTAGCCGGCGGTGCCCTCGGGACCGCCGTAGGTCAGGTACTTGGCCTTGCCCTCGGGCCAGTCCTCGAGCTTCTCGGGGGGGTCGCCCTCCTCGAGCTCGTGCATCTCCTCCTTGGCCTTCTCGACCTCTTCGGCCTCGGCCTGGGCGCGCTCGTCGCGGCCCTCCTGGGGTTCCTCGTCATCGGCCATGCCCTGACGGGTACCCGAAGCGCACGCGATCCATCACGAACGCGAAACGGGCCGGGTTGGCTTCATGCCGACCCGGCCCGTTCCGAAAGCGAATCCGTCCGCGCCTCTTCCGTGAGTAGCGGGACCATCGGCCCCGTCCGTACGCCCTCCAGACAGGGCCTACTGTGTCAACGGACCGGGTGCGCGGAAATCGGACATGTGTCCATAACGCCTCTACGACGTCTGGGCACCGACCAGCGGCTCGCGGGCGTAGACGGTCTCCGGGACCTCCTTGTAGGGCTGCTCGTCGGGCTCGTCGGTCTCGTGGTAGACCGACTCCGCGTTGACCGCCCAGATGTCGTGGTCCGTGCCCTTGGTGATGTTGTCGACCGCGCGCATGGCGGTGAGCATCGAGTGGTCGGAGTTGTTGTAGCGATGCAGCCCGTTGCGGCCGACCTGGGTCAGGTTGCCGATGCCCTCGAGCCAGCCGCGGATGACCTGGACGCGCTCGCCGTAGTCGGCGTCGTACATCGGGTAGGCCTTCGGGACGCGCGTGACGAAGCCGCGCTCGACGCGCGAGGGATCGACGAGCCCGAGCTTGGCCAGCTCGGCCTTGCCCAGCTCGACGAGCTTGTCGTCGTCCATCTCCCAGAGGTCGTCGCCCTTGAAGCAGAAGTACTCCAGGCCGACCGACGCCTTGGACTGGTCCGGGACCATCCACGGGCTCCAGGAGCGGAAGTTCTGGATGCGCCCGACGCGAACCGACGGCTCGTGGATGTAGATCCAGTTGTCGGGGAACAGGTCCTCCCCGTCGATCACCAGCGCGACCGTGAGGAAGTCGCGGTAGCGCAGGCCCTGGGCCGCCGCCTGGACGTCACCGGCGGCCGCGGCGCCGGCCATGCCGACGGTCGCGCGCAGCGGCAGTGAGGAGATCACGTGGCGCGGCTCGATGCGCTCGTCGCCGGCCTCGATCGCGACGACCTCGCCGTCGCGGACCTCGAGCTTGGTGATCGGCGTGTTGAGCCGGACCTCGCCGCCGTTGGCGATGATCTCGTCGGCCATCGTCTCCCACATCTGGCCCGGGCCGAAGCGCGGGTAGTGGAACTCGTTGATCAGCGACTTGATCTTGTTGTCCTTGTTGCCGAAGAACGCGGCCTTGGCGGCGGACATGAAGGACAGGCCCTTGATGCGCTGCGCGGCCCACTCGGCGCGCAGCTCGGTCGTCGGCACGCCCCACACCTTCTCGGTGTAGGTCTTGAAGAAGTGCTGGTAGAGCCGCTTGCCGAAGCGGTTGGAGACCCACTGCTCGAGGTTGTCCTCGCGGCTCTTGGGCTTCATCGCGGCCCACATGTAGGAGAGGCCGGAGCGGATCAGCTCGATCGGGCCGAGCTTGCGGATCACGTCCATGCCCTCCAGCGGATAGGCGAGGAACTTGCCGTTCCAGTAGATCCGCGACATGCGCGGGCGCTTGAGGAACTCCTCCTTCATCACCTCGTGCCAGAGGTCGTCGACCTCCTTGACCTTGGTGAAGAAGCGGTGGCCGCCCAGATCGAACCGGTAGCCGTCGCGAACCTCGGTCTTGGCGATGCCGCCGACCTGGTCCTCGGCCTCGAAGACGATGACCGGGACGCCCTGCTGGGCGAGGAGGTAGCCGGCGGTCAGGCCCGCCGGGCCGGCGCCGAGCACGGCGATGGGCTTCTGGGAATCCTCGCCGCCGGAGGTGGAGGCGGGGAGCTCGAAGTCAACGGATGCCATGTCTCGCACCTTGCCCGGTCGCGCGCCCTTTCCCGCGCACGTCTAAAGCCCACTAACAGGCCTTAACCGATAGTCGGTCGACTAGCCTTGACCGGAGTGCAGACGGCGACGGCGCTGGAGATCCTGCTCGTCGACGACGACAAGCCCTTGCGCGACATGCTCACCCGCTCCTTCGAGCGCGAGGGGCATCGCGTGACGGCGGTGGCGGACGGCGACGCAGCCCTGGAAGCGGCCTCTGATCGGTCGTACGACATCGTGCTGCTCGACGTCGCGCTCGGCGCGGGGCCGACCGGGCACGACGTGGCGCGCATGTTGCGCGGGCGGCGCGACGTGGTGCCGATCATCATGCTGACCGCGCTCGACTCCGAGGCCGACGCGGTCCAGGGGCTCGAGGCCGGCGCCGACGACTACGTCACCAAGCCGTTCGGGCTCGCCGAGCTGCGCTCGCGCATCCGCGCCGTGCTGCGGCGGGCCCATGGGCGCGTCGTGGAGGGGCGCCTGCGGGTCGGCCCCGTGGCGATGGACCGCGACCTGCGCCGGGTGACGGTCGAGGAATCCGCGGTGAAGCTGACCTTCAGCGAGTTCGAGCTGCTGGCCTGTCTGATCGCGCGCCCCGGGCACGCGTTCAACCGCCAGGAGCTGCTGCGCGCGATCTGGGGCGACAGCGCCTACCGCGACCCGCGCGCGATCGACGTGCACATCCGCCACCTGCGGGAGAAGCTCGAGCCCAAGCCCGAGGAGCCGAGCCTGATCCTCACCGTCCCCGGCACGGGCTACCGCTTCCGCGAGGCCTGACGTGACGTCGCTCGTCCCCTCCGGCCTCCGCGGGCGCCTGCTGCTGGCGCTGGTGGCCACGGCGGCGATCACGCTGGGGGCGACGGCGGCGGTGGTGCTCGGCCCGCTGCGCGAGAAGCTTCGCTCGCAGAGCGTCCACAACCTCGAGTCGGCGGTCGACGTGGCGCAGCCCGAGTTCCAGACCGCGCTCGCGAAGGACCTGCCGGAGGTCAACCTCGCGGCGGGGACCTCCCACACCCAGCGCGAGTTCGAGAACACGCTGAGCCTCGCGGCGCTGTCCTCGCCGAGCGTGGCGAACGCCCTCAACGAGCGGACCGGGGGCGCCCGGGTGATCGTCGCCGGGCTGGTCCCGGTCACGCTCGGCCCGGTCTACGACACCGACAACGCGGCGCCGACGCGGGCCATCACGCTCGCGTCGCTGACGGCTGAGCGCACCGGCAAGACGGTCCGCAACGTCGACGGCGATGACGTGACGATCGCGACGCCGCTTTTCGGCCAGCGCGGGCCGATCGGGTCGCTCGTCGTCTCCAAGCAGCTGACCGAGGTCACCACCGCGGTCGGCCAGGTCCGCAACGCGCTCGTGGCGGCGGCGCTCGTGGGATTGGCCGTCGCGATCGCGCTGGCGATCGCCCTCTCGCGGACGCTGACGCTGCGGCTGGGCCGCCTGCGCGGCGCGGCACTGCGGATTACGGCGGAAGGCCCGGACGCCCCCACCCCGCCACGCGACCGCGCCCGCGACGAGGTCGGCGACCTCGCCCGGGCGCTCGCCCGCATGCAGGAGGAGCTGCGCCGCCAGGAGGCGGCGCGCCGCTCGTTCGTCGCCACGGCGTCGCACGAGCTGCGCACGCCGCTGACGATGCTCCAGGGGACGATGGAGCTGCTCGAGGAGGACCTGCGCGACGGGGCCGACCTGACCGACGCCCAGGAGCAGGTCACGAGCGCCCGCCGCGAGCTGCTGCGGCTCTCCGCGCTGGCGGGCGAGCTGCTCGACCTCTCGCGCCTGGACGCCGAGGTCCAGCTGCGCTCGGAGCCCGTCGAGATCGGCGAGCTCGCCCGCGCGGTCGCCGCCGAGTTCGAGCTGCGCGCCCGCGAGCGCGCCGTGGCGGTCGAGGTCGTCCCGCCGGTGGGGCCGCTGTGGGGCCGCGGCGATCCGGACGCGGTCGCCCGCGTCGTGCGGATCCTGCTCGACAACGCGATGCGCTACGCGCCCCCGGGCGCACCGGTGCGGGTGCGCTGCTTCGACGACGAGGGATCCGTCGCCGTCGAGGTGCTCGACCGCGGGCCGGGCGTCCCCCACGAGGAGCGCGAGCACATCTTCGAGCGCTTCCACCGTGGCCGCTCGGCCGGCTCGGCGAGCGGGTTCGGCCTCGGGCTGGCGATCGGCCGCGAGCTGGCCGAGCGCATGAACGGGCGGCTCGAGCTCCGCGATCCGCCGGAGGGCGGCGGCGCCTGCTTCGTGCTGCGACTGCCGGCGGCGAGCGTGCCGGGCGACGGCGCGGCGCCGGCTCAGCGGCGCGTCTTGACGTAGACCGTCGCCTCGAGCGGGATCGGCCCCGGCTCGGTCACCGGCGGCGGCGGCTCGGTCGAGGTGATCATGAACCGGTCGTCGTTGGAGAGGTACTGGTCCCACTCGTAGGCGTGGATGCGCACCCGCTGCGTCCACGGCGCCCGCCACTGCTTGAGGTCGGAGAAGATCGGCGAGACGAGCGCGAGCCGCTTGCCCACCGGCAGCCGGTCGAGGAGCGGTCCGAGGTCGCGCGACGCGCTCACCCGGTCCAGCCGCTGCGTGCCGTCGCGCCAGTCGGTCACCCCGAGGTCGGCGGCGCGGCCCGTGAGGGTCGCGAAGCGCAGGCCGTCCGGGAGGTAGTGGTGCAGCACCGGGATCTGCTCGGGTTGCGTCGAGACGACGAGGTCCCCGGGGCTGAGGCTCGGGGTGATCGCCTGGGCCACGTCGCGCACGTTGCTCTTCTGTGACGGCGCGCTGTCGCCGATCCCCATCAGCGCGACGATCAGCAGTCCGGCGAGGCCGAGCCGGCCGGCATGCGCCAGCCCGCCCGCGGCGGCGAGCAGGAGCGGGCCGAGCCCGACCGCGAGGTAGCGGTTCGCCCAAGCCGGCGAGGCCTGCGAGACCAGCCACGCGATCAGCACGGTGGCCGCGCCGACGCCGAGCAGGATCAGCGCGACCCGCGCCCGCGCCTTCTCGCCGCGGGTCAGCAGCGCGCCGACGCCGGCGCCCGCGGCCAGCGCGAGGACGCCCTGCGCGACGGTGCCGAGCAGCTGCCCGGGGACGCCGAGCAGCGCGGAGACCGACGGCGACTGCGACCACGGCGCGCCGGTGTGGGCGGCCTGGTAGACGAAGGTCGGCACCCAGGGCAGCCACAGCAGGATCGCGCCGCCGAACGCGATCAGGCCCGTCCGCAGCAGCGTCCGCCGCGTCTCGCGATCCGTGCGCCAGAGCAGCACGAGCCAGGTCGCGCCCCAGGCCATCGCGAAGAACAGGCACCAGTTGTGGGTGTAGAACATCGCCGCGAGCGCGACGGCGCCGCCGATCGCCCACGGCCGGCGCTCGCGCTCGGACCCCGTGCTGATGAGCGCGCGGGCCAGGCAGGCGCAGGCGATCGTCCCCAGCAGCGCGACGAGCGCGTACATGCGCGCCTCCTGCGCGTACTGGGTCATGAACGGGTTCGTCGCCGCGAGCACCGCGGCGATCCAGCCAGCGCGCGTGCCGAACAGCGCCTTGGCCGCCCAGAACGACACGGGGATGGCGATCGTCGCGAACAGCAGCGAGAGCGTGCGCGCACCCGGCTCGGAGGTGCCCGCGAGCCGCATCCATCCGTGCAGCAGGACGTAGTACAGCGGCGGCGAGCCGTCCTGGCGCATCACGCCGGGGATGTCGGTCAGCGGGCGGTCCGCGATGCCGACGGACAGCCCCTCGTCGATCCAGAAGCCGATGCCCATCTCGCCCACGCGCAGCAGCAGCGAGAGCGCGGCGAGGAGCGCGAGTCCGAGGGGCACGGCGAAACGGGTCGTCGCGACCCCACGCACCTTCACCCCCAGCGCCGGACGCGACGCGTAGGTGGCCATGGCCCCAGCTTACCCGCGAGAGCGGTTTGTCCCTCCCGTCACCCCAGCTCGAGCGCGGTCCGGATGGAGCCCGGGACCTCGGCCGCGAGGTCGGCCGGCACGCCGGGGGTGCTCCAGGCCGCCAGCCCGCGGTCGAGCGCGGCGATCGGCACGCCACAGGCCTCGGCGAGCTCGCGGGCGCGGCGCTCGAGCAGCAGCTTGTCGCCGGAGACCAGCAGCCGCTTGGCCGCCTCGGTGGTCGGATCGTCGGCCGCCGCGAGGAACAGCTCGCCGGCCTCGAGCGGGTAGGTGCCGGCCGCGCCGAGCCCGGTCAGCAGCTCGAAGCGCTGGGACCGCGCGAAGCCCGGCAGCGCGAGCCGCTCGAAGGAGCGGGCGAAGCGGCGCTGCGGCGTCCACGCCGGCTCGCCGGAGAAGCCGGCGGCCTGCGTGCCGGCGCGCTCGGCCCAGGCGCGGTAGGCGGCCGCGGTGCGGGAGCGCTCGGGCGGGAGGTCGGGGAGCTCGCCGTCGCGCCACGCGGGCCGCTGCTCGAGCACGGCCTCCTGGAGCGCCGGGGCGGCGGCCAGCGCGAGCAGGAACGCGAGCCAGGTCGCCTCCTCGACGTCGGGCTCGGCCGCGACGTCGGGGTAGAAGCCGGGCGGCCGCAGGCGCTCCGCGGCGGCGGCGAGCGCGGCGCCGAGGCGCTCGGCGTCGGCCGTCGCGCGCAGGCCGGGGACGAGCGGGTTGCGGTAGCCGTCGTCGGCGGCGCGCGCGAGCCGGCGCGTCACGACGCCGCCGGAGCGCCCGGCGCCCGTTCGCGCCCGCGACGGGGAGCGCTTGGCCGTCGAGGAGGCGCTGCCGGTGCGCGCGGGCCGGGCGCGCGGTGGCGCCTTCGAGCGCAGCTCGGCCTCCATGTCGCGCGAGCAGATCGGGCAGTTGGCGGTCAGGCGGTTGTGGCGGCAGAAGAGCGGCATGCTCCGGGCCGTGACGGTAGCGGCTGCGCGACGCCAGATGGGATCCACGGCGTCACCGCAGCTCCCGCTTGCGCACCTTGCCCATCGCGTTGCGCGGCAGCGCGTCGACGAAGCGGATCTCGCGCGGGCGCTTGTGCGGGGTCAGCGCGCCCGCGACGTGGTCGATCAGCGCGTCCGCCTCCGGCGGCTCGCCGTTCGCGACGACCCAGGCGACGATCCGCTCGCCGAGGTCGTCGTCGGGGAGGCCGAGCACCGCCGCCTCTCCGACGCTCGCATGCGTGAGCAGCGCGGACTCCACCTCGCCGGCCCCGATCCGGTATCCACCGCTCTTGATCAGGTCGGTCGAGGCACGGCCGACGAGCCGCAGGTAGCCGTCCGGCGCAAGGGCGCCGAGGTCGCCGGTGGCGAACCAGCCGCCGTCGCGAAAGGCCTGCGCGGTCGCCCGGGGCGCGTTCAGGTAGCCGTCGAACATGCTCGCGCCGCGGACCTCGACGCCGCCGATCGTCGCGTCGTCGGCCGGCACCGGCAGCCCGGCGTCGTCGACGACGCGCAGCTCGATGCCCGGCAGCGGGCGCCCGACGTAGCCCGCACGGCGCTCGCCGTCATGGCGCACCGAGGTGATCATGAGCGTCTCGGTCATCCCGTAACGCTCGACGATCCGCTGCCCGCTGGCCCGCTCGATCCGATCGTGGTCGGCAGCCGGGAGCGCCGCGGAGCCGGAGACGAGCAGCCGGGCCGCGCGCAGACCGGCGGCGACCTGCGGGTCGCGCTCGGCGGCGTCGGCGAGGCGGTGGTACATCGTCGGGACGCCGAAGAGCATCGTCGCGTCGCCGGCGAGCGCGGCGGCCGCCTCGGCGGGATCGAAGCCGCCCAGGTGGCGCACGCGGCCGCCGAGGCGCAGCGGGCCGAGGACGCCGAGGACGAGGCCGTGGACGTGGAAGAGCGGCAACGCGTGCGCGAGCACGTCCGCGCCGGTCCAGGCCCACGCGCCGGCGAGCGCGTCGAGGTTGCGCGCGATCGCGCCGCGGCTGAGCACGACGCCCTTGGGCGGCCCGGTCGTGCCCGAGGTGTACATGACCATCGCGGGCCGTTCGTCGGGGTGCTCGGGCAGCGGCCCGGGGTCGGGCTGCCCGGTCAGCGAGGGCGCGATCCGCTCGATTCGTCCGAGCCCGTCCGGCAGGGCCGCCGCGCTTGCGGCGAGCACGGCGTCCGGCTCGGCGTCGGCGAGCACGTGCGCGAGCTCCCGCGTGCCGAGCTTCGGGTTGAGCGGCACGAACGGCACGCCGGCGGTCAGCGCGCCGAGCACGCCCGCGACCGTCGCGAGCTCGCTGGTGGCCCACACGGCGACGCGCTCGGCGCCGGCCAGCTCACGCGCCACGGCTCCGGCGGCGGCACGCAGCTCCCGGCCGGACAGCGAGCCCTCCGTCATCGTCACGGCGGGACCGTCACCGGGCGCGTCGAGAGCGGCGAGGCGCATCGGACGCAGCGTACGCTGCGGCGATGGCCTTCAGCCTGCAGCCGCGCGGTCCGTTCTCACTCGCCGCCGCGGCCACGTTCGCCGAGGGCTTCCCCGCGAGCGACGCGCGCCGCGACAGCGGCGAGATGGCCTTCGCCTTCGCGCTCGAGGGCGACTGGCGGACGGTCGCGGTCCGGCTCGAGGAGCGCGACGGCGCCGTCCGCGGCGAGGTCTCGGGCGGGCCGGAGGATCGCGTGCGCGACGCGGTCGAGGCGATCCTCTCGCTCGACGTCGACGGCGCCGGCTGGGCCGCGGTCGGCGAGCGCGACCCGATCGTCGCCGCCGCCCAGGCGCGGCTTCCCGGCCTGCGCCCCGTGCTGTTCTGGTCGCCCTACGAGGCGGCGGCGTGGACGATCATCGGCCAGCGCATCCGCATGAGCCAGGCCGCGGCGATCAAGCAGCGGCTCGCCGAGGAGCTCGGCGAGACCGTCGCGCTCGACGGCCTGCGCCTCCCCGCCTTCCCGGCACCGGACCGGCTGGCCGCGCTGCCCGCGGGCGTGCGCGGGCTCACCGGTCGCAAGGAGGAGCAGCTGCGCGCGCTCGGCGCGGCGGCGGGCACCGGGCGGCTCGACCGCATGCGGCTGCGGGCGCTCGGCCGCGACGCCGCCGAGGAGGACCTGCGGAAGCTGCCCGGCATCGGCCCGTTCTCGGCCGAGCTCGTGTGGATCCGCGGCGTCGGCGATCCCGACGCGCTGCCGGGCAACGAGCGCCGGCTCGCCGCGATCGTGCGTGAGCGCTACGGCGACGAGGTGCGGATGGAGGACGTCGCGGAGGCCTGGCGGCCGTTCCGCTCGTGGGTCGCGCTGCTGCTGCGCGCGACCGGCGCCGGCTAGAAGGAGCGGCGCGCCTCGCGGTCCAGCGGCCGGCGTCCCGCGAAGCCGGACTCGATCTCGTGCCAGTGGGAGATGACGGGCTCGCCCACGTGCCAGCAGAGATAGACCTCGCGGCCGTCCATCAGCGTGGGGAAGTCCACGATGCCGCGCTCGACGTCGCGGACGAGCACGTCGAGCTCCTCCAGGCTCTCGAAGGCGAGCGAGACGGTGACCGCGGCCTCCGCGCGCTCGCGGCCCGGCCAGGCGCCGCCGGTCGTCTCCGCCAGCAGCGACAGCTCGCCGTCGAGACCGCCGCTCGTGAGCTCCGCGTGGGCGGCGCGCAGTCCGATCATGAGGTCGTTGATGACGGGCACGAGCCCGTTGGCCTGGTCCAGGGTGAAGTGTCGTCGGTGCAGCATCTTGCTGGGTGGTACCCGGCGGGGCGCCCGAGCGCACACGCGTTGTGTGCGTCAGGTCGCGTAGCGCCCGCCGGCCTTCGCCCACTCGAGCAGGTGCGCGGTGGAACAGAGGCCGTCGGCGATCCGGAGCTCACCGCGTTCGCGCACGACGAGCACGCGCCCGGGGCCGAGCGCGGAGCGGCACCACGCGCAGGTGCCGGGCTCGTCGACGGCAGGCGGCTCCCCGGCGTCCCACGCCGCGCCGCGGATCGCCCAGGGGACGACGTGCTCGAGCCGGCAGAAGCGCGCCTCCCTGGCGCCCTCGGGCTCGTAGGCGCGGTAGCCCTCCCCGGCCGGCACGGGCTCGCCGCACCAGCTGCAGACGTCGCTCACCGCAGGGCCTCGGGCGGCAGCTCGAAGCGATGCTCGCCGGAGGCGACGATGATCGGGTCGCCCTCGCGGGCGGCGATCGTCAGGGGCTGGTCGGGGTCCCGGGTGGGGAAGTCGACGGAGGCGACGCTGCGGCCGCCGAACGCGGTCGCGAGCGCCAGTACGCCGGCCGCGAGATTGGCGATCACGCCGAGCGGCGCCTCGAGCTGACCGGTCGCGGCGTCGAAGGCGATGGCGCTCGGCGGCGCCGGGCGCAGCTCGGGCAGCGCGCGCGGCGCGGCGCCGGGCGGGGTCGAGGGCTCGACGATCGACTCCTCGCCGTCCTCGGTGACCTCGACGGCGCCGAGGCCGTCGCAGTCGAACATCAGCGCGTCGCTGTGCTCGCCGCGGTCGACGAGCAGCACGACGCGCTCCGCGCCGCCGGCCGAGGCGAACGCCCGGACGGTGGCGATGGGCTCGGCGAGATGGCTGGGCACCGCGGCCATGGGGCCGACGATGCTAGCTCTGCGTCTCCTCGACCGCGCGCCGGGCCTCGATCTCGTGCGGGTTGTCGCGGTAGCCCTGGTACAGGTAGCTCGTCCACAGCCGCAGGCGCTGGTGCTGGTCCTGCCAGACGTGGCAGAGCTCGTGGACGACGAGGTCCTCGGAGGTCTCGGCCAGCGGACGCCGGAGCAGGATCAGCGGGCCCATCTCGTAGCCGTCGAAGCGCCGGAACCAGGGCAGCCGGTACAGCCACGGGACGTGCAGGATCCGGACGCGGTCGACGCGCACGGGCCGCGGGTGGAAGTCGAGCCGGTCCAGGCGCGACTTCGCCCGAGCCAGCATCGCCCGCTCCTCGCTCGTGCGGTGCAGCTTCATGGGCCCGAGCCTACGGCGCGGCGGCCCGCCCTGCGGGGGCGGACCGCCGGCGCCTGCTCAGGCGTCGCCCTTCGGCGCGTCGGCGCTCGGGGCGGGCGTCGACGCCGGCTCGGCCGGTGTCGCCGAGGCGCCGTTGCTCGACTTGGGCACGGCCGCGTCCTTCGGCTTCGCCGCCGTAGCGGGCTCGGTCGCCGGCGGGTTCTTGGGCTTCGCGGGCGCCGTGGTCTTTGCCGCCGTGGCCTTCGCGGTCGGCTTCGGCTTCGGCTTGGCGGCGGGCTTGGCCGCCGCCGGCTTGGCCGCCGCCGGCTTGGCCGCCGCCGGCTTGGCCGCCGGGGGGTTGGCCGCCGCGGGCTTGGGCTTCGCCGTCGGGGTCGTCCTGCGCGACGCCGTCGAGGTCGCCGAACGCGGCGCCTTCGGCTCGCCCGCCTTGGGCGCGCCGACCGATCGCGGCGACGCCGACGGCTTGAGCCGCGTCCCGGCGGTGCCGGCGCGCGCGGCTGCGGTGCCGCGACTGCGGGACGCGGCGGTGCGGCTCGCGGTCGTCGAGGTGCCGGCGGTCTTGGGCGCCGCGGGCGCCGGTTCGTCGCCCTCGCCGCGCAGCCGCCCGACGAGCTCGGTGCCGGTGGCGACCGCGCTGCGGCCGACGCCGACGACGGAGTCGATGATGTCCTTGGGTTTGATCGCCATGCGGGTCGTC
>DATBDM010000064.1:0-7601 GCA_036269915.1 Solirubrobacteraceae bacterium | reverse complement strand
ACATCACGAGCGATGTCGCCACAAAACAGCAACGAATCCGCCGCAAACCGGATCCGCGCCAACTCCGGCGAGAGCAACTTCGCCGGACCCACATCCTCAAGCGTCCCCATCAACCGGGTATAGGCACGTGTGCGTTCGCGGTTCATGCCAGCCACCATGCCGGACCGTCGCGCGGGTTCGACAGGGCCGAGCCTCCGCTTGATCGGAAACGCCTCTCAGGAACCGCTGGGCTCGCCCCAGACTGCGCCCTCATGCGTTCCGTTCCCGCCATCGAGCTCAACGACGGCCGCGCCATTCCCCGGCTGGGCTTCGGTGTCTTCCAGATCGACCCTGCTGAGACCGCCCGAGCGGTCGAGACGGCGCTGGAGATCGGGTACCGGCACATCGACACCGCCGAGATGTACCGCAACGAGCAGGGCGTGGGAGACGCCGTCCGCGCCTCCGGGCTCGACCGCGCCGACGTCTTCATCACCAGCAAGCTCGACAACGGGTTCCATCGCCCCGACGACGCCCGCCGCGCGTTCGATCGCACCCTCTCGGCGCTCGGCTCCGACTACGTCGATCTGTTCCTCATCCACTGGCCGCTCCCGACGCTCTACGACGGCGACTTCGAGTCGACGTGGAAGACGCTCGAGGAGCTCGCCCAGGACGGACGCGCCCGCTCGATCGGCGTCTCGAACTTCCAGATCGTCCACCTCGAGCGCATCCTGGCCGCCGGCGACGTCATCCCGGCGGTCAACCAGATCGAGCTTCACCCCTACTTCCTCAACGACGCCGTCCGCGCGTACGGCGAGGCGCACGGCATCGCGACCGAGGCATGGTCACCGATCGCGCAAGGCGAGGTACTCGGCGATCCGGTCATCACCGCGATCGCCGAACGGCTCGGCTCCTCGCCGGCCCAGGTGGTCCTCCGCTGGCATCTCCAGCGCGGCAACATCGTGTTCCCCAAGTCGACGACGCCCGCGCGCATCCAGGAGAACTTCGCGCTGTTCGACTTCGAGCTCGAGCCGGCGGACATGGAGCGGATCGCCGCGCTCGACGCCGGCGAGGCCGGCAGGACCGGCGCGAACCCCGACGTGTTCGCCTTCGTCCCTCCCGACACCGCGCTCACGTGAGCACGATCGCCGCGCTCGACGCGCTCGCCGACTTCCGGCGCGCGCGCCGGCGGCAGCGAGCCGGGCGCGCGTGGCGGTGGCTCAAGGGTCACCGCGTCGCGTGCCGGCCGCGTGATCTCGAGGCCGTCGCCGCGCTGTCGCGGCGGCCGGCGCGACTGCGGCCGATCCCGCTCCCCGCGATCGTCGGCACCGTCGACCCCACCAAGGACTTCGATGCCCGGTTCCGGCCGGCGACCGATCGCATCGCCTCCCGCTGGCAGCGGATCGCGCGCGCCCACCGCGCCGGCCGGTCGCTCCCGCCGATCACCGTGATCGAGCGGCCCGACGGCTACTACGTCCTCGACGGACGCCACCGCGTGTCGGTTGCCCGCGCGCTGGGGCACGACGTCATCGACGCCTGGGTGAGCCCTACGGCCGGGGCGAACCGCGCAGGCGACGATTCCGAGCGCCGGGCCGCGTAGCCATGCTCCGCTCCCCGGTTGTCGCAGCCCTCGCTGCGGTCGTCCTGATCGCGCCCGCCGCTCCCGCCGCCGCCCGCCCCTACCGCTATTCCGAGCGGACGGTGACGGCGCTGGATCGCGCGGCCGTGCCGGCCGGCCGGCACGCCAGCGTCGTCGTCGCCGACGTCCACACCGGCCGAGAGCTCTACGCCCGCCGGCCGGGCACGCGCCGCGTCCTCGCGTCGAACACGAAGCTGTTCATCACCGGGGCCGCCGCGCATCGCTGGGGCGACGCGGTGGCCTCCACGCTGGCCGCGATCCTGCGACCGTCGGACAACCTGCTCGCGGAGCAGCTGGCCGCGCGACTCGGCCACGGCAACGCCCGCGCAGGCGTCCGCGATGCCGTGCAGTTCGCCCGCTCGGTCGGGGTCAGCGTCCGGCTGCGGGACGGCGCCGGCCTCGACCCCGCGAACCGCACCACCACCCGCCAGCTGGTTCGCTTCCTGCTCGCCATGCGACACGTCCGCGGCTTCCACGGCTTCAGGCGAGCCCTGCCCGTCGCGGGGCGTACCGGCACCCTCGCCTACCGGATGCGCGGCACCGCCGCGGCCGGGCGATGCCACGGCAAGACCGGCACCCTCTTCCTGCGCACGCTCGCCTCGGCCCTCTCGGGATACTGCACGACCCGTTCCGGCAGGGCCGTCGCGTTCTCGATGCTGGTGGGCGGCATGCCGATCGATGCCGCCCGCGCGGTGCAGGACCGCCTCCTCGCGCGCATCGCGGCGCGCTAGTCGGTCGGTGCCGGCTGCCGCGGGCGGACCAGGCCCGACTCGTAGGCGAGCGTGACCATCTCGGCCCGGTTGCGCACCGACAGCTTGCCGAGGATCCTGCCGACGTGCGTCTTGGCCGTGGCGCGGCTGACGACGAGCCGATCGGCGATCTCGTCGTTGCTGAGCCCGCTCGCCACGAGCGCCATGACCTCCCGCTCGCGCGGCGTCAGCTCCTCGAGCTGCTCCGGCGCGCCGCGATCGGGGGACGGCTGCGCCGCGATCTCCTCGATCAGACACCTCGCCACGCCGGGCGAGAGCGCCGCCGCGCCGCGCGCGACGGCACGGATCGCGGAGGCGACCTCGCCGAGATCGGGGTCGTGCAGGAAGCCGATCGCGCCGGCGCGCAGTGCGGCGAAGACGACCCGGTCCTCTCCGGACGCGCTCAGCAGCAGGACGCGCGTGGAGCCGCATGCGGGCTCGGTCAGGATGCGGCGTGTGACCTCGACGGCGTCGGCGCCGGGCAGCGCCATGTCGATGATCGCGACGTCAGGGTGCAGCGCACGCGCCAGGGCGAGCACCTGCTCGCCATCCGCGGCGGTCTCGATGACGTCGATGTCGGCCTCCGGCTCGAGCAGCGCCCGCATCCCCGCGCGCGCCAGCTTGTCGCCGTGGGCGATGAGGACCGCGGTCGTCTCGCGGGGCCGGAGGTCGCCGGCACCATCGACGACGCGGAGGGTGGGAACCGGCAGGTTCCCGTCGAGGCGCTGAGTCGTTGCGTGGCGTGTGAGTGACATCGGGGCCGGTCGGTGCATCGGAGTGGTCCGGTGCCGAGGAGTGTCCCGCCCCTGCCGGAAGCGGACTAGACGCCTGCGCCGGAGAGATGAATCCGATCAGCCCGACCGCCGGGGTAGTGCGAGCCCGACCACGACGTCGCCGCGCCGAGCGCGAGCCGGACA
Source organism: Solirubrobacteraceae bacterium (assembly GCA_036269915.1). Taxonomy (GTDB): domain Bacteria; phylum Actinomycetota; class Thermoleophilia; order Solirubrobacterales; family Solirubrobacteraceae; genus DATBDM01. The sequence continues at coordinate 4,320 of DATBDM010000064.1, read as the reverse complement.
CGCCGCAGCGGGCGCCGTCTCCCCGGCGCACCGGCTGTCCGTGAGTGACGCCACTGCCGGAGCGTCATGTCCTCGGGGAGGTCGCACTCCACATAGCTGAGGTGCTCGATCATGTCCCCAAAGGTCGCGCCTCGAGGACCTCGTCGCCATGGGGGCCAGCGGGCCAATGGCGGCGCGCTGACCCCCCGGCGGGATGGCGGCCAGCCCTACCGTCGGTCGGCGGCCATCGCGGGCGTCTCGGCGAGCGTCACGCGCGCGCGACTCGATCCGCGGGGCCCATCGAAGTCGATCGCGATGCGACGCCCGGGCTTCTCGTTGGCGAGCGCGGCGGCCAGGTCGTCGGCCGAAAGGACCGGATGCCCCGCCGCGCGGACGATCACGTCGCCTGGCCGGAGTCCCGCTCGGGCCGCGGGGCCCGACGCGACCGTGGAGGCGACGACCGCGCCCATCCCGTGGACACCGCGGAGGTCGACCCCAAGCCAGGCGCGCCCGGACGGGGCCACCTGCCCGTGGGCGACGAGCTGCGACGCGACCGATCGGACCGCATTGCTCGAGATCGCGAACCCGATGCCGTCGGCCGGGCCGCCCAGCTCGGGGTCGAGGGCGGCGAGCGTCGGGATGCCGATGACGGCGCCGGTGGCATCGACGAGCGCGCCACCGCTGTTGCCGGGGTTGATCGGCGCGCTCGTCTGGATCGCCGAGGCGAGCACGACGCCGTTGCCCTCCCCCACCGTGCGGCTCGTCGAGCTGATGACGCCCTGGGTGACGCTGGAGCGCAGCCCCAGCGGATTGCCGATCGCGAGCGCGTACTCACCGACGCGGACCTGGGAGGAGTCGGCGAAGGTCGCCGGCTCGGGGCGGGCGCCGTCGAGCTGTATGACCGCGAGGTCGCCCGGGCGATACACCCCGCGTAGCGTCGCCGAGTGCTGCGACCCGTCCGCGAGCGTGACGCGGAACGCCTTCGACCCGGCCACGACGTGCGCGTTCGTCACGACGTGCCCGTCGCGGTCGTAGACGACCCCCGAGCCGAGTCCGACCGAAGTCCTGATCTGCACGACGGAGGGCAGGGCGCGAGCCACGACCTGGTCGAAGCCACGGCCCGGCGCCGAGGCCGGCGCCGACAGCGCGACGCCTGGGCTCGCCCTGTCGGCGCCGGTGAGTTGCAGGACCAGGACGGCCACGGCGGCGGCGAGCACCGCGGCAGCGGACATCCACAGTGCATGGCGGGTCGAGCTCGATGTCATGACGCGAGGTTGCCATCCGGTGGGTGACGCGGCGATCGGCGGCGCTGATCGTCCGATCCGGACTCACTCCGGCCCGGTTTGCCCAGCAGCGTGCTCAGGACCGGCCGCACGAGACGCCGCTCCGCGAACAGGACGTCGACGGCAAGCAGCAGGAACACGATCGCCAGCAGCAGGCGCGTGAGGACGCTGGGCAACACGAACTGGACGGCGAAGAGGCCGAGCATGATCGACGCGTCGCCGCGGCTCACGCGCAGCGTGAGCACCGCGGCCACCGCGTAGAGCGCCACGCCGACCGTGAGCAGCAGCTCGATCCGCTCGCGCGGAGCCAGCGGAAGCGGCCCGGTGCCGGCGCCGAGGACGAACGCGACCGGCAGCGTGCCCATCGCGAGCGTGCACTGGCTCACCGCTCCGGCGAGCAGGACCGCGACGCTCTGACCGCCCCGACCGTGCACCAGCAGCACCCAGGCGACGACGAGCTCGGGGACCTCGGTGGCGACGGGCACGAGCCACTGCAGGAGCAGGAACGGGCTGATGCCCACGAGCGCGCCCGTGGCCAGCACCGCGTCCCCGAAGGGCACGGCGGTGACGAGGATCACGAGCGCGGAGTACCCCATGAGGCCGCGCACCCAGATCCGGCGCCTCTCGACCGGCAGCTCCGCGAGGCTCGCGGCGACGCCGATGGGCGCCACCTCCTCGCTGTCGGCGCCGATGACGCGCCGCAGGTAGATGACGTACAGACCCACCAGGACGGCGGAGTCCAACACGGTCAGCTCGCCGCGCGCCACGGCCCGCAACGCCCACACGGCGGCGAGGCCCAGGACCGCGAGCTCGACGCGATGGTCCGGTGCGAGCTCGAGTGGCCCGATCTCCTTCGGCCGATGCCGCCTCGGGAGCAGGGCGAGCACCGACGGCAACCCGATACAGGCCCCGAGCAGGAGCCGCGTGGCGCCCGTCAGGTTCGCGGTGACGAGGTCGGCGTGGCCGGTGAAGGCGAAGTGCAGCTCGACGACGTACTCCGGCAGGATCGCCACGAACGCGACGAGCGCCACGACGATGCCGTGGGCGATGTCCACCTGTGCCGCCTCGCAGGCCCACGCGAGCATGAAGGCCGCGGCCACGACGCCGGCGCCGTACGCGACGAGCTGGACGGGAGGCGCGAACACGCCGCCGCCCAGCCGCATGAGCACGCCCGGGACCGTGCAGGCCGCGGCACCGGCGAGCCGCTGCTGCCAAGGCTCGAATCCCGAAGCCCGGCCGGCCGCCGGGGGAGCGCTCATCCATCGACTCCAGCAGCGACGCCGCGCGGTTCGAGCACGAGCACGTATCGCACGAGCGCGAGCGATGCTCGCCCCGGGCGCGCGCGACGCATACGGTCGATCGGTGCGGGCAGCGACGTCCAAGAGAGAGCGCGCGCGTCGCACCGCGTCGCGGCTGCTCCGAGGCGCGGCCGACCAGCTCCAGCCGCCCCGCCGCACGCGGCCGCGCCGGGCGATCGCCCCGCTCGTGCGTCTCGGCGGCCGCTGGTTTCACCGGGACGAGCTCGTCCCCATGTCGAGCGAGGAGGACGCGGCCGATGTTCAGCTTCTTCCGTGACGCCGCCGAGGCGGTGAGCGGCCGCGCCTCCCCGACGCTGTTCATGGGGTTCTTCGTCTACGTCTGGGTGCTCTGGGCGGCGAAGTCCGTCGCCGCGCGGCGCTACCGGCCGTCGCAGGCCTCGACGCAGGGGCTCGCCACGTCGGTCATCGTGCCGGTCTACAACGAGCCGGAGGCGCTCTTCCGCCGCTCGCTGGCGAGCGTGCGCGACAACGGCCCGACCGAGCTGATCGCGGTCGTCGACGGCGGCGACCCGGAGATCGCCGCGGTCGCGAGGGACTACTGCGACGTGGTGATGCGGCTGCCCAAGTCCGGCAAGCGCGCCGCGATCGCGGCCGGCCTCGCCGCCAGCGACCCGAGCACGGACGTCGTGATCGTCCTCGACAGCGACACGGTCTGGGCGCCGGACGCGTTGGCCGAGATGCTGCGGCCGTTCGCCGATCCGCGGGTGGGCGGCGTGACGCCCCGCCAGGCCGTGCTCGATCCGGGCGACAACCCGGTGCGGCGGCTCTCCGATTGGGTCGAGGACATCCGCTACCACCTCACGGTCCCGGCGCAGTCGCTGTTCGGGCAGATCGGCTGCCTCGCCGGGCGCACGATCGCGTACCGCCGGGCCGCCTTCGAGCCCGCCGTCGCGCGGCTCGTCCGCCAGACCGTGTTCGGGGTGCCGCAGCACGTCGGAGACGATCGGGTGCTCACCAACGAGCTGCTGCGCGCCGGCTGGCGGACCGTGTACCAGTCCACGGCGCTGGTCGAGACGGATGCCCCCTCGGACTGGCGCACGTACTGGCGCCAGCAGCTGCGGTGGGGCCGCTCGAGCCAGCGCGAGACCCTGCTCAGCCTGCGGTGGCTGTGGCGCAGGCCCGTGGCGTTCGCCTCCTTCGCCGCCGACATCGTGACGCCGTTCGCGCTGTTCGCCGTGATGACGCTCGCGATCGCGCATGGCCTCCGCGGCGAGGGCTCCGCGGGGCTGCCGCCGGCGATCGAGCTGCCTCTGGGCTACCTCGGCATGCTCGCGAGCATCGGGCTGCGGCAGATCCCGCGGTTCCGCAGGGAGCGGCGCGATCTCCGCCGCCTGCCGCTGTTCGCCCTGCAGATCACCTTCCTCATCGCCCCGCTGCGGATCGCCGCGTTCGCGACCATGTTCCACCAGGGCTGGACGAGCCGCTCCCGCCGCCCGCTCGCCGCTCCGGTTGCCGAGCCCGCCACCAGCGCGGAGCTCGTCGGCTAGCTGTCCCGCCGCCGTGGCCGATGGCGTCGGGCGGGGCGGCGCACGCAGACGAGCGGCCGGCAAGATGCCGGCCGCTCGGAGATCTGCGTGCGGCCGCGACGGGCCGCGTGTTGAGGCGTCAGTCCTCGGCGGGGACGGGCGGCCAGTTGGTGTTGACGACCCCGAGGGTCTTCTCGATCTGCGTCTCGGCGGCGTTGAGGAGGCGCCGGCCGCCGGCCGTCAGGTCGGTCGCGTCGGACTTCAGCCCGTCGA